>JAAEMS010000162.1 GCA_024225275.1 Actinomycetes bacterium
CGACACCGCACCCGCCGAAACCGCACCCGACGAAACCACGGACACCACCACCGGTACCACCACGGACACCACGCCCGACGACACCACGGACACCACCACCGGTACCACCACGGACACCACGCCCGACGACACCACGGACACCACCACCGGTACCACCACGGACACCACGGCCACCGGCGACGTCAGCCCTGTTACCGTCGCCAAGCCCACCGGCTCAGCCACCACCACCACCAGCGCGGCCGAGGTCAAGGGCAAGGTCGTCACCCAGCAGCCGGCGGCCGCAGGCGCCCTGGCCGCCACCGGCTTCGACGGCCAAGGTCTGCTGACCGGTGGCCTGATGCTGGTCCTGGGTGGCCTACTGCTCGTCGGCGGCTCGTACACGGCGCTGCGCCGCGACTGACCCAGCCCTGCGCTGCGACTAGCTCTCGGTGGCCTGGGTTCGTTCGGCCCGAACGTGGGCCAGAACCTCTTGGTAGTGGTCCACCTCCACGGCTCCGGTCACCAGGTAGCGACCGTCCACCACCACCGCGGGCACTCCGGTGATCCCCGCCATCGATGCCTGCTGGTGGTCGGCGGCTACCTGTTTCACGAGGGCGTCTCCGTTGTGGTGCCACCGACTCAGGAACTCGGTCGGGTCGATCCCGGCCTTCTCGGCAACGTCGACCATGACGTCGACGTCAGAGATGGTGCGGTTCTCGGTGAAGTAGGCATTCAGCATGCCGTGGTGGAAGGCGGCGAACTTCTCGGCGCCGAACGACTCGGCCACCTTGCCGCCCACGGCCGACGGAACGCTCGACGCCGGCGGCTCGTGTCCGCCTGACCACTCGTTGAATGAGGCCCGGGGCTCCATCGACCCAGGCCTCTCCCACGACATCGTGTACTTGGTGAACTCGAGCAAGTCGCGTTCTTCGGGCGCGGGGCGGAGCAGGAAGCTCCGCCACTCGATATCGATGCCATCGCCCTCGATCTCAGCCAACTCATCGAGACGCACGGTCCCGACGTAGCACCACGGTCAGAGGTAGTCGGACCAGACAGTGATGGTCACCGAGTCGGTCGGGGTCGGAGACGGAGCGGAGTCAGTGGTATCGGTCATGGCTCTCTCGTTCAGTCGGGGACAGGTTCTCGGGCTAGAGGTCGGCGCCCAGTCGCCCCAACCCGTCGCGAATCCGGTCGGGGGGACGAACGGGGCGACCTCGCCGGTCGGTGACGGCCACGGTGACCTCAGCGTCGGCGATCAGGTCGTCGCCTCGGAGGATGCGCTGATGCCAGGTCGTGGTGGCTCGGGTAGCAGCTCCCACCCTGGTCTCGACGGTGAGGACGTCGCCGGCCGCGGCGGCTCGCTTGAACCGGACCCGCAGCTCGGTCACCACGACCTGCCAGCCCTCACCGGCCAGGACCTCGAGTCCCATACCGACCGATTCGAGGGCCTCGACCCGGGCCGCCTCGAAGTAGGTGGCGTACACCGAATGGTTGACGTGGTTGTACGGATCGAGCTCGTTGAATCGCACCCGGATGGTGGCTGTGTGGGACATGTCAGCCACCCTCGGCCTCGACGCGGGCCACGGTGGCGGCTAGGAGCTCAACCACGTCGTCGGGACGGGACACGAACGGCGAATGATCGGTGTCCCACTCGACGGTGTGGGTGGCCCGGGCCGCCATCTCACGCTGGAAGTCGGGATGGATGGCCTGGTCACGGGCGCAGACCGCGTAAGTGCTGGGGATGTCGCGCCAAGGAGCCCGGTCGTACTCGCGGACGGGACCGCGGCGCATGGGGCGGAGCCGAGAGAGGGCGCGTTCGACCTCGGCCGGAGAGCACTCCTGGTAGAACGCGTCGGGGGCGATTTCAGGGTCGACGCTGAACCAGCCGTCGTCCTCGTGGACCATCCCGACGGTGAGGGCCACGGTGGGGAACTCGAGGCTCCGCCTGCGCACATCTTCTCCCTCCTCAGCCATGAAGGCGCACACATAGACGAGATGACTCACGTCGGTGCGCTCGAGAGCGGCCTGGGTGATGACCAGGCCGCCGTACGAGTGGCCCACCAATACCGCTGACTCGAGCCGGTCGAGGGTGGCGATGACAGAGTCGACGTCGTCCAGGGCCGCCGTGAAGGGCAGGTCCTGGGTCACCACGTCGATACCACGGGCCTCCAGCCCGGCACGAACGGCATCCCAGCACCAGGCCCCGTGCCAGGCGCCGTGGACGAGCACGACGGTGGGCGCGCTCATAGGTTGAACCTCACTGTGGGATCGGCGTCGACCTGGTCGGTCAGGGCGATCTCCCAGACCAGGTAGGCGTTCATGGCGGCTTCGACTTCGGCGCGGTCGCGGCCGGCCATGGGTCCGGCCCACACGTCGTGGGCCGGGCCGAGCTGACGCCCCTGACCGGTCTCGACCTCGTTGCCGGCATCGACCCAGGCGTCAGTGCCGCCATCGAGTACGACAACGCGGTCGGGGTCCCACGCTTGAGCGGCGTCGGCGAAGGCGACGCGGGCCAGCTGATCGTCGGTGGAGGTGAGCACGACGCGGGAGGCACGGGCCGTCGTGGCCGCCAATTGGTCGAGACGGTTCCGGGTGGTCCACCACGCCCCGGGTATGTGGCCCTTCCGGTGAGCGGTGCTGGCGGCCAGGTCGACAACGATCGTGGCCGTGTCGCCCACGATGCCCGCCAGCTCGGCCGCCGAGACGAGGGCAGCCGGGTGTTCTCCGACCACCTCGGCCCGGCGGGGCCCGGTCTCGAGCCGGTCGGTCAGCCCAGCCACCAGGACGACAGCGTCATCCCATCCGAGGCGTCGCAGCCACGACGCGGTCATGGTGGCCCGAACACCGTCGTCGTCGACCAGAACGAGGCGGGCGTTCTGAGTGGCCATGTATTGATCGGTGGCCTGCACGAGCTGGCCGCCCGGGGCCGAACAGGAATCGGGCCGGTGACCGGCCTCGTACTCCTCGGGTGACCGCACGTCGAAGATCATCGTGGTGCGGGAGCTATCGGCCTGCCAGGTGGTGAGCTGATCCTCATCGATGGTCTGGACCCCGTGGCGGGTGGCCACCTCGGCGGCCGCGTCGGCGGCCCACGCCCGGGCCTCGGGACCGGGAGATGGAGCAGCGCGAGAGCTGCCATGGTCGAGGGGGAGGCCGGCCAGCTCCCAGCCCATGGTGCCGTTCTCCAGGGCCATGACCCGGTTCGGGACCCCGGCATCGATGAGGGACTGGGCCCCGATGATGCTGCGGGTCCGGCCCGCGCAGTTGACCACAATCGTGGTGGCGGGATCGGGAGCCATGTCGCGCACCCGGTGCACCAGCTCGGCCCCTGGCATATCGGTGGCCGTCGGGATACTCATGCGGTGGAACTCGGGGAACGGCCGCGAATCGAGAACCACCAGATCGGCCTCGTCGTCGATGAGTTGTTGGAGGTCAGGCGCCGCGATGTGAGGTGTTCCCAACTGGCGCTCGACGAGCTCGCCAAAAGCCTTCGACGGCACGTTGACCCCCGAATACACCTCACCACCAGCCGCCCGCCAGGCCTCGACGCCTCCGTCGAGGACAGCGACATCGGTCCAGCCCAGGGCCGCGGACCGCTCGGCGGCCAGCTCGGCTTCCCAGGACTGGCCACCGCACCAGACGACCTGGGTGTCGCGCCGCGGCACCAGGTCGCCCAGCATCAGCTCGAGCCGGTTCAGGGGCACAACCGACGCCCGGAAGAGATGGCCCTTTTCGTAATCGCCCATCTCGCGGGGGTCAAGGATGGCGTACTCAGACGAACCGACGAGCATCTCGCCCAGCTCGTCGGGTTGTAGACGACGGATGCTCACCGGCGACCGGGCCGGGCTTCGGCGATCTTTCCCGGAGCCATGGTGGTCTGCCAGGTCGAGTCAGAGGGGCGGAACCAACGACGCTCATCAAGCTGTTCGAGGGCCAAGCCGTAGCAGTGGAAGTTCAGGGCCCCGCCGTCGATGTGGATCGAGTGGAAGTCGGTGCCCACCAGGGCGACCCCGGTTCCGGCCTCGACGACCTTCTCGTCGATCTGCTCGGGCGTCCCCTCATCGGTGACGGTGTAGAAGCGGTTGATCTCCTGGCCCTGGATGCCGGCGATGACCGCCCACGTGGTGTGATCGTGAACGGGAGCCTCGGTCTTGTCGCGGCACGAGTTCACGTACAGCGCGAACCGGTGATCGTCGTCCTCGGCCAGCCGGTACATCGTGCTGGGTCGCTGGTCGTCGTCCAGGGGCGGGAAATCGCCGGCCGGAAAGAGATCATGGTGGGCGGCCAGCTCGATCAGCCGGGCGAGGATGCGCTCGACCTGATCGCGTTCGGCGGGGCCGGGAGCGATGGCGCGGATGTCGGCCATGGCGGCGGCAACGGCCTGATCCCGTTCGGTGGCCCGGGTCTCATTGTTCACGGTGTCGTTCACGGGTACCTCTCGAGTGGGTGAGGTGACTGGCGGACGAGGGGGACGATTCAGATGATGCCGTCGAGGATGGGCGGTTTCCTGCCAGTGTGGCCCAACGCGACCTCGACGGCATGGGCGAAGCGCAGCACACCCAGGTCGTCGTGGTGCTGGCCGACGATCTGGAGCCCGATGGGCAGACCCTCAGGGGTGAACCCAGCAGGGATGCTGATAGCCGGCCGGTCGGTGACGGTGATGCGGGTGCAGACCCGCATCCACTCGATGTAGTTCTCGAGCTCGTCTCCCGCGATCTCGGTGGGGTACTCGGTCTCGATGGGAAAGGGCGGCACCTGGGTGGTGGGTGTGACCAGGAAGTCGAACTCGTCGAAGAACCCCACGAGCCGCTCGAAGAGTTGGCTGTGGAGGACTTCGGCCCGACCGGCGCGGGTGGCCGGCATCTCTCGGGCCACATCGATGTTCCACTTGGCCGTCGCCTTGAACCGGTCGGGGTGCTCATCGCGGAGCGAGCCCAGACTCGACTCGAAGTACACCGCCCGCAGAACGTGGAAGACCTCGTCGGCGCCGGTCAGGTCGGGGTCGGCGTCGACCACGGTGGCCCCGACCTGCCCGAAGGCTGAGCGGGCCGACTCGACCGCGGCGAGTACCGCCGGGTCGATGGGAAGGTCGCCGAGCCGGGGACTCCAGGCCACGCGGACACCACGGTGATCGGCATCGAGGGGCTCGAGGAATTGGCGGGGATTGACGGGGAGAGACAGAGGAGCCCGTCGGTCGGGGCCGGCCATGGCCGCCAGCAGGAGGGCGACGTCGGCGACCGTGCGACCCATAGGGCCTAGCACTGAGAGACGGCCGTAGGCACCGGTGTTGGGCCAGGACGGCACCAGGCCGGGTGACGGCCGATGGCCGACGACATTGGTCCACCCGGCCGGGTTGCGCAGGGAGCCGCCCATGTCGGATCCGTCGGCGATGGGCACCATGCCGCAGGCCAACGCCACGGCCGCTCCGCCACTGGACCCACCACAAGTGCGGGACGGATCCCAGGGGTTGAGCGTGGTTCCGAAGACCTCATTGAACGTATGGGAGCCCATGCCGAACTCAGGAGTGTTCGACTTCCCCAGCACCAGAGCCCCGGCCTCTCCCAGCCGTTCCGCCTGGAGCGCATCGGTGTCGGGCACGTGATCGGCGAACAGGGGTGAACCGCTGGTGGTGCGGATGCCCTTGGTGGCCATCAGGTCCTTGTGGACGATGGGCAGGCCGTGGAGGACGCCCAGATCGGCCCCCGCGGCGTGAGCCTCGTCGGCGGCGGCCGCGGCCTCGCGGGCATGGTCGGCAACCAGGGTGACGATGGCGTTGACCTGAGGATTCACCAGGTCGATGCGGCTCAGGTGAGCTTCGACCGTCTCGCGGGCCGACAAGTCACCCGCCTTCAATCGGCTGGCCATCTCGACCGCTGAAAGCTCGCAGATCTCGCTCACGCCACCCTCCGTTCGCGGCCCCTTGGATGCCCGCTCGACGGACCCTACTGTCTACCCTGGCAGGGTGAGTGATCTGGTCTGCACCAACTGTGGCGAAGAAGAGAACCTCCTGGGCGAACAGGTCGACGAGGTGATCACGATCACCTGCGAGGAGTGCGGCCTGGTCTGGGACCGCGACCTGACCCCCCGCTGTCGGACCTGTGGCCGCGAGGACGTACGCCCGGCCTTCCAGGCCATTGTCGAGAAGTCCCGGGGTACCCAGCTGTCGATCCAGTCGATGAAGCTCGTCTACCTCTGCCCCGGATGCAACCCCGAGCTCCTCGCCCGCTGGATCGAGAGCAACAGCCCCCTCCCACCCGATGAGTTGCCGATCTGAACTCCCGCCAACTCGAGGCGTATCGCGTCACTGGCGACGCGATGTGCCTCAAGCTCGGCGGTGGGGTCAAGAGAGCTCTAGCCGACCACCAAGACAATCCCCAGATAGACAGCGGCCAAACCGGCTACCAGGCTGCCGCCGCCGGTGACTCCGCGAATCATGGGGCTGGTGGTGTTGGTGTGGATGGCGGCCGCGGTTCCCGAGATGGCGACGGCGATCAGCTTCAGACCGAGGGCGACGTTGTAACTGGACTCCACGTCGACGACATCGATCACGAAGATGCTCCAGACACCGGTGACCACAGCCAGACCGAAGAAGGGCCAGGCCACCCGGTTGAAGGCGTTGGTGACCGCCCGGTGGACATCAGGGCCGGCGGCCCGGGCCACGGGCACCAGCGCGGCCAGCACAATCTGACCCCCCACCCAGACAGCTGCACCGACCACGTGCAGAAAGCGGCGAATGGAGTCGAGATCGTAGTCAACCACGCCCCGACACTAGGCGACGGCCTGGTAGGGCCGATTCAGTGCTCGGTGGAGACCGGTTCGCAGGGGTGGCATTCCAGGGCAAGAGTGGCGTGGTCGACCCCTTGGGCCGCCAGGGCCTGTTCGAGCTCGCTCGCCAGTTCCTGAGCCTCATGCAGGTCCGACGGCTCGACAACCACATGGGCAGTTAGCGCGGTGGTGGCCGAGTCGAGGGACCACACGTGCAGATGATGGACCTCGACAACACCGTCGTGGCCCAGGATCAACCCGTGAATGCGTTCGAGCTCGGTGGCCGACGGGCTGGCTTCGAGCAGGACCCGGGTGGTGGCCCACATGAGCCGGACCGCCTGGGCGACCACGACGGCCACCAGCACCAGCGAGACCACGGGGTCGACCCACAGGGCACCCCACCAGAGCGCCGCGAGGCCAGACAGGAGCACTCCGGCCGACCCACCGGCATCGACGGCCAGGTGGATGGACGCCGCCCGGGCGTTGAGATTCCCGTGGCCGTGACCGTGCAGGACGGTGGCGGAGGCTCCATTGATGAGCAGACCGATCAGGCCCAGCGCGATCACTCCGCCGGCCCGGAGCTCGACCGGTTGACCGAGCCGGCCGATGGCCTCGATCAGGATCCAGGCACCGGACCCCACAAGCAGAACCCCATTGAACTGGGCGCCGACGATCTCGATCCGCTTCAGCCCGTAGGTGAACGATTCACTCCCTCCCCGAGAGGCGAGACGGTGTCCGACCGCAGCCACCACGAGGGCGATGACGTCAGCTCCCTGGTGCACCGAGTCAGCGACGAGGGCGAGGCTGCCGAACAGGACCGCGCCCACCACCTGGACGACGAGGAGAATACCGTTGAGCCCCAGAGCGCCGTCGATGACCCGACCGGTTCCGGCAGAATCGTGATCATGGTCCGACCCCGAAGAGAGGGCGCCCCCAGCACTCATGACCAGAGGCTAGCGAGCCAGCTGGGACGACGACGGAGCACCCGTCTGGCCGACCTGGCGTTCCCGCAGGTAACGGTGCAGATCAGTGGGCGACATCGGGCGGGCGAAGACATAACCCTGGGCGATGCGCAGGTCGAGCTCGCGCAAGAGCTCGACCTGTCGTCGGGTCTCGACCCCTTCGACGACCACATCGAGGTCCAGCGACCGGCTGACCTCGCGCATGGCCCGCAGCATGGCCATGTTCTCGGGCCGGCTGTCGGGATCCACCACGAGGGAACGGTCGAGCTTCACCAGGTCCACCGGCAAGGCTGTGAGATAGAGGAGTGGTGTGTTGGCCGTGCCGAAGTCGTCGACCGCCACGCCGTACCCGGCTGATCGCAGGTCGCCCAGGACGCGACGGGCATGGGCAAGATCGAGAATGGGAAGACTCTCGGTGACCTCGATGCCCAAACGATCGGCATCGAGACCAGAGCGGGACAGGACCTCGAGCAGCCGACCGGCGGCGTCGGCCGGACCGATGTCGGCCGCTGACAGATTGATCCAGAAACGACCCTGGTAGAGATCCCCGAGATCGTGAGCGGCGCGAGCCACCGCTTCGACCACCGCCTCGAGTAGCCGATGGGTTTCACCCAGCCACTCCAGGGTGTCGATGAGCTCACCGGCGGGGATGACCCCATCGTCGGTCACCCAACGGGCCAGGGCTTCGAGCCCGACGACCGCGCCGGTCTCGATGTCGATCTGGGGCTGGAACCGACAGACGATCTCGCCCGAATCGAGAGCCTGGGGCAGAGCCTTGAGGATGTCGCGCCGCAAGCGGGCTCCGAACTCGACCATCTGGTCACGGCCCGATTCCTTGGCCTGGTGGACGGCGATGTCGGCCTCGAGCAGGAGATCGTCGAAGGTGTGTCCGGCCTGACCAATGGCGTAGCCGACCGAGGCCCGGACCCGTAGTGGCCGTCCCCCCACACTGACCGGCGGATCGAGGCTCTCGCGCAGGGCACGGCCCAGACGGCGGGCCTGGACCTTGTCAGCGGGACCCAGGAGGAACACGAACTCGTCGCCCCCCAGTCGGCCGGTCAGGGGTGAACCCATCTCGTCCGCGATCCGACGGAACCGTCCCGCGATCTCGACGAGGACCTCGTCACCGGCCCGGTGGCCGTAGGTGTCGTTGACCGCCTTGAACCGATCAAGGTCCACGACCATGACGGCATACCCGTCGTCCAGCTCGAGCTCCGCAGCCCGCATGACCAGACTCTGACGGTTGAGCATCCCGGTCAGGCTGTCGGTCTCGACGCTGCGCAAGAGGCCGCGCTCGACGGCCCGACGATGGGAGGCGAGAGTGGCGACAACCACGGCCCCCACGCAGCCCACGACGGCCGCCACCACCAGCTCAGCCGCGGACCCGCGTCGCCAGAGGGCGTCGACGGCCAGACCCGCGGCAGCAGTCCCGGTCACGACGACGACCCCGACGAGGAGGCCGAGACCACCCCGGTCGAGCCGGCTGGCCGCAGGTGAGGTGCGCACCAATGCCCATCGACCAGGATCGGGTCAGTTCAAGGGGAGAGCAGCTCGGAGATGGGGTCCTGGCTGGTGGCGACCCGGCCGCCCGTTGAGACCAGCCAGAGGCGGGCAATCCGGCTGTGCCGTTTCCTCACCCTCGCGGAAGACCGTCTGCCCGCCAACGAGATGCGCTTCGGTGACGTGCTTGGCCAGCAGCTCGATATCGCCGTCGGGCAAAGGCGCCAGATCGGAGCGCGCCTCAATGACTGGGCGATTCATCCCGAAAGGTCGGCGCCCTTGCCGCCCGAACCCTGACACTCAGCCCAGAGATTCCCTTCCCTGCCGTTCTGGTCAGTTGAGACTGGGAGCAGTCATTCGGGTCTGAATCACAATTGAATACCCGCGGGACCCAGAAGCGACCTAGAGTCGCAAACGGCAGAGCCGCCTATGAGAAGATCACGACGACACCCGAGCAGTGAGGCAGAGTGGAATACACGATCCAGGTCCAGCTCTTGGGTGGACTTGACCTGAAGGCCGAGAACAGGTCCATTCGTTTGCCGCGGGGCCAGGCCAAGCTTGCCCTGTCCATGCTTCTCATCGGAGCCCCCGGCACGGTCTCATTCGATGCCCTGGCCGACGAGCTGTGGGGTGACTTCTGGCCCCACGACTCCAAGAATGGGATCCAACAGGTCGTCGCCAACCTGCGCCGGGTGATGAACCGGGCCCACCCGAATCTGGGCACCGAACTGGTCCGCACCGAACCGAACGGCTACCGCATCGACCTGGCAGCCGCGCAGATAGATGTCCGCCGTTTCGACCAGCTGTACACCAAGGCCCGATCCCACTACGACCCCCGCCAAGTGCTCGACTGTGTGGATGAGGCCCTCGGCTTGTGGCGTGGCAAGCCGTTCGGCGAGATAGACGGCCGCCATTTCATAAGGGCCGAAACCGCCCGTCTGCTCGAGATGTACCAAGACGCCTTCGATGTCCGTCTCCAGGCCCTCCTCACCTTGGGCCGGGCCGAAACCGCGGTCAGCGAGCTCCAGGCCCTTGTGCTCGGGACCCCACTGCGCGAACGCCGCTGGGAGCTGCTGATGCTCGGGTTGTACCGGCTGGGCCGTCAGCCCGAGGCCCTCCAAACCATGCAGCGGGTCCGCCATCTCCTGGCCGAGTTCACCGGGCTGCTCCCCGGCCCCGCCCTTCGACAGCTCGAGCAGAAGATCCTCACCCACGACGCCGCCCTCCTGGCATCCTGAGTCCACTCCCTGACCGGAAGGACCCGAGGCCATGTCCGAAGCGGTGGTTCGCAGCTACTTCGAAGCCTGCACGTCGGGATCGGCTGCCGACATCGCCCACCATTTCACCGAAGACGCGGCCATCTTCGACACCAACCACGCCCCCGTCGTCGGGGCGGTCACCATTGGTGACTTCTGGACCAAGATCCGGTCCAAGTGGGTGGGAGCCCGCTGGATCGTCGATACCTATGTGGGCGACGACCACGTCGGAGCCATCGAGTGGACCATGACCGGGACCGACGGCGACCGCCCGTTCGCGGTGCGAGGCTCCGAGCACTACCAGTTCGTCGAGGGCCGCATCCACCGGATCCGCCAGTACTGGACATTCGACGCCAGCGCCCCCGGTTCCGAGCTCATCGACTACGACTACTCGTCCGACGATCGTTTCGCCTGACCGGTTCGCCGTCAGTGGGCGGCCGCAATCTCCTTGGCCCACCCGTAGTCGGGTTTGCCGGACGGGCTTCGCCGTACTTCGTCGACTCGGATGACGAGCTTCGGCCACTTGTACCGGGCCAGGTGACCCTCGCAGGCGGAGACGAGCTCGTCGTCGGTGACAGTGGCACCGGCGTGCAGGTGAACGAGCGCCACCACCTCACTCCCCCACCTCTCACTGGGCCGCCCGCACACGATGACGTCCCAGACGGCCGGGTTGACCTTGAGGGCAGCCTCGACCTCCTCCGCAAAGATCTTCTCGCCGCCGGAGTTGATGGTGACCGAGTCGCGACCCAACACGTCGATACGGCCGTCTTCGAGCCACTGGGCCCGATCGCCCGGCACCGCGATCCGCTCACCGTCGATGACCGGGAAGGTACGTTCCGTCTTCTCGGCGTCGCCCAGATAGCCCAGCGGAACCCGACCAACCATGCCGAACCACCCGATCTCGGGATCACCCGGTTCGAGAACCCGGCCGAAGTCGGCCGCGACGACCAGGGCACCACGGCTGGGCTCGAAGACTCCGGTCGAGGCGGTGCCATCGGGTCGGGTGTCGTTTCGACCCTGGACGCCGGTCTCCGAGGATCCGATGGAGTCGCGAATGAGCAAGCCAGGGAAGGTGTCCGAGAAGGTCTGTTTCAGGCCGGCCGAGAGTGGAGCCCCGCCGCTTATCAACATCTTCAGCGAAGAGAGGTCGGCGTCGTCGGTGGTCATGGCGTGAAGGAGAGGCCGAGCGAATGCGTCGCCCACGATCTGGAGGTTGGCCACCCGCTCACGGCCGATGGTGTCGAGGACCGAGGTGGGGTCGAAGCGGGTGGGTTCGTCGCTGAGCACCACCGTGTGACCGAGTGAGAAGGCTTGGAGGGCGATCCACTGGGCCGCTCCATGCATGAACGGTGCAGCGGTCAGCCATCTCGACGGTGTGCCGGTTCGCGCCCGCTCGGCCAACTCGTCGTAGGACTCGAACTCACGATCCTCGCCGCGGTTGAACCCACCCAAGGCACCAACGAAGAAGTCGGCCTGCCGCCACAGAACGCCCTTGGGCTGCCCGGTCGTGCCTCCGGTGTAGAGCATGTACAGGTCATCGGGCGAGCAGTCATCGATGGCCGCGGGAGGGTGCTGGGTGACCACCGAGTACCACTCGGCGCCCGGCAACAGGTCCGCCCCGCTGTCATCCTCGACCTGGATCAACACCACGTCGTCAGGAAGCGAGCGGCGGATCTCGGCGACGTTCGGGGCAAGCTGGCCGTCGAACACGATGGCCCGGGCGCCGGCGTCGGCCACCACATACTCGAGCTCCTCGGCCACGTACCGGTGGTTGACGTTGAAGGGGGCGGTCCGAGCCGCGAAACACCCGAGCATGGCCTCGAGATAGGCCGGGTGGTTGTGGAGCAGCAAGGCCACCGCGTCCTGGCCCTTCTCGTGACCAGCGAGGCCGGCCCGATCTCTGTGACACCCCAGGCCCTGGGCCGACAGGAACCCACCCACCGAAGCCGACCGGTCGATCAACTGCCGGAAGGTCCATCGCTGGTTCCGGTGAACGAGGGCCTCACGATCGGAAACCGCATCAGCGACGGCCGCCAACACACCGATCAGGTTGAATTCGGTCATCTGTCCCCCGTGATTGCCTGAGCGGGCGAGCGTACAGCGGCACGGGAGTCACGAGAAGGGACGGATCGGCTCAAGACTCGACGCTCACCTGTCGATGGGTATCAGCGAAGGAGAGGCAACGGGACGATGATTCGAGCACGACAGGCATCGGGCGACCGAGGCGGCACCCTGGTGGAAGCCGCCATGGTGACGCCGGTCTTCCTCTTCGTGCTGTTCGGGGTCATGGAGTACGGACTCGCCTACCGCGACAACCTGACGGTCGCCAACAGCACTCGGGACGCGGCTCGTGTGGCCACCACCGGCGGCAATTCCGCCGACGCCGACTACGGCATCCTCCAGCAGATCTCCGACGACATGGACGTGATGGGGCATGACACCATCGACCTGATCGTGGTGTTCAACGCCGGTGGCCCGAGTGGATCGGTGAAGGGCGAGTCGACGACCGACCTCGCCGCCTGCAAGAGCGGCACCTCGGTGACCGGAGTGTGCAATGTGTACACCTCTTCCGATCTGGAACGACCCCTGAGCGACTTCGGATGCCTCACAACCGGCTCACTGGACAGCCTGTGGTGTCCGATGAACCGAAGCGTCGCGTTCAGCGACCCTCCGGACTACATCGGTGTCTACCTCGAAACGACCCATGACTACGCGACGGGCATGTTCGGAGACAGTGTCACGATCTCCGATGAAACCGTCATGAGAATTGAGCCCCAGCTCCGATGAAGAGGCAACCCGAGCTCGAGTCGAGCTCATCTCGCCGAAGCCGGGAAGATCGCGGCATCGCCCTGCTCGAGTTCGCCATGATTCTGCCCTTCCTGATGGTGTTGGTGACCGGGGTACTCGAGTTCGGCTCTGCGTTCCGCGACTCCCTCACCGTCTCCAATGCACTACGTTCCGGTTCCCGGGTGGCCTCGAACTCAGGCGATGAACGCCTCGCCGACTACGGGATGATCAAGGGGCTCGAAGCCGCCATCCGCGACGTGGCCGACAGCAAGATCAACCGGATCGTGGTCTTCGACGCAGCCACGCTCACCGAGCCTCCCGCGGCATGCAAGGCCGGCACCTCGGTCGCTGACGTGTGCAACGTCTACGACCCTTCTGACTTCTTGCGGCCCCAGGCAGACTTCGAGGCCCTCAGCCCCTTCGACCCCGACCTCTGCCATCCGACCGCTCCGGACGCGGCATGGTGCCCCCTCGAGCGCAGCACCGACCAGGCCACCGGCACCGACCGGATAGGAGTCTGGATCGAGGTGTTCCTGCCCTACCGGACCGGCCTCTTCCCCGGGTCGGGCCTCACAGTGACCGACTCAGTCATCATGCGTCTCGAACCGGAGATCCAGTGAACGAGAGCCCCACCCGAAGGTTCCGCGGCGATACAACCGGCGACGAGGGCTACATCCTCATGTTGTCGACCCTGCTCCTCGTGCCCCTGATCCTGGTATCGGCATTCGCCATCGACTTGGGCTCCTGGTACCTACAGGCCAACCGACTCCAGCGCGCCGCCGACGCGGCCGCGCTCGCCGGCGTCATCTGGCAACCCGACTTCGGCCTGGCCCAGGCTGAAGCCCTCGACATCGCCGGCCGCAACGGGTTCACCAATGGTGTCGACGACATCACGATCACCGTCACCGATATCGACGACACCCAGCTCCGCGTCGAGATCGTGGACAACACGGTACCCACCTTCTTCTCTCAGATCATCCGCCCCCACATCACCATCGGCCGGGCGTCTACCGCCGAATATGTGAGACCCATCCCGATGGGCAGCCCCGAGAACTTCCTGGGCAACGACCCGGCGGACTCGTCCATGCCCCAGCCGAACTACTGGCTGGCCACTTTCGGGCCCAACACCAACAAGGGCTCAGGCGATCGCTACCACACCTACAACAACTGCGGTGGAGCCGACATCGGCTGCTCCGGAGGGCTCAACCAGGAGTTCGAACCCGACGGCTACATCTACACCACCAAGGTGACGGCGCTCCAGGGCCAGCCCCTGAATTTCGAGATATTCGATCCGCTCCATCACAACTACGGGGACGAATGCACCGAGAAGGTGGGTTGGCTGTTCGATGACGCCAGTGGGGAGACCTGGTACCAGGACAACTTCGAAGGGCCGGGTGCCCCGTTGGGCGAGTCACCACCCGAGCGTTTCGAACGAGGCAACACGACCTGGTGCTCGGGCGACAACGGGCTGAACGGCAACTACACGATGACCGTCATCGTGCGAGAACCGGACACCACCGCCTTCACCAACACCGACAACCCGATCGTGTGTGCAGTGAACTTCGAATCACTGGTTCCGTCCGACCAGGCCGACCTCGCCAGCCGACTGCTGGACAACACCCTCTACGGTGAACTTGCCCTACCGTTCCGCGACTACTTCCGGAACTGGATCACCTACTGCTCGATCCCCTCAGCGGCCGTCCAGACCGGTGACTACATCATCCAGGTCCGGACCAACGCGGACCAGTCCAACCGCCCGAACAGCTACAACAATCCCGACTACAGCATCAACACTCAGGGCCGCAACCGATACTCGTTGCGCACCGGCTTCGGTGACAAGGACACCAACGGTGTGTGGTCGTCGGGGGTGACGCTGGCCGCCGAGGGACGCCTGCCCATGTTCGTCAACCGGCCTGGGGGCGACGGCATCCCGACCACGTTCCACCTGGCCCGCGTCGGCCCCCAGTACGCCGGCCAGCGCCTCACCCTCGATTTCTACGACATTGGCGACGGCTCAGCGTTGACCGTCGACGTGCACCCACCATCCGGCACTACGTTCAGCAACTGTTCGTTCGATCGGGTCGGACACCCCACCAACCCGATCCCCATGTATTCGAGCTGTGGCATCAGCGTCAGCAGTGGCTACGGCAACGGCGACGCCATGATCGCCCTCGTGGACCTGCCCACCGACTACTCGTGCAACACCGCCGATCCGTTCGACTGCTGGGTCACGGTGACGATGACCTTCTCCAGCACCCCGGTGGACACGACCACCTGGTCGGCGGCGGTCAGTGGTGACCCGATCCATCTGGTCGAATAGCCCTCAGCCCAACCCGATACCGTCGTACTCGAAACGGCCGCCCACCATCGTGGCCAATACCCCGGTCTCGGCGATGCCGTCGGGATCGACGGCCGTGAGGTCGCGGTCGAGCACCACCAGGTCAGCCAGCTTGCCGGCCTCGAGCGAACCCTTGCGGGTCTCGTCGAACGACGCCCGGGCCGACCCCATCGTGTAGGCGTACACCGCCTCCTCCACCGTGAGGGCTTCGTCGGGGTTGAAGGGCCGGTCGGTCATGGTCTTCTGGTTGACCAGATCGTGGATCCCCAGCAATGGGGCACCGTTCACTACTGGCCGGTCGGAGCTGGCCGGCACCGTGATGCCCGCGTCGAGGAAGGATCGCTCGCGGTAGCAGTCGCCGGCCCGGGTTGGCCCAATGGCGTCGAGCATGCCGTCGCCGATCTCGGAGATGAACCGGGCCTGCGGTACCGGTATGACGCCCATGGCGGCCATGCGTGCGACGTCATCAGCCCGACACATCCCGCAGTGTTCGATGCGGTGCCGGTGGTCCTCTCGGGGGTACTGACGGAGGGCCTCGGCGTAGGCGTCGAGCACCGACGACACGGCCCGGTCACCAATGGCGTGGGTGGCCACCTGCCAGCCCGACCGGTGGGCGGCCAGGATCAATCCGTGCAACCGGTCTTCGGGCATCTGGAAGTAGCCGTTGTTGCCCGGTTCACCTTCGTAGTCGTCGAACATGGCGGCGGTGCGGCCCATCAGAGAGCCGTCGGCGAAGATCTTGGTGGGCCCGAAACGTAGCCAGTCGTCTCCGAATCCGGTGTGGAGGCCGAGGTCGAGGGCGAACGGCTCGTCGTCGTCCTCGTGGTGGTCACCGCCGTGGAGGGCATCGACCGAGGCCATGAGCGTGACCCGTACGCGGAGCCGGCCCGTCCGATGAGCCTGCTGGTAAGCCGCGAGCTCGAGGGGTTCGGCGGTCCCGAGGATGCCGCCCACCCCCGCCTCCTGACAGCTCGTGACCCCTTCCCGTAGGTACTGGTCGCTGGCGGCACCGAGGTTGAGGACCATGTCGGCGATGGCCCGAGGATGAAGTAGGCCGCGGACGAGCTGCTGGGCCTGTTCCTCGAGCAGACCCGACGGAGTTCCGTCCTTCCCCATGTCGACGACGCCGCCGGTCGGGACCTCGACCTCGCTGACCCGGGCCAGGCGCATGGCCGAGGTGTTCACGGTGGCAAAGTGTCCTGAGGTGTGGTTGAGGACAACCGGGTTGTCGGGGCTGACCCGGTCGAGCTCGTGGCGGTTCGGGTGGCGGCCCTCGGCCAGCTTGTTGTGGTCGTAGCCCGCCCCGATGACCCAGGTGCCGTCGGGGGCCGAAGCCGCCGCGTCGGCGACGGCGGCGACGATCTCCTCGACCGAGGACACCGAAGTGGGGTCGATGGCCACCTCGTTGAGCGACGCCCCGTAGGCCTGCATGTGATTGTGGGCGTCGTTGAACCCTGGGGTGACGAATCGGCCGTCGAGGTCAAGGGTGGTAGCGGCCTCGTACCCGCTCAGCTCGCCCCGCTCCCCCACGGCAGCAATCTGGCCCCCGATGATGCCAACCGACCCGGCCCGAGGCCGCGAGGGGTCCATCGTGAGGATGTCGGCGTTGTCGAGAACCAGATCGAACCGCATAGCGAGAACCTAGTGGCCCGCCGAGCCACCACCCGAGTCGTTGCCCTCTGAAGGTCCCACCCACGGAGGCGGGATCAAATCAGTGCCCGGTCGTGCTCCAGTGCCAGGGTTCGCCCGGGAGATTGTAGAAACCCCACCGGTGGGCGTTCGCAGCCATCCATCGGAAAGCCAACGAGTACTCGTGACTGATGACCGCCCCTTGGTAGGTGATGTCGACGGCCAGGCCAGCCTCGTGCTGACTGAATCCGGGGCGGGCAGCCGGTGGGTTGCAGAGGGCGGCCGGCTTCTTGAAGATCTCCCAATCGCTGGCGCCACAGTTGTTGCGGCGTACCTCGATCTGCATGCTGGGGTCGCGCCAACCCCAGCCACCCAGGGCGATGCCGTCGGCGGCGGCAGCGGCGTAGAGACTCTCGAGGTCATCAGCGATCGCCCCGTGCACATAGGTGTCGTCACCGGCCGGCGCATTGACCCCCACCACGTCGGCCTTCATGGCGGGCACAACCGGGCCGCTGGTCGCGTTCGGCGGCAGCTTCGAGGCCAGGGCCAGCTCGATCTGGCGGATCTCTTCCGACACCAGGATCTGGTGGGTGGTGAGCTCGGCGGTCTCGGCCTGGCGGGCCCGGATCCGGGCGGCGACATCGGCCGCGAACTCGAGCTGGCGGGAGCGGGCCTGGTCGAGGGCCACGAGCTGGTCCTGGGCTTCGGCCCGACGGCGGATCGCTTCCTCCTGGGCCGCGGCCCTGTCCTCGCGGAGCACCGACAGATCGTCTTCGATCGCCCTCAGTTCCTCGACCGCCTGATCACCCCGACCGGTGACCAGCTCGACCAGAGCCTCGTAGCGCTCGGCGTCGAGCGGGTTGTCGCCCCCAAGTAGGGCGAGCTCGTCGCCCCCGAGGTCACCGCGGACATAGGTATCGACGGCCATCTCGGCCACCCGGCGGCGCACCTCGGTGGAGTCGGAGATCGTCTGGGCGATCTGGGCTTCGAGAACGGCGCCCTCGTGTTCGGCCGAATCGACGGCCTTCTCGATCCCGACCAGCCGGGCCTCGCTGCGGGAGATGTCGGCGTCGAGAGAGTCGATGGCGTCGAGCACGACCGTCTCATCGGCTCGGAGGGCGTCGATCTCGCTGGTGGCCTCGGCCTGTTCGCGACTGAGGCGGTCGCGTTCATCACGCAGGTCTTGGAGGTCACCTTCGGAGCGGACCGGTGAGGCACCGCTGAGAAGGGCGAAACCGATGATGAGCACCGCAGCGAAGAGTTGGCGGCGCGACCAGTCACCGGGGTTCGCACAGGGTCGGTTGAGCATGAGCAGACTCCCAAAGGGGTCGGCTCCGCCCGCGTGGAGACTCTACCGCCCCCCGCAGGGGCAGGTGCGGATCAGACCGCTCTGCTCGTTTCGCCGGCCAGAAGGGCGGCGGCACCAAGGCTCTCGAGCGTCGAACGCCACCACTCATTGGGCACGACCGTCTGGCCGGGAAGTTCGGTGAGCGCGACGTCGATGGCGGCCAGCAGCGCGCCGGCCCCTTCGCCCTCGCCTCGCAGGTCCAGCAGGTCATCGATCACCCGGCCGCGGTCAGTGACCTCGCCGTCGATCTCATCGCTGAGCTGCTTCAGCCGCTTCAGGATCTCGTCCATCACACTCAGTTCGTAGCGCGGTCGGCGTGCGGATGCACGTCTCTCCACCGGTCCATTCTCTCGCGTCCTCACAGATATCGGCACATCAGGGCCTGTGACGTGAGTCATTTGGGCGGGTTGACCCACATGGTCGGGCCATCTTGGGGCCCAACGGGCCAATCAAGACTGTCACGCCAAGGCCTGGAGAGAGTCGGCGGCCAGATCATCAGGGTGTTCGAGCCCGACCGAGATCCGGACCGTACCCGGGCCGATCCCCGCGGCATCGAGTTGGTCGGGATCGAGGCCCACATGGGTGGTCGAGGCCGGGTGGGTCACCAGCGTTTCGGGACCTCCCAGTGAAGTGACCAGCAGGGCTAGGCGAGTGCCTTCGACGAAGCGGGTCCCTGCCTCGAGGCCACCGTGGAGGTCGATGGTGAGCAGGCCTCCGGTCACCTTCATCTGGCGGGCGGCCAACTCGTGCAGCCCGTTCAGGGCGTCGTAGGGCGACGCATTGGCGCCCTGAAGGACGGCGAATGACCACAACCAGTCGAGCCGGTCTGTGGCCCCGGCCACGACGCCGAGAGTGGCGTCGTTGTGGCCGGCCATGGCCTTGGTGGCCGAGTGCACCACCAGGTCGACTCCATGGGTCAGGGGTTGTTGGCCGAGCGGGGTGGCGAACGTCGAGTCGACAACCGTGAAGGGCCCCTCGATCGCCCCCAACTCGTCGAGGTCGACGATGTCGAGCCGCGGATTGGCCGGGGTCTCGGTCAGCACCAGCGTCGTCTCGCCCGGTCGGACGGCCGCGGTGAGGGCGCCAGGCACGGTGGCATCGACGAAGGTCACGTCGATACCGAACCGCGGGCACACGGTCTGGAGCAGGAGGGTGGTGCCGGCGTACATGCGGTTCTGGGCCACGATGTGGCTCCCCTTCCCGCAGAGCCCCAGGACCACTGCGGAGATCGCCCCCATCCCGCTGGCGAAGGCCCGGGCCGTGGGTGCCCCCTCGAGGGCGGCCACCGCCTCCTCGAAATTGCGCACCGTCGGGTTCCCGTACCGGCTGTAGAAGCGGGCGGCGCCCGGGCCGGCCGCGAGTTGACGCCCTTGGTCGACCGTGTCGGTCGTGTAGGCCGTTGACGCCCACAGAACCGGGGCGAGGGCGTTGTGGTCGTCGGTACGGCCGGCGGTGACGGCCCAGGTCTCGAGGTGACCGCCGCTGGTGTTGTTCATGATCGGGATCCTGAGGGTTCAGGGGGCCGAAGCGAACCAGGAGTGCTCTCGTGCTCGGCTGAGGCCGGGACACTTGGTTGTCGTCCCTGTGCGGAAGACCACATCGCGGTTCGGAGATGTACCGCAGAGCACCTTGGGTGTCGGTCCCAGGTTGCTGGACCCGGTCTGGCCGGGTCGCTCTTGATGTTGTTGCCCGAACATTCGAGCCGACCGGCGCCGGATCGACAACCCGGTTGCTCTACCGGGCCAGGGCTTCGATGGCGGCCCGCACCCCAGGGCCGTGGGGCAGGCCGAGGTGGGCCATGGACAATTCGATGCCTCCGAGGGCGCCCAGCAGCATCGGTTCGTTCAGGTCGCCGAGATGGCCGATCCGGAAGGCTCGTCCGGCGAGCTCGAGCATGCCCCCGCCGATCACCACGTTGTAGCGGTCGCGGGCCTCAATCCGAAGGGTGTCGGCGTCGAGGTCTCCGCTGCGGATGCACGTGACCGACGAGGCCCGCTCAGCGGGATCGGTGACGTTGAGCTCCCAGGGACCTTCCTTGCCCCACGCCTCGACCGTGCGGTGGACCGCGGTGGCGAACCGACGGTGGCGGGTGGCGACCGCCTGGATGCCCCCTTCGGCGGCGATGAGATCGAGTGCAGCCCGGAAGGCGTAGAGGTGCTGCTCGGGCGGAGTGCCACCGAAGCGCTGGTAGGTCCATTTGGGTTCGAAGCGCTCGGCCCACCGCCAGTATGACCGGGGGCTCCCACCGGTCCGGGCGATCTCGACCGCCCGCTCACTGAGCCCGATCAGCGACAACCCCGGCGGCATCATCAGCCCTTTCTGACTGGCCGCCAGGACGGCGTCGAGGCCGAGCTCGGACATGGGTATCCACTCGGTGCCGAACGAGGCGATCGCGTCAACCACGAGCAGGGCCGGGTGGCCGGTGTCGTCGAGGGCTTGGCGGACCGCGGCGAGATCGGCCAGCGTCCCGGTCGAGGTCTCGACATGGGCGACCAGCACGGCCTTGATCTCGTGACTGGAGTCGGCGGCCAGTCGGGCGTGGATCTCGGCCGGGTCGGGAGCTCGGCGGAGATCGACGGGGAAGGACTCGGCCCGGAAGCCGAGGTCGTTGGCCATCTCGACCCACCGCATGGAGAAGAGTCCACTGGCCGGGAGCAGGATGCGGGCCCCGGGTTCGAGCAGGTTGACGAGCGTGGCCTCCCATGAGCCATGACCGACCGACGGGTGCATGACCACCCGGTGGGCACCTCCGAACAGCTCGGGCAGCTCGTGGAAGACCGAGTCGACCAGCTCGGCGAACTCCGGACCTCCGAAGTCGACCGCCGGCCGGCGGAATGCTTCGAGTACCGAGTCGGGGATGTTGGTGGGTCCAGGACTCTGTATGAATTGGCGGCCGCTCACCCTGACACTCTCGCAGTTCGGGGAGCGGTCAGCTACCTCGTCTTTCCCACTCGTACTTGAGCTGGCCTTGGTCGCCTCGCATGCGGGCGATGGCTTCGTGCAGGTTCTGCTCGAGCTCGGGCGTCAACTCCATGAACTCGACGCCGAGCAGGGTGACACCGTCTTCCTTGCGGGAGTTGCGGACTCGCACCACTCCGCCGTTGGCCTGAATCTCGATGCCCATGCGGGTACCGGTGGCATAGTTGCCCGACCCGATGACCCGGATCCGGGCCCCGTTGATGGACAGTTCGTCGATGACCCCGTCGAGCGGGGTACGTTTCTCGCGGCCCAGGATCGCAGTCTTCTTGAGCACGGCCAGACCGCAGGGCAACGACACCTCGTAGCGGTCCGAGAGTCGATCGAGGAATGACGGCGCGGGCCGATCAGTGGCTGTCATACCTTCCCTATCGGCAGGGCAGCGGTGGAGCTGAGGGGTTCTCACTCGGTCTCAGAAATGCTACAGTTTCATTACGACGGGGGATCAGACAACCCTCGGAGTCCGACGATCAGGACACCAGGAGGTCCGGCATGGCCGGCCACGAAGGGGATCGTCGGCGAGGCGTGGGCCGCCGATACCTGTCCACATCGACACCGCCGGGAGACAGCCTGGGCACCGGTGCCGACCGGAACAGAAGAAGGTTACGAACACGCTACGGAAACGGCGTCACCGGCGTCCGGGCGCCCACGGACCCCTTTGGTTCAACCCCGATCGGGCGCGCCCTGTCAGCCGGGGAGGCAGGGCTCGGCAAGGTTCGAGCAGTGTCAGAACTGGGCCTGACCACGGCCCAGGACACGCTCAGCGGTGTCATCGGTCGGGGTCTCGGCCGGTTGGGTCGCAACCACAGTCAGGCCCTGCGAGTCCCCGACGAGGACCGCCAGCGCATCATCACCAACCTCTTCCAGGAAGGGGCCCGGTTCCGCTACTTCGCGTGGCGGTTCGCCGCCCTCATGTGCATGTCGGTCGTGATCGCCGTGTTGGGGCTCATCGCCGACAGCACTGCGGTGGTGATCGGGGCCATGCTCGTCGCCCCCCTCATGAGTCCCATACTCGGTTTGGCCGCCGCCGTCGTCATGGGCTGGCCGGTGCGGGCCCTGAAACAGGGGGCACTGGCCGGCGTCGGGGCCGCCGGTGCGGTGGCTCTCGCCGCACTGGCATCGGCCATCATCCCCGGCGACCCCAATCCGGTTCCGGCCGAGGTGCTGGCCCGCACTCAGCCGAACCTCCTCGATCTGGGGGTCGCCCTGGCCGCCGGTGCGGCGGGCGCGTACTCCCAGGTTCGCCGCCAGGCCAGCGACGCCATCACTGGCGTCGCGGTGGCGGTGGCCCTCGTCCCGCCGTTGGCTGTGGTGGGTATCACAATCGAGCTCGGTCAATTCCAGCTGGCCACCGGTGCCTTCTTCCTGTTCCTCGCCAACGTGGCCGGCATCACGATGTCGGCCACGATCACATTCATCGCCTGCGGGTTCGTGCCTCCCCACCGACTCCTGTCCGGCAACGCGGCCATCGCCACCGGCCTGCGCTGGGTGGGAGTGTCGGTGATCCTGGTGGTCCTGCCCCTCAGCATGGGAAAGGGCCGCCTCACCCCGGCCGACGATCCAGTAGAAACCCTGACCACCGCGGTCGAGAGCTTCCTCGAGATCGAGGCACCGGACAGCGAGTTGGTCGAGTTGTCGGTCGGCGACACCGAGTCCGGCAGCGGCACTGCGATCGCCCTGGTGGTGGCCAGTCCCGACGACGGACCCGCCCCGCTCGCCCTGGCCGACCATCTCGCCAACACCCTGGGCGACAAGGTCGAGGTCAACCTCCAGGTTCTCGAGACAGAGGACTCGACTGTGGTGGCCTACGAGGACTGAGCCGATCCAAGCCGGTTTCGGCGAGAGCCGCGTATGGGCCTGGCCCAATCCCGTCTTCCAGGGACGGTGGGTTCAGCTCGAGCGGCCCGTTCCCAGATGGGCTCAGCTGGGTTCCCCGAGCCGGATGAGCGTGGTTCCGGCCCGATTGAGCGGCACCGAGATTCCGTGTAGCTCGGCCCGATCGACGATCACCTGGTTGCGGGCCTGCCACTCGCTTTGCCGTCCGGCCAGCCGGTCGGCGACGATCGACGAGACATGGTTCGACGTACGCCCCACGATCCGGCGGATGAGGGTCTCGGCGATGTCGGGGGCCAGGTCGGCTCCCTCTGCCCGACCAACCTCCGCCGCCTCGTCGATCAGGGCGGTTGCGAGGTCAGCCACCTCGGGGTCGGCGAGGGCACCGTTGGGTACCTGCCCGAGCACACCGATGATGCCGAGCGACGAGTTGACGAGCAGCTTCATCCATGCCGCGGTCAACCAGTCGGCTACGAGAGTCACCTCGAGCATGGTGCCGGCGAACGCATCGGCCACCCTCTGTCCGGCCGGATCGTCGGGTACCGAGAGAACCGAACGAGCCTCGACCTCGACCTCGCCCGGGAGACCCCGGGCCGCAGGCAGATTGACGACCGCCGGCACCACCGCGGCACCACCGACATGAGGTAGGACCCGCTCGCGGTGGTCGATCCCGTTCTGGAGGACGGTGACCACTGTGTCGTATCCTGCCAGGGCTCGCAGCCAGCCTGCGGCACCCTCGACCTGATGGGCTTTGGTGGCCAGCACCACCAGATCTACCGGGCCCGAGACCTGGGCGGGGTCGGTGAGCACCCGAACCCAATGGGAGCGTTCTCCGTCGGGCCCCTGGTAGCGAACCTGGTCAAACGAGGTGCGGGCACAAACGACCGTGTCGTGGCCCCGGTCCAACAGAGCGGTCAGGGCCGTCAGGCCGATGGCCCCCGGGCCGACTACGGCGGCCGACCGGACCGGGTCGTTCATCGTCCCAACCGCTCTCGCCAGGCGTCCATGTCGAGCCCGAGCTTCTCGACCCGGTCGGCGATCCAGAGGGGAGGTTCGATCTCCTCGCCTCGCTTCACGGCGTCGATCATGTCGCCGTCTTCGGCCCAGACATGACACGAGTTCAGGTTGTGGGCGAACTGGTCGCGGATCTGCTCGTCGGTGGGGTTGGCGGGCAGGGGTGGGGCGACGGGTGTGCCCTCGTCCCCGCTTGACGCCCTCATCGACCAGATCGACTGAACCGCAACCGGGGCCATGGCCTGGAGCAGGGTGGTGGTGTGGGTGCATCCCCGGGGGCCGCCGAACAGGTCGCGGATCCGGTGGGTGAAACCTCGGGCGATCGATAGGCCGACGAGCTTCTCGTAGTGGTCGGTGATCGTGGGGCACGTCGAGTGGGGATGGATCTCCATCACCACCTCGGCCCCACTGATCTCGAGGCCCGGGTACTCGACAATGATGTCCACGACCATGTGATGAACGGTCAAGGGCTCCAGATCGCCTTCGAGGTACACGCCCGGCGGCTTCTGGTCGCGGACCTGACCACGAATGCGCAGCTGGGTGTGGGACTGCCGGTAGGACCGTACCGAGTAGGTCCGGTCGTGGAGAAGGGGCAGCTCGGGTTCGGGAATCTCGGAGGTGTCGATGGCCGGCCGGGGCAGACCGGGCCGAGGTTGGGGGTCGCTCATGCCGTTCATTGCATCGCGCCAACGGCCACTTCGCACCTCGTGGTCGACCCGGTGGCTCCCGGCGAACCAGCGGCACCCATGGGTGCCCCGGCCGAGGTCGCCCCCTCCATCTCCTGAGCGGGCGTGGAACAATCCACCCATGGAGCTCTACGACACCCTTCGCACGACCTTCGCAGCTCGGAGGTTCACCGACGACGAGGTCCCCGACGAGGTGCTCCACCGCATCCTCGACCACGCTCGGTTCGCGCCGAGTGGCGGCAACCGTCAGGGTTGGAAGGTCATCGTGGTCCGCGAGCCGGCCACCAAGAAGCAGTTGGGTGAGCTCTGCCTGCCGGCCCTGCGGATCGCGGCAGCCCAGACCGAGGCCGGTGAGGTGTACTGGCAAACGGTCACCCCTACCTCGGTCGACATCGAGGCCGCGGCCGTCGACGAGGACCTGCCCATCTTCGTGAAGATGTTCAAGTACCTCGACCAGGTACCGGTTGTGTTGGTGGTCGCCGTAGACCTGGGCGTCGTCGCGTCGATGGACCAGCACCTCGACCGCATCGGCGTCGTCAGCGGTGGCTCGGTCTACCCGATGGTGTGGAACATCCTGCTGGGAGCCCGCAACGAGGGCTTCGGGGGTTCGCTCACCACGCTCATCGCCTCGGCCGAGCCCGAGGTCCAGGAGATGCTCGGCCTCCAGCCCCACGAGGCGGTGGCCGCCCTGGTGCCCATCGGCAAGCCGGTCAAGCAGCTCACCAAGCTGAGCCGCAAACCGGTCGAGGAGTTCGTGTTCCGCGAGCGTGCTGACGGTGAGCCGTTCACGGGCTGATTGCCGTCAGGCGGGGGGCAACGTCCATACTCGTGGGCAACCAGCGAGCCCCCGGAAAGGGATCCGAGTGGACCAGGTCAGCCACGAACCGGTGACGATCGACGAGTTGGCCAGCACAGCCAGCACGATCCTCGACGAGATCGAGAAGGCGGTCGTGGGCAAGCGTGCCGTGCTCGAGATGGTCTTGTCCGGGCTCCTGGCCGACGGCCACATCCTCCTCGAGGACGTACCCGGAGTGGCCAAGACCCTGATTGCCCGATCCCTCGCGACGGTGACCGGCCTCGACTTCTCGCGAATCCAGTTCACCCCCGACCTCATCCCGTCCGACCTCACCGGCTCAGTGCTCCCCGACGATGATGGGCGCCCCCACTTCGTCCCCGGCCCCCTGTTCGCCAACCTGGTCCTGGGCGACGAGATCAACCGCAGCCCGTCCAAGACCCAGGCGGCCGCACTCGAGGCCATGGAGGAACGCCAGGTGACCGTCGACGGTCACTCCCACCAACTCCCCCGCCCCTACCTGTTGATCGCCACCCAGAACCCGGTGGAGACCGAGGGCACCTATCCCCTACCCGAAGCCCAGCTGGACCGATTCCTGCTCCGTCTCCGGGTCGGCTACCCGGAGCCCGACCACGAACGCGAGCTCCTTCGCCGCCGGTTCGATCGCGGTACCGACCAACCCGACCTCGACACCGTCACCGACCCAGCCAGCCTGCGCCGCCTCCAGGCCACCGTCGAGACCGTCGAGGCCGGCGACGACGTGGTCGACTACGCAGTCCGCCTCGTCGAGGCCACCCGCACCCACACCGCACTGGAGATCGGGGCCAGCCCCCGCGGCAGCCTGGCCCTCGTCAAGGTGGCCCGGGCGCGGGCGGCCCTGACCGGACGGCGCTTCGCCACCCCGGACGACGTGAAGAACACCGCCATCTCGGTCCTCTCTCACCGTCTCGTGCTTCGTACCGAGGCCTGGGTCCGCGGCGTACGCGAAGACGATGTGGTGCAGGAGGTCCTCGATGAGGTACCGACGCCCACCACCCTGACCGACGCCGACCGCGAGCGGCTCAACACCTGATCGGCCCTCTCGGTGACAACCCCCGGCCCCCGGCCCCAGCCCTTCAGCAACGAACAGATCAGCCCGCGCGCCCTGTTCATCGTGGGTGCCATCGTATTCGGACTCGGGGTGGGGGTGATCGTCGGGCGGCCCGAGGTCATCGTCCTCACCAGCCCCCTCCTGATCCTGTTCGTGGTCGGAGTGGTACTCCACCGGTGGCCCGACATCGATCTGGTCGTCGAAGGCCCGGCCCGCTGTGTCGAGGGTGACGAGATCGAGCTGACCGTCACCGCCACCACGACCACCGGAATCCCGTGGCTCCAGCTCGACGTCGAGCTGCCCCCCGATCTCGACGCTCCCCAAGGGTCGAGCCAAGCCCTGATCTCGATGGCTCCCGGCCGCCGCACCACGGTGACCTTCCCCGTAGTCGCCAATCGCTGGGGGGTCAGCAGCCCTGGGTTGGTCTCCGCCATCGCCCGCGACCGATTCGGCCTCTTCATTGCCTCGCGGGTGATCCGGCCCCATGTGAACATCCGGGTCCACCCCCATGAGGGCAGCCGCCGAGCACTCGTCGCCCCAGCCCGACTCCATCGCCGGGTGGGGGCGCATGGCTCGCGGGCCCACGGCGAGGGATCCGATTTCGCCGAGGTCCGGCCGTGGCGCCCAGGCGATCCGTCGCGGGCGATCAACTGGCGGGTGTCAGCCCGCCGAGGCGACCGCTGGGTCACGACCCGCCACCCGGACCAGTCGGGCGATCTCGTTCTGCTCATCGACTCGTTCCGCGACCTTGGGGTTCTGGGTGATCGGCTGGTGCAGAGATCGGTGAGGGCGGCCCTCGAGCTGGCCGAGAGCAGCTTGGCCGTCCACGACCGGGTTGGTGTGCTCGACGTGGGTCGCACCATCCGCTGGTACCGACCGGCCCTGGGGCGCATGCACAAGGCCCACCTCACCGATGCCTTGCTCGAGACCCACGTCGAGCCCGGCCTGCGCCCTCCCCGGCTCGAACAGCTCCCCCTCCACGAGCTCCAGCAGGGCACCCTCATCGTGGCCCTCACCGGCCTCCTCGACCCCGGAGCGGCCCTGCTTCCCCTCGAGCTCCGGGCTCGCGGTCTCGAGGTGGCAGCCGTCGAGGTGTCGGCCGAAGCCCACCTGCCCGCCGACAGCGACCCCACCCAGATCCTGGGCCAACGTCTGTGGCGGCTCCGGCGGGCCGCCCTGGCCAAGCAGATGCGCGAGGGGGGAGTCAACCTCGTGACCTGGAACGAGGGTCAGCCCATCGAGCTCATCGTCACCGCGCTCGCCCGCCGATCGGTCCGAAGGGTGGGCACGTCATGAGACGTCTGTCGCTCCTGGCTGGAGTCAGCGCCGCCCTGTCCTTGGCCATCCTCTTGGCCGGCGGGTTGGTGGCGGGCCTGACCTCCGGTCGCACGGGTACCGCGATGTTGGCTGTGTTGGCCGCGGTGTTCCTGATCGGTGGCTTGTTGGCCGGCTGGCGCCCCGGGCTGATCGCCTCGAGCTGCCTCCTGATTCTGGCCGGCATGTCACTACCGAACGATCCGAGTGACTGGACCAGCATCACGGTCCTGGCCCTCACCGCCCTGGGTAGCCACGAAGCGGCCCGGCTGTCAATTGATCTACGGCGGCCCACCCGCCTGGGGCCCCGAGTGCTGAGCGGCTTCGCCATGCGCGCCGCCCTGATCGTGGCCGGCGTATTGATCACCGGCGTGGCCGTCAGGGGAATCGATGGCATCGAATCACTCCCCGCGGCGTGGTTCGCGGTGGGCATCGCCGCCATCGGAATCGCCCCCGCTCTCCCCAGACTCACCGCCATTGGTCATCGACTCGACTCGGTGGGCACGGCGGGTCGGGTCGTGCTGGGGGTTGGTTTGTGCGCGATGGTCCTCACCCTGACCTCGGTGGGGGCCGTCGCTCGACAGGGGCTGACCAATGACCGCGAGCTGGGGGCCGACACGGTGCGAGGTGTGGTCGACGACCTGCCGTCTCCGGCCGTGGCGCCCAGTGGCCCGCAGGAGGGGGCCCAGTTGGCCGAGGTCGTGGCCACCCTGGTCCTTTTCGCCCTGTTGTTGATCATCGTGGCTCTGGTGTTCCAAGCCCTGCGCCGACCGGAGATCCCGCTCGATCAGGATGACGTCGAGTTCTCACCCGATGACGAGGGGCTCTACATCTCGGCCCCGGCCGGGGCCGACCTGAGCGAGGGGCTCGAGACGGTGGACGAGGACGTGGCGGCCGATCTGGTCAACGAGATCCTCATTGATCTCCGGAGCGAGCCCGACCCGGGCCGCGCCGTCCGCTTCGCCTACGCCCGTATCGAGCAGAGTCTGGCCGAGAATGGGGCCGAGCGCCGGCCGGCCGAGAGTGAGCCCGAATTCATACGCCGGGCTCTGTCGGTGCTGGGTCCCTCTGGCAGCCAGGGGGGCGATGCTCTCACCGAGCTCACCGGTCTGTTCGAGAGGGCCCGGTTCTCCGAGTCGGATGTGCCCGAGGCCATGCGCGAGTCGGCGCTGAGCGCCCTCGACACAGTCCGCGCCCGCCTCGACGTGGCATCGCAGACCGCTACCGAGGTACTGGGGCGACCGTGAGCCGTACGCCGCGAAACGACAAGGCGAGCCAGAGATCATGAGTCCGTGGATGGTGCCTGCCATCATCGTGGCGTTGTTGTTGGTGGGGTTGGGGATCCAGATCCTGACCAGGGTCATCCAGCAGCATCACACCGACAGTCGCAGCCCCGGGCCCCTGATCGACCGGCCCGAGAAGCGGCTCCCGATCGTGCGGCCCACCGAGCTCGAGGTCAACGAGCAGATGGTCGACGACGCGATCAGCAGCGAGGCGTCGGCCCACCACAACCTTGGACCGGTGCTGGGTGATCTGGTCGGTCTCGCGCCCCGGGAGGTCGTGCTCCCTCCGGTGCCGCGGCGCGACCGACGCCGATGGATTGTGGCCTCCCTCGACGAGCTCGAACGGGCCTGGGAGCTCGACTAGGGGCCGCAGGCGGCCACCGGTTCTGCTAGCAAGATTACGACCAGACCAGCGAAAGGGACAATCGTGGCCGAACTGGAATATTGCACCGTTGAGCAGGACGGAAATGTCATGCTCATCACCATCAACCGGCCCGAGGTGTACAACGCCCTCAACCCGCCCGCCAACCTCGAGCTCGACCAGGTGTTCGACGAGTTCGCGGCCAACGACGAGCAGTGGGTAGCCATCGTCACCGGCGCCGGCGACAAGGCCTTCTCGGCCGGCAACGACCTCAAGTACCAGGCGTCGGGCGGCAAGATGTTCAGCGCCCCCCACGGCTTCGCCGGTCTCACCAGCCGATTCGACCTCGACAAGCCCGTCATCGCCGCCGTCAACGGTGTGTCGATGGGTGGTGGGTTCGAGATCGCCCTCGCCTGCGACCTGATCGTCGCCGCCGAGAACGCCGTGTTCGCCCTACCCGAACCACGGGTCGGGTTGGCCGCCCTCGCCGGGGGCCTCCAGCGCCTTCCCCGCCAGATCGGCTCGAAGCGGGCCCTGGGCATGATCCTGACCGGTCGCCGGGTGTCGGCGGCCGAAGGTCACGAACTGGGATTCGTCAACGAGGTCGTACCCGAGGGCGAAGCGGTCGCCGGGGCTCGCCGGTGGGCTGAACAGATCCTGGAGTGCTCGCCGATGTCCATCAAGGCGTCGAAGCAGGTCGTGCGTGACTCGTTGGACCAGGCCGACCTGCCTGGCGCGATGAGAAACAGCCAGTACCCGGCCGTGGTGGCCATGGGCGAGAGCGAGGACTTCATCGAAGGGCCGCTGGCCTTCGCCGAGAAGCGGCCCCCACAGTGGAAGGGCCGCTGACCCGGGCGGGGTGCCCAGAAACGGCTTCAGTCAATAGATGCTTGTGTCGATCTCCCGATCTATGTTCGGGGTCTCCCACCCCTTGATCTACAGAGAGATTTCGTGCCCCGACAGGTCGACCACGAGCAGAGACGAAGAGAGGTTGGTGAAGCCGCTCTGCGCGTCATCGCCCATGGCGGTGTTGCCGCTGCGTCGGTCCGCTCGATCGCGGGCGAGGCGGGGATGTCGACCTCATGGGTCACCCACTACTTCGACGGCCACGACGATGTAGTTCTCCAGGCTGTCGCTCAGCTCCGCGAGTATTTCGAGAGCTGCTGTGTAGGCCACAACCAAGGACCGCCCCTGGGCACGCTGCGCGCCATGCTGAGGGCGTCGGTCACCAGCCTCGAACAGGCAATGGCCCTGCTCCACCTGACAGCCGGCCCGGTGCCCGAAGCGATCCGTCGCGAAGTGGCCAACCTCGAGAAGTGGTGCACGGGCCAGCTCGAAGAGCTGATCACCGCCGCGGTGAAGGAAGGCCTGGTCGGGCCGGTGGACCCCCAGACCGCGGCCAGGGACCTGCACTTGCTGGTCCTGGGCCTCCGGTTGGCAACCGTGGCCGACCCCGGCGACTGGCCGCCCGAACGTCTCGGGGATGCAGTCGACCGGGCCCTGACCCGCATGTTCCCGCCGGCCTGACCCAACCGACGGTCACCCCTCAGCCCAGCTCGGGCCGATCCTTGAAGTAGTCGAGCACCGAGGCATCGATCAGGGCCTCCTGATTCAGAACCGGCTGGCCGTGCACCACGTTCCGCACCGCCAGCTCGACCAGCTTGCCGCTCCGCGTTCGCGGTAGCTCGGGCACCTGGACCACAACCGCGGGTACATGGCGGGGCGATGCCCCGGCGCGGATCTGGTGCCGTATCCGATCGCTCAGCTCGTCGTCGAGAGTGAGCCCGTCGCGTAGGGTGACGAAGAGCACGACCCGCTGATCAGCCTCGTAGTCCTGGCTGATGACCAGACCCTCGGTAACCTCGTCGAGCTGCTCGACCTGGCGGTAGATCTCGGCGGTGCCGATGCGCACGCCGCCCGGGTTGAGGGTGGCGTCAGACCGACCATGGATGGCCATACCGCCATGTTCGCACCACTCGGCGAAGTCGCCCTGGTGCCAGAGCCCCGGGAACCGATCGAAGTAGGCGGCCCGGTAGCGCTCGCCGCCGGGGTCGTTCCAGAACTCGAGCGGCATTGATGGGAAGGCGTTGCGGCAGACCAGCTCACCCTGGCCTTCGGTCATGGGCTCGCCGTCCCCATCGACGACGGCAATGTCGAGACCAAGCGCCGGGCGTTGGATCTCGCCCCTCCAGACCGGACTGGTGGGATCACCGATGACCAGACACCCACAGAGGTCGGTGCCCCCCGACATCGAGGTGAGGAAGACGTGGTCGCCGATCTCGGCGTACACAAAATCGAAGCTCTCGGGCACGAGTGGGGATCCGGTCGAGGTGATGGTGCGCACCGTGTCGAGTGCATGAGTCGTCCGGGGGCTGCGGCCCAGCTTGTTCAGTGAGTCGATGAACTTGGCGGAGGTGCCGAAGAGGTTGACCCCGACCTCGTCGGTGAGGTCGAAGAGCACGTCGATGGTGGGATGGGTGGGCGACCCGTCGTAGAGCACCAGGGTGGCACCCGAGGCCAGCACGGTGGCCAGCCAGTTCCACATCATCCAGCCCGCCGTCGTGAAGTAGAGGACCCGGTCGCCGGGGCGGATGTCGCCGTGGAGCTGGTGCTCGGTGAGGTGCTTGAGCAGAACCCCGCCGGCCCGGTGGACGATGCACTTGGGCTTCCCGGTGGTGCCCGACGAGTAGAGGATGAACAGGGGGTGGTCGAAGGGAAGGCGATCGAACACCAGGTCGCTCGACGGGGCCCGGCCCAACGCGTCTTCCCAGGTGATGGCGTCGACGATCCCCGATAGCCGAGAGGCCAGCTCGCCATCCGTGTCGATGGCCGGGAACGGCAGAACCACAACCCGACGAAGGCTGGGTAGTGCAGCCCGGACTTCGGCCAGGCGATCCAGGACGTCGTGACGGGTGCCGTTGTACCGATACCCGTCGGCGGCGAACAGGACGATTGGTTCGGTCTGCCCGAAACGGTCGACCACCCCGTCGGTGCCGAAGTCGGGCGAGGTCGAGGTGAAGACGGCACCAATGGTCGCCGCGGCGAGCATGACCGCGTAGGTCTCACTGGTATTGGGCATCCAGGCCGCCACCCGATCGCCAGGCTCGATCCCCTCGGCCCGCAGGAACTGAGAAAGGCGGCCCACCAGGCTCATCAGATCAGCCCGCGACAGTTCCTGAACCGGCGAACCCTCGACGGTGGACAACATGGAAGGGTCGGCGCCGGCCGGCTCTTCGGGCCCGACCCGGAGCAGGTTCTCGGCGTAGTTGAGGCGGGAGCCGGGGAAGAATCGGGTGTCGACCAGCTCGGGTGCAGACACCATCGCCTGACCATCACCCCGGTCTCCGATGACGCCGAGCTCGGCCCACACCAGATCCCAGAAGCCATTGGGATCCTCGACCGACCAGTCGTGCAGGGCCGGATAGTCGGGAAGGCTCCGACCGGCCACCGCCTCGGCCGCACGCCGGAAGTGATCGAGCAGGGTCGCGGCCACCGCCTCGGCGTTTGGCTCCCAGAGGGGTTGTTCGGGCACGGCTGCTCCTGGGCTGGGTCGGGGGGAGGTGGTCAGGCCCCGGCGCGGGGCGGGAGCCCGGCCTCGGCCCGGGCTTGGTCCTGGAGGGTCTGGAGGGCATCGCGCAACACCATGGTGAACTCGCGCATCTGGTCGCGGTCGACCCGGCGCTTGCCTTTCGCCGGCAAGGGGGCGGGCAGTGGGTCGCCGGCTCGGATCTCGACGCGGCCCCGCTTGGGGAACCGCGACTCGGAGGGGAGGGCCTCTTCGGTGCCGGCAATACCCACTGGCACGACCCGAGCTCCCGTGCGGGCGGCCAACCAGGCGGCCCCGTCGAACAGCTCGGCGATCTCGGCCCCTGACTGCCGGGTCCCCTCGGGGAAGACGATCATGCTCTCACCACGGTCGAGGAGCATGCGGGCCGCGGCCAGGGCGTCGCGGTCGGCTTCGCCCCGCCGGACCGGGATGGCGCCCAGGGCCGCACAGACCCACGACACCCCCCAGGTGGTGAACAGGGATTCCTTGCCCAAGGCCCGGACGCGTGGGGTGCACATCGCGGCCAGGAGGACCGAGTCGAGGTTCGACCGGTGAACGGGGGCCAGGATGACCGGCCCGGGAGCGTTCAGCACCTCGACGTTGTGGCCCCGAACTCGGAAGAAGGGGAACAGCACCTTGCGGACGATGCCGCGGACAATTCGGTAGATCATCAACGATGACCGACGGTCGCCCACGGTCAAGGCCTTCTCACGGATGTCAGCGCTCACGCCCCGAGTCCACCACAGGTGATCCAGCCCCGTCAGGCATGGGCCCAATTGCCCACTGGTTGTGGCATGAAATACCACATACCGTGGTAATCCGGGACCTAGAACGGCGGACATGATGATCAAGGGCGAAATCAATAGAACCAGGCGTTCTCCAGCTGCGCTAGTCATCGCTCTGGTGGTGCTGGTGCTCGGGCTGATGCCGGCTCCGGCCGACGGTCAGACCGAGACCGGTTTCCTCACCGCGGTGAACGCCTTGACCGAGTCGGTCGACGTGTACATCGACGGGCAGATGGCGAGCATCAGGCTCGAACCGAGCAGAACCGGCCGCGAGTTCTCAGTTCCGGTTGGCCCCCACACAGTCGAGTTCTACCCAACCGGGAGCACCGCCCGCGACGCCAACCTGCTGGGAAGTACCGAGGCCGACGTCGTGAGCGCATCCGGTACCAGCGTCATCGTGTGGGGTGACCCCGACTCGACCTCGGGCGTCGGCGTCGATTCCTTCCCCGACCCCGGCCTGCCCTCGGAGGGCGACAGCTGTCTCGTGCTCCGACACCTCGCAGCCGCCGGCTCCACCCGCCTCCTCATCGACGGCGAACCGGACGGCGATCATGTATCCCAAGGTTTCTCGACCCGGGCCATCCCGGTAGCCCCGGGCTTGCACGATCTCGGACTCGACGGCGTGGACACAACCCCCGCCCAGGTCAACCTGACACCTGGATCGTGCGCCGCCATCCACGCCGTCGGGGATCAGGACGTCATCGTCAACCTCCTCGTCCAGTCGGTTGCGGCCCGGGGCGATGAGCGTGTCCCACCCCCGTCCTCGAGACCGGCCCAGATCGAAGTGATCAACGGCCTTCGGGGCCTGTCCGTCGACTTCGTGCTGAGCGACGAGACCCTCACCCTCGAACCGCTCTCCGCATCGACCACCACCGCAGCCAATGACCTCGACGGTCGATTCGTCGATCCAGACGGCGTCGAGCTCGGCGACACCGCGGTCGACATGTCACCAGGCAGCGACCTCACCGTGGTGCTGCACGGCGACACCACCGGCGCGCCCACCGTGACCTCGTTCGACAACTCCTCCCCCAACCTCGACGAGAACACAGCCTGCATCGAGGTTCGAGTGCTGAGCGCCACCGGGGGTGACGTGGGAGTCGCGATCGAGAACGGTCCGGCCCTGGCCGGCCTGAGGGCAGGCGACACCACCGGCACCCTCGGTATCGATCCGGGCCCAACGGCCATCACTGCCGGCCCGAGCGGAGAGGAGATCACCCACACCCGTGACCTCGAAGGCGGCACATGCCTGTACCTCTACCTGGTTGACACCACCAGTGGACCCCAACTCGTGAGCGGCGCCGAGCTCGCCGACGGTCTGGCCAGCGAGACCGACGCCGAAGTCGCCGGCCGTCAGGAGACCCTGCCGGTCACCGGGTGGGGCGACAGTGCCCTTCCCCTGATCCTCTTCGCCCTGGGTGTGATGGTGTTCGGCCTGGGTCTGGTGAACCGGACCGGTGAACGATCCGAGATCGAACGGCCCAGCGACGCCTGACTCCGCGAAGGCTGGCGCCGCCGACGCCGGTCGACCAAGGTTCCGGGTCATGACCGACCTCTACGACGGCCTTCCGGCCGACGAGCAGCGGCCCGAAACAGCACTGGTCGTATTCGCTCACCCCGACGATATCGACTTCGGGGCTTCAGGCACCGTGGCGGTGTTGACCGCGGCCGGTACCCGGGTGACGTACTGCGTGGTGACCGACGGCGACGCCGGGGAGGCCGGAGAAACCCCACGCCATGAAGTGGCAGTCCTGCGCCAGACCGAGCAGAGGGTGGCCGCCACCGCGGTGGGGGTCGACGACGTGCGCTTCCTGGGCTGGCCCGACGGCGCAGTGGTCGAGGGACTCGACCTCAGGCGCGACATCGCCCGGGCCATCCGGCTGGTGAAACCTGAACTGGTGATCACCCAGAACCCCGAACGCAACCTCGACCGCATCTACAGCTCGCACCCCGATCATCGGGCGGTGGCCAGCGCCACCATCGATGCCGTCTATCCAGACGCCCGGAACCCGTGGGCCCATCCCGAGCTCGATGACGAGGGCCATCGCCCCCACGCGGTGCCCCGGCTGTGGCTGATGGGCGGGCCCGACCCCGACCTCACCGTCGATATCACCGCCACCTTCGACGCCAAGGTCGCCGCCCTCGCGTCGCACACCAGCCAGACCGGCCACTGGGCCGATCTCCGCTCGAGCATCGGCGAGTGGGCCGAACGGGCCGGCCGCCAGGCCGGACTGGCCGAAGGACGCAAGGCCGAACGGTTCCGGCGGGTCGACACCAAGTAGGGAGCGGAACCCAGCGGCGGTCCGGTCAGGGCCGCCGGGCCAGAACCTCGCCGTGGATGAAGCCGAAGAAGCCGTCGGGCCGGGCCGCCCAGTCGCGGAAGGCCGCGGCCAGGTCGGCGATCTCGGGGGCGGTGGCCAGCCCGAACTCCTGGGCGTGGGCGGCGAAGGCTCCCTCGGTGATACGTACCGCCCAAAGCTCGCCCCAGTGGTCGCGGCCCTCCTGGTCGGCATACACCCAGGCGGTGGCGGTGGTGACGGGGTCGGCGAACCCGGCCTGGTGGACCCAGGGCAGGAGCAAGCGACCGGCGTCGGGCTCTCCCCCGTTGGCCCGGGCCACCTCGTGGAACAGATCGCGCCAGCGTTCGATCCGGGGATCGATCGGAGCATGGACCATCGTGCCGTAGTCGGCGTCCCGTACCGCCACCAGGCCGCCCGGCTTCAGGACCCGTCGGAACTCCCGGAGGGCGGCCACCGGGTCGGCCAGGTGCTGGAGCAGCTGGTGGGCGTAGACGACGTCGAAGGTTTCGTCCTCCCACCGGAGCTCGTAGCAGGAGCCGGCCTCGAAGCTCAGGTTCTCGACCCCCTGGTCGGCCTGGTGGCTGCGGGCCGACTCGAGGACATCGTCGCTCGAGTCGACACCGATGACCTCACCGCAGCGCCGAGCCAGACCCACCGTGATCGAGCCCGGCCCGCACCCCACATCCAGGAGCCGGGAATCAGGGGCGAGGAAGGGAAGAAGGAAAGCCGCCGCTTCTTCGGCGGTGCGGCGGGCGTGGGCTGCCACCACGGACGAGTGGTGGCCATGGGTGTAGCGCTCGTTCTCGGGTTGGCTCATGCCGGGCGAGGCTAATGGGGCCCGGGCATCGGCCTTGGCTGTCTTCCGGCGGCGGACCATTCAAGACTCGCCGCCGTAATCCGACCGCAAACTCACTGTAACCCAGGCTACAGTGTCACCTGAAGGTCCCCGCACCTTGGCGTCGAGACTAGTTGCCTGGCGCCACAGGTGAGGGGCGGGGAACCGAAGGCGCAGGGGGATCTCCCAGAGCGGCGAAGACATGACCACTCTCACCGGCATTCCATACCCAACTGAAGATTTCGTCAGGGGTGGCCGCCCGGCCAACCCCGCCCGCCGCGTCCTCATCGCCGCGGGCCAGCTCCTGATCGAAGCAGCCCTGGTCTTGCTCTTGTATCTGGCCTACAAGCACGTGAGGTACCTGGCCTCGGACCAGGTCGACACGGCCATGGCCAACGCCCACTGGCTGATCTCGCTCGAGCAGTCCACCGGTACCTTCATCGAGCGGGGGCTGCAGCGGCTCACCCTCTCGGCCGACGGACTGATGCCCCTACTCAACCGCTACTACGCCTCGGCCCACTTCTGGCTCACCGGCCTGACCATGGTGTGGCTCTATGTCCGCCACCCCATCGCTTATCGGCGGTTCCGCCGCACCCTGGTCACGGTCACGGTCGCCGCCCTGGCCATCCACGTGCTGTGGCCCCTCGCCCCACCCCGGATGTTCACCGACCTCGGCTTCGTCGACACCCTGAAGGTCTACGGCCCCGACCTCTACGCCCAGCGCTCGATCGGGTCACAGGCCAACCAGTACGCGGCCATGCCGTCGCTCCACTTCGGCTATTCGGTGCTGGTGGCCGGTGCGGCGCTCACCGTGCTCCGGACCCGGTGGCGCTGGTTGATCATCGCCCACCCCGTCCTCACCCTCTTCGCCATCGTGGCCACCGCCAACCATTGGTGGATCGATGCCGCGGTGGCCGGTGCGCTCGTGGCCCTGGCCGCGCTGGTCTTCCAGGGCAACCGGGGCGAGGCACCCCTCACCCTCCGACCTCGCCTGGTCAGCCCTCAGCGGGTCGGCTAGGCCAACACCACCCCCAGCTCCCCTTTTTCGCCAGCCGCCTTGGTCATGCCGTAGGTCGCGGCGCGCCCTGATCCAGGGGTGGGGTCCCAGCCAAGTCCCGCGGAAAGAGCCCAGAAAGCCCACTCCATGCCCTTGACGTGGTGGGACGGCTGACCCGGCCGGTCTGAAACAGGTTCGGGGCCAAGGCAGTTCTACCTACTAATTGCAGCTCCATATGTACCGACAGAACAGGTGAGGGGATCGACAGGACAACGACAACGAACCCGGATTGAGGGCATGAACGAGACAGCAACAGCAACCGGCGCGAGCACGACGTCGATTCGGCGCGTCTCCCTGGCTGCCTCCGTACTGGCCGTTGTCGCGTCGATGCTCGTCATCATCCCCCGCACCCAAGAGGCCGAGGCACTACCCAACGGTCTGACTTGCGGCACCACGACCAACTACGACTGGGGCTCGAACGGGAACGGGGTCAATGTCCCGGGTACTTTCGAGACCAGCGGGGTCCAGGGCACCGTCGCCCTGAGCGACCCGAACGGTGTAGTCCGCGACTTCGAGACCCGCACCGCCAGCCACGGCACCGACACCGGCTATGTGTACTTCTACGAGTGGGGACACAACGACGACCAGTTCGCCACCTTCTCAACCGCGTTCACTGACGATGTGCACGATCTGAGCTTCGAGATGGCTGACATCGACAGGAGCAGCTGGACCGACGTCGTCCGAGTTCGCCTGTACAACGACGGCATCGAGGTCACCGGGGCCATGACCGCCACCGCCGGTGCCCGCATCAACCAGACGGCCGCCAATGAATGGGTGGGTACGACGTCGACCGCCTTCACCGATCCCGACTCCCGGCTCACGATCAACCACGCCGGGCCGGTCGACCGCATCGAGATCGACTACGAGGACGGTGCCGGCTCGGCCGGCCAGCTCCTCGGTATCTCCGACTTCCACTTCTGCGCCCCCCAGATCGGCGCCGCCAAGAACACCACGTCGGGCCCCACCTATGTGGGTGAGGGCGCGTTCGAGGTCACCTACCAGGTGGTCGCCGAGAACCTGGGGGGCACCGACCTCCACGACGTCATCCTGGACGACGACCTGGCCGGCGAGTTCGGCACCCACCAGGCCACGGTGGCGGCTGTCGACCAACCGGGTGAGTACACGGTGTCGACACCCAATATCGTCGCCAATACGGCCGACCCGCTGGCCATCAACTCGTCGTTCACCGGCACGGGGAACCAGACCAACCTGCTCGACGGTAACACCGGCTCACTCACACTCGGCGAGGCGGCAACCGTCGAGGTGACAGTCACATTCTTCCCGAACATGGCCGGCGGCTCCATCACCCTGACGAATCAGGTCGACGCCGCCGCCGACACCACCTTCCACAACGACGGGTCCTCCGACGGCGACACCACTGACACCTCAGACGCGGGGGCCGACCCCGATCCCGACTCCGACGGCCAACCTGACGAGGGCGGCGAGAACGACCCCACGTCGTTCACCCTGACCCCGGTCACCTCGATCCAGCTGACCAAGTCGGTCCAGAGCAATGCTGACGAAGACGGCTCGGGCGACGTGAGCGCGGGCGACACCCTGACCTACGGCTTCGCAGTGGAGAACGACGGCGAGGTGATCCTCACCGGCATCAGCGTGGCCGATCCGCTCACCGGCTCCGTCTCCTGTCCGGCCACCACGCTGAACCCCGGCGCCACGACCACCTGTACGGGCACCTACTCGGTGACCCAGACCAACGTCGATGCCGGCCGCATCGACAACACAGCACAGGCCACAGGCACCGCACCGAACGGTGGGGATGTGGTCGACACCGACAGCTACACCCAGGCGGTGAATCAGGTCCTGTCCATCCAGCTGGTGAAGTCGTTGGCGGCCAACGCCGACCAGGACGGCTCGGGCGACGTGAGCGTGGGCGACACCCTCACCTACTCGTTCCTGACCACCAACGACGGCACCGTGACCCTCACCGGGGTCACCGTCACCGATCCCCTGAGTGGCCTCTCGGGTCTGGTCTGCTCGCCGGCCGCGGGAGCAGCACTGGCCCCGGGAGCCACCCAGAGCTGTACGGCCACCTACACGGCCACCCAGGCCGACATCGACAGCGGATCGATCGACAATACGGCCCAGGCCGCAGGCACCGCGCCGGACGGGGCGGGTGTTGTGGACAGCGACAGCGAGCAGGTGCTGCCGGCCCAGAATCCGTCGTTGACGGTCACCAAGGATCTCGACACCAACGACGATGCCGACGGATCCGGCAACGTCTCCCTGGGCGACACCCTCACTTGGGACATCACCGTCACCAACGACGGCGATGTCTCCCTGGCCACACTGACCATCGACGACCCGCTCACCGGCGGTGCCGCCTGCCTGGCCACCGCCCTGGCCCCGGGGGCCAGCACGACCTGCTCGGCCAGCTACCAGATCACCCAGGCCAACGTCGATGCCGGCGCAGTGTCCAACACCGCCACCGCGTCGGCGTCCGCTCCGTCGGGCACTGATGTGGCTGACACCGACACCGACACGGTCGTGATCGACCAGAACCCGTCGATCACCCTCGACAAGGACCTGTTCGACAACGCCGACGAGGACGGCTCGACCGACATCTCCCTGAACGACACCCTCACCTACACCTTCGACGCCACCAATACCGGCGACGTCACCCTCGCCGACGTGACCATCACCGACCCGCTCCCAGGTCTGACCGGCCCGTCGTGTGCCCCGGTCTCGCTCGCTCCGGGCGCATCGACCCCGTGCTCGGCCACCTATGTGGTCACCCAGGCCGACGTGGACGCCGGCACCATCACCAACACCGCAACCGCCAGCGCGACGCCACCAGCCGGCGGCACGATCTCCGACAACGGCTCGGAGACCGTCACCCCCGACCAGAACCCGGACATCGGCCTGGGCAAGTCGGTCATCGCCAACGATGATGCCGACGGGTCGAACGACATCTCCCTCGGTGACACCCTCACCTACCAATTCATCACCACCAACACCGGCGACATCACCCTCACCGACGTGACCGTCACCGATCCCCTGGCCGGCCTCTCCGCCCTCACCTGCACCCCGGCCGCCGGCGCCACCCTCGCCCCCGGCGAGGTCCAGTCGTGTACGGCCACCTACGCGGTGGCCGTAGTCGACGTCGACGCCGGACGCATCGACAACACGGCGACGGTGACCAGCCACAGTCCGGACGCAGGCACGGTGGAAGACACGGCTTCGGATCAGGTCACGGCCAGCCGCCACCCCTCGATCGACCTCATCAAGAACCTGACCGGCAACGCCGACGAGGACGGCTCGGGCTCGATCAGTGTGGGCGACACCCTCACCTACACCTTCGACGTCACCAATGACGGCGACACCAGCCTCAGCTCGGTGGGAGTCAGCGACCCGCTCATCACCAACGGCTCGCTGACCTGCGCGGATTCCGCCCTTGCTCCCGCCGCGGCCACCATTTGCACCGCCACCTATGTGGTGGGCCAGGCCGATGTCGACGTCGGCCGCATCGACAACACGGCAATCGCCTCGGGCACCGACCCGGGTGGCACCACGGTGAGCGCGTCCGACCAGGAGAGTGTCTTCCCTCCCCAGAACCCATCAATCGTGCTGGTGAAGAGCATCACCGGGAACGCCGACGAAGACGGCTCGGGCGACATCTCGGTGGGTGACACCCTCACCTACACCTTCGACGTCACCAATGACGGCGATGTCACCCTGACAGATCTCGTGGTGACCGATCCACTCACCGGCGGACCGGTGAGTTGCCCGGTGGCCTCGCTGACCCCCGGCGAGTCGACCAGCTGCCAGGACACCCATGAGGTGACCCAGGCCGAGGTCGACAACGGCCAGGTCGACAACACCGCGTACGTGACCACCGAGCGGCCGGGCGGCGACTCCGGCGATCCGGCCGATGACGTCACGGACAGCGACAGCGAGACGGTGACCATTCCCCAGGTTCCCGCCGTTTCGGTGGTGAAGTCGGTGGGAGCCAACAGCGACGCCGACAGCTCCGGCACGATCTCGCGGGGCGACACCCTCACCTACGAGTTCGAGGTCACCAACGACGGCAATGTCACCCTGTCGCCGGTTGGGGTGTCCGATCCCCTCCCCGGCCTCTCGGGCGTGTCGTGCCCTGGAGTCTCGCTCGCCCCCGGAGCAGCCATGACCTGTTCCGCGACCTACGCGGTCACCCAAGCCGACGTCGACAACGGCCAGATCGACAACACCGCGGCGACCACCGGTACCGCACCGGACGGAACCGGGGTGACAGCCGAGGACACGATCTCGACCCCGGTGCCCCAGATCGGCAACATCGATCTGGTCAAGACCCTGGACGACAACGACGACGCCGACGGCTCGGGCACGGTGACAGGGGGTGACACCCTCACCTTCGGTCTCACCGCGACCAATATCGGTAATGTGACCCTCACCAATGTGCGGGTCACCGATCCCTTGTCCGGCCTGAGTGTCCTCACCTGTGCACCAACCCAGGGCGACGACCTCGCCCCCGGTGCGGCCATGGTCTGTACCGCGACCTATCAGGCCACCCAGGCCGACGTGGACGCCGGTTCGGTGCTCAACACCGCCTCCGCGGTGGGAACCGACCCCGGGAACATCGACGTCACCTCGGACACCTCGCTGGCGGTCACGATTGAGCAGGCTCCGTCGCTGGCGGTAACGAAGACCCTCGCCGGCAATGACGACGCCGACGGCTCGGGAGGCGTCTCCGCCGCGGACACGCTGAGTTGGAATCTCACCGTCACCAATGTCGGTGACGTGAGCCTGACCGGCGTCACCTTGACCGATCCCCTGATCGTCAACGGTTCACTCTCTTGTACCCCGGGTGCAGGCAGCAGCCTTCTGCCGGGGACAGCCATGAACTGCACGGCCACCCAGGTGGTCACCGTGGACCAAGCCGACGCCGGCTCGTTCGACAACACGGCCACCGCCTCGGCCTTCGACCCCGGTGGAACGCCCCTGATCACCTCTGACACGGTGACGACACCAGTCGATCAGAACCCGGCGGTCACCCTCGACAAGACCCTGACCGGCAATGACGATCCTGACACCTCCGGTGACATCACCGTGGGCGACACCCTCACCTGGACCATCACCGCCACCAACACCGGCGACGTGACGCTGAGCAGCGTGACCGTCTCCGACCCCTTGGTGGGATCCCTGGCCTGTACGCCGGCCAACGGCAGCGACCGAGCGGCGGGTGCCGAAGTGACCTGTGTGGGCAGCCACCTGGTGACCCAGGCCGACATCGACTCGGGATCGGTCGACAACACCGCCCGCGTCGAGGGTTCAGCACCAAGCGGTGCTGGAGTAACTGCCACCGACGGCACCACCAACCCGACCCCCCAGAACCCGTCCCTCGGTCTGGCCAAGACCTGGACGGGCAACGCCGACGAGGACGGCTCGGGCAACGTGAGCCTGGGCGACACCCTCACCTGGGACGTCACCGCCACCAACACCGGTGACGTCACTCTCGATACCGTGACCGTCAGCGACTCACTGGCCACCGGCCTGGCCTGCACCCCGACCAACGGCTCGACACTGGCCCCCGGCGCCGGCCTCGCTTGTACGGCGACCCTATCGGTGACCCAGGCGATGGTCGATGCCGGTGAGGTGGCCAACACCGCCACCGCCACCGGAGACGACCCGACCGGCAGCCCGATCCCCTCACCGCCGGCGACCTCGACGGTGCCGGTGACCGGCACCCCCGACATCATCATCACCACCACCCACGGCGGCTTCGCCCCCGGTGGCGACACCGACAACTCCAACGACATCACCCACGGCGACACCATCACCATCAACTACGACGTCACCAAC
>JAAEMS010000163.1 GCA_024225275.1 Actinomycetes bacterium
GGCGAAGGACCAGACTGGTGACCGCAGCAAGGATCACTACCGTCACCATCTCTCGTGCCACGATCTCTGCCGGTGTCCAGCCGTTCCAGGGGGCGCCGATGTTGTCGAGATGGACCTCGATCGGTCCGGTGACCCGGGTGGGCCAGAGCCGGTAGTAGGCCACCGACGAGATGGCTTCGCTGGCCGATTCGGTCCGGCGGGCGACCACACCCACCATGCTGATACCCGCGGCGGCCCAGATCACGGTTGTCGCCCTCCACCGTTGGGGCCTCTCGGCTATCCGTTCTGCCATCAAGATGAACAGGATCGGCAGGCTTGGGATGGTCAGCCATTTGGTGATCCACACTGGCGCCGCCTCGGGGGGCAGAGCCGCAAAGAGAACCGCGGTCTGGGCGCACGCGAACGCGATTGGGAAGACGACGGCCAGCCCCCACCAGCGTCGGGGGGTCATCAGGCTCTTCTTTGTCCCGTGGAGTAGAAAGCCCATCGATTGGCGGGCCGACCACCGGCCCCCGGTCATGGCCAGGGCGGTGTCGATGAGTTCCTCACCATGGTCACGCCGGTAGCCGGGCGGATAGGCCCGCATCGAGAACCGGTAGGGCCGTTTCATGCCTGCGCCCCCCCAACCTCAGGCCCGATCAACCTTTCTGCCGCCGTCACGGTGGCTCTCAGTCGGACCGTCTCGTCGACCAGGGCCCGACGGCCTCCTTCGGTGAGCCGGTAGTAGCGGCGGCGTCGTCCGTTGACGGTGTCTTCCCGGTCGACTGTGATCTGCGCCGAGCCGACCAGCCGGTCCAGTGCCCCATAGAGAGTCCCGGCGGTGAGCTTCACCCGGTCCTCGGAGAGCTCTGCGGCCCGTTGGGCGATCCCATAGCCGTGGCGAGGCCCGTCGGTGAGGGCCAGCAACA
>JAAEMS010000164.1 GCA_024225275.1 Actinomycetes bacterium
AACCCTGGTCTGGCCGTCCGTAGCCGTCGTCTGGGTGGCCGGGGTTTCCAACAACACCATGTCCGCACACCTCACTGCGGGTACTCCGCTGACCCGCACCAATGATCATCGGCGCGTCAGGGGGGTGAAATCGAGTCATGGCGGCCGATCGTCCGTAGATCGTCATCTGACCGTCGGCGTTCGCAACACAGCTGTCACCGCCCCCCCCTTCCCTGGCCGGGGCACTAGGGCAGGATCTTGTCGAAGAAGTCCCTCGTCCTCGGTTCCTTCGGGGTGGTGAACACGGCCTCGGGGCGGCCCTCTTCGACGATCTCGCCGGCGTCCATGAAGATGAGCCGGTCGGCGGCCGCCCGCGCGAAACCCATCTCATGGGTCACCACCACCATGGTCATGCCCTCGGCGGCCAGCTCGAGCATGACGTCGAGGACCTCCTTGATCATCTCCGGGTCCAGGGCCGACGTCGGCTCGTCGAACAGCATGACCTTGGGTTCCATGGCCAAGGAGCGGGCGATGGCGACCCTCTGTTGCTGACCACCCGACAACTGCCGCGGATAGGAGTCGGCCTTGTCGGGGATGCCCACCCGCTCGAGCTGGCGCATGGTCATGGCTGAGGCCTCGGTCCGCGACCGACCCCGCACCTTCTCCTGGGCCAGGCTGACGTTCTGGGCCACGGTGAGGTGGGGGAACAGATTGAACTGCTGGAAGACCATCCCGACCTCGGCCCGGACGGCGTCGATGTCGGTCTGCTGGTCGAACAGGTCCACCCCGTCGATCGCGACATGCCCGGCGGTGGGGGACTCGAGCCCGTTCACGCACCGGAGCACGGTGGACTTACCGCAGCCGGAGGGGCCCACCACCACGACAACCTCACCCTGACGGACCTGGAGGTCGACACCGGTCACCGCCTTCACCGGCCCGAACCGCTTGTGGAGCCCCCGTACCTCGATCATCAGCGCTCCCCCTGCCGGTCACGCGTCATTCGAGCCTCGAGGCGGGTCAACAGGAACGACAGGGTGAGCACGAGGCTCACATAGATGAAGATGAGGACGATGTAGCTCTCGCGAAACCGGAAGCTGCCGGATGCGTACTGGCGGGCGTTGTAGGTGATCTCACCCACGGCCAGCACCGAGAGCAGGGACGAGTCCTTGAGGATGGCGATGAAGTCATTGCCCAGGGGCGGGATGATCGCCCGCATGGCTTGGGGCAGGACCACGTAGCGCATGGTGCTGAACCGGCTGAGACCCAGAGAGCGTCCGGCCTCCATCTGCCCGCGGGGGATGCTTTGAACACCGCCCCGGAAGACCTCGGCGATGTACGCCCCGTAGATGATGGACAGGGCCAGAATGCCTCGCCACTCCTGGCTCACGTC
>JAAEMS010000165.1 GCA_024225275.1 Actinomycetes bacterium
GAGATGCCACCGCCTTCAATCAGGACATCAGCGCCTGGGACACCTCCAGTGTCACAAATATGTTGTACATGTTCTACAATGCCGACGCCTTCAATGGTGACATCAGCGGCTGGGAAACCTCAATCGTAACCAGTATGTATGGCATGTTCCTCAATGCCACATCCTTCAACCAGGACATCAGCAGCTGGGATACCTCGAGCGTCACCAATATGTCATGGATGTTTAGGGATGCCTTGGCCTTTAATCGTGATATCAGCGCCTGGAACACCTCGAGCGTCACCAATATGTCGTACATGTTCCAGAATGCCACCGCCTTCAATCAGGACATCAGCGGCTGGGTCACCTCCAGTGTCACCACAATGGTTGGTATGTTCAGAGATGCCACCGCCTTCAATCAGGACATCAGCGCCTGGGACACCTCCAGTGTCACAACTATGTCGTACATGTTCTGCTTGGCGAACGCCTTTAATCAGGACATCAGTGTCTGGGACACTTCCATTGTCACAAATATGTCGTACATGTTCTACAATGCCGACGCCTTCAATGGTGACATCAGCGGCTGGGAAACCTCAATCGTAACCAGTATGTATGCCATGTTCTATGGTGCC
>JAAEMS010000166.1 GCA_024225275.1 Actinomycetes bacterium
CGGTCAACGCGGTTTCGAAGAAGTGCCTGGCGGCGGTGGTGTTGGGTCGTTTCGACACGTAGACGTCGATCACCTGGCCGTACTGGTCGACGGCGCGGTACACGTAGCGCCACACACCCGCGACTCTGACGTAGGTTTCGTCGACGAACCATCGGTCACCGACCGCGTGACGACACGGGCGTGCTGCGTCGATCAGTAGCGGGGTGAATCTCTGGACCCACCGGTAGACGGTGACATGGTCGACGTCGATGCCTCGTTCGGCGGGGAGTTCCTCCACGTCTCGGTATGAGAGTCCGTAGCGGAGGTACCAGCGCACGGCCAGCAAGATCACCTCGGGCGGGAACCGGTAGCCGGCAAACGAATCGGACTCGACAGCACTGGGATGATTCGCCCGAGCACCCTCGCTTCTGGGCACCCGATCCGTCAACGCAACAGTGCCCGCGGGATTCAGTCGGGTGGGTCCGATGTCAGAAAGGTCGGGATGTCGCGGTGGGCGTGTAGGACGCGCCAGATGTCGATGCGTTCGTGGTCGGGAACGTAGAAGACGAGATATGGGAGCTTCTGGACGGGCCAGCTTCGCAGTCCTGGGATCTCGAGTTCGTAGGAGAATCGGAGTGACCCGGTCATTGGGTGTTGCAGAAGGTGGGTAATGGCGGCTTCGAGTTCGTCGACGAAGTTGACTGCTACCTCTGGGCCGGCTTCGTTGCGGTAGTAGGTGACCGCGGAGTCGATGTCGGCCGCAGCAACGGTGCGGAGGTCGGCGTGCACAGGCGTGTGTTCAGGCCTCGGCTTCGGCGTGGGTTCGAAGTGAGTCGAAGTAGGTGGCGTCGGCGTCAGCGGTGATCGGGGAGCGGGCACCTTCGAGAAGGGCGGCTCTGAGTTGGCGCCGGTCGTGGTCGCGTCGGATGAGCTCTCGCACGTACTCGCTAGTCGAGCCGTAGTTGCCGGCATCGACCTCGGCGTCGACGAATGACTTGAGCTCCTCGGGGAGCGACACGTTCATCGTGGTCATGGTCTTGCAGTGTACCGTCTTGGCAAGGATTGCCAAGACGCTGGTCGGCTGTGGCCGTGACCCGACTGCTGCCTGGCGGCCGGGTCAGGCAGCAGTCCGCAGTTGGATCCAGTCGCTTTCGTGGCGAGGGTTAAGGGTTGTATACGCCCCTCCGACACCACGAGATTTGTTGAGATTCCGAGGCTTCAGCGTGTGGGGCTCGGAAACTCCGTCGCCGCAGGTCATGCAGCGTCTTTGTTCTCGTTGATGAGGCCGTCGCACCGGGCCGTTCGGAGAATCGTGACGGTCGCCTGGGTCCAGTGTCGGGCGATGCGTCGGCGGTGCCAGTGCGCCAGCATGTCCGGTGTGACGATCCAGCTGTCGCGGAGTCGACGGGGGAGAGCCGCTGCGACCGTGAGGGTGCCGGAAACTCGTCCGTGTGCTCCGGCCTGGGGTTTCGCGGGACTCCAGTCGAAAGCGGTGGCGCTGGAAAAGCTCCAGGTATTTGATCTACTGATATCAGGCATGCTGATTTCAAGGCACGACGGGGCATTCGCCGCATGCGAGGCTGACCCCAGCCAACCTTCCGTCAACATATGTTGACGCTCCGCTGGCTTGTCGGTACTCTGTGGATGTGGACATCGAGACAAGCGCTCGCAGACATGGTGTCCCGGACAAGGACATGATCCACGCACTACGACATCACTGGAGGGCATTCGAGACCGACGACGCGGCTGTAACCATGTTCATTGGTCCGTCGACGGCAGCAGAGCCACTCGAGGTTGGGGTAGTGACCGACGAAGAGGGAACGGCGATCATCCACGCGATGGTAGCTCGCCCGAAGTTTCTGAAGGGATGGTGGAACAAGTGACGAACACACGTGCACAGCGCTCCGAGGCCCTCGAAGCCTGGGCCGACCGCATTGACTCCGCAGACTTGAAAGAAGCGGACACTGAGACGCTGAGAGCGATCGCAGAGTTGGCCGAGACGCGTAACGGCGTAGATGAGCAGTTGACAGACGCCGTACGTTCCGCGCGCCATGCCCACCGCAGTTGGTCAGAGATCGGGACGATGCTGGGCGTCTCCAAGCAAGCGGCGCAGCGCAAGTACGGCCCCAAGATCTCCGCGTAGCCCGAGCCAAGGGGTGTCGCGTTGCTAGTGGTTTGCTAATGGCATCTGGCACCCTGGAGCGTGTGGGTGCCCGAAACCCTGTCGTGGCTGGTCAGGCGGCGTTTCGGTATTCGTTGATGAGGCCGTGGCAGCGCGACGTTCGGGCGACTTGGACTGGCGGTGGAGCGATGCTCGTTGGCTCTTGTGGGACGGCTGGTTGGGGTGGCCGCTGGCCGAGTGAGCGGTGGGGCCGGTGGGTGTTGTAGTGATCGATGTAGTCGATGACGAGGCGTTCGGTTTGGTGCTGGTTCCAGATGATGGTTCGGTCGAGCAGCTCGCGTCGC
>JAAEMS010000167.1 GCA_024225275.1 Actinomycetes bacterium
CGACTATCTGTGGCCCCTCTGGGACAACAAGAACCAGACCCTCCATGACAAGGTGGTCAGCTCCATTGTGGTCCGGGCCGATTCACTGGACGGTTCCGTTCCCCTCGACTGGGCCAGCTTCCACTGGCGCTCACCGGGTGGCGGTCAGTCCTAACCGGGGCTACAGGTCGGTGAATGAGCCATGGCGGCCGTGACCTTCGGCGAACCGGGTGGCGCCCTCGCGGGTCTCGCCCGACATGATCGTGGCGAACCCCAATGCCGTCTCGTTGGCCAGCGCCTCGGGTAGGTCCATTCCCCACTGCTCATAGGACGACCGGCGGTCCGACCTCAGACACCGCTGGGGGAACGCGGCCAACTGGCGGGCCAGCTCGAGGGCACCCTCCAGAGCCTGGCCGGGTTCGGTCAACCGGTTCACCAGACCCATCCTCTGGGCCTCGTCGCCCGCCACCCCTCGACCGGTGAGGATCAGATCGTTGGCGTGGCTCTGCCCGATGAGGCGGGGGAGCCGAATGGTGCCTCCGTCGACCAGGGGCACACCCCACCGGCGACAGTAGACGCCGAACACCGCGTCGGTGGCCGCCACCCGCAGGTCACACCAGACCGCCAGTTCGAGCCCTCCGGCCACCGCGAAGCCCTCGACCGCGGCGATCACCGGCTTGTCGAGCAGTAGCCGGCTGGGACCCACCGGCCCGTCCTCGGCGGCGATGGTGTCGGCCCGGGGGGTGGTGACCTTGTTCCCCCGTCCACTCGACACCGCCTTCAGGTCGGCTCCCGCGCAGAATGTGCCGTGGGCACCGGTGAGGATGGCGACCGACAGGTCGTCGTCGGCGTTGAAGGCCCGGAAGGCATCGGCCAGGGCGGTGGCGGTGGGGCGGTCCACCGCGTTGCGGACCTCGGGGCGGTCGATGGTCACGATCACTATGTCGTCGCGGGTCTCGGTATGGACGGTGTCACTCATGGGCCCCAGCATGGCCCACCGGCCGCGTGCCAGCATCAGGGGAACCGCTGCCGGACCACAGGTGGAGTCATGACCGCACCCCAGCCAGACCAGACCGAAGAGACGCTGCCCGTCGAGTTCCTCTTCGAGATGTCGCTCAGCATCGGCGAGGAGAGGGCGGTGGTTCGTCGGGGCCCGCACGGAACTCGGGCCGTTGCCTCGGTGACCGGTGGTCAGGTCACCGGCCCCAAAGTCAACGCCACCGTGTTCCCGGTGGCCGCGGGCGACTGGGTGACCGTCCGGGGGGGAGGGGTGGTCCACATCGACGTGCGGCTCACCCTCGAGACCGACGACGGGGCGATCATCCAGGTCAGCTACAACGGGATCGGCCAGGCCCACGAGGACGGCACCACATCCATCCGAACCGCTCCCACTTTCGAGGTCGGCGACGAGCGCTACACATGGCTCAACGCCATCCAGGCCGTCGGAGTGGGCACGGCCACCCACGACAGTGTGACCTATCGGGTCTACCGGCTCCTCTAGCCCCTTCCCCTTGGTGTCCCCTCCCGGGTCGCTGCCCGGCCCCCCACTACCCGTCGACGAGATCTGTCCCGACCTTCTCGACGCGCTCGACAACCATGCCACCGCGGTCGTGGAGGCCCCGCCCGGCACCGGAAAGACCACCCGCATCCCGCTGGCTCTGCTGGACGGAACGTGGCGCGGCGATGGGCGAATCGTCGTTCTCGAACCCCGCCGGATGGCTGCTCGCGCCGCGGCGCGACGTATGGCGTCCACTCGGGGCGAAGAGCCAGGCGAGACCGTGGGATGGGTCACCCGCGACGACCGACGGGTGAGCCGCGACACCCGGATCGAGGTCGTCACCGAGGGCATCTTCACCCGCCGGGCCCTGGCCGACCCCGGCCTTGACGGGGTGGCCGCAGTGGTGTTCGACGAATGGCACGAGCGCAGCCTGATCTCCGACCTCGGCCTGGCCCTGGCCCTGGAGATCCAGGAGGCCCTGCGTCCCGATCTGCGCATCCTGGTCATGTCGGCGACCCTCGATCAGGTGGCGGCCCGCAAGGTCCTGGGTGATCCTCCGGTGATCCGGGCCACCGCGCCACTCCACGACGTCGAGGTCGAGTGGCGTCCCCGCCCGGCCCCCAACCGCTGGGCGTCGGCGGTGGGTGACACCACCGCTGATGCGCTCGCCCGTCATCCGGGTGACGGTCTGGTCTTCCTGCCGGGCGTCGGCGAGATCGATCGGGTGGCGCGTGACCTGGCGGCCCGCTCCCTCGCCGGCGATCCCCTGATCCTCCCCCTCCACGGTCGTCTGCGGGCCGAAGAACAGGACCGCGCCCTTCGCCCTGCTCCCGACGGCCGTCGCCGGGTGGTGCTGTCCACCGACCTGGCCGAGACCAGCGTCACCGTCGATGGAGTCCGGATCGTGGTGGATGGGGGGCGACGCCGGGTCTCGCGCTGGTCGCCGGAGCGGGCCATGAGTCGACTCCAGACCGTCTATGTGTCCAAGGCGGCGGCCGACCAGCGCAAGGGTCGGGCCGGCCGCCAGGACACCGGGCTGTGTGTCCGGCTGTGGCCGGCGGTTGATCACGATCTGCTCGACGACCACGAGGCCCCCGAGATCGCCACCACCGATCTGGCCCCTCTGGCAGTCGATCTCGCCCGTTGGGGGGCCGGTGACCCCACCCAGCTGAGGTGGGCCGATCCCCCTCCGCCCGAGGCTTGGGATCGGGCCACCGACACCTTGCGTGCCCTTGGGGTACTCGATGGGTCGGGGCGAATCACCGCCCATGGCCAGGATGTGGGTGCGCTCGGGCTCCACCCCCGCCTGGGCCATCTCGTGGTCGCGGGTCGGGAGTCGGGTCGCGGGCCGGCGGCGGCACTGGTCGCGGCGGTGCTCGACGAGGGCGACCCCCTGGTCGGGGGCCGTGACCGCCCCGACCTCCGGGAGCGGCTCGAGGCACTGGCCGACGGAATCGGCCGGCTCCATCCGGGCCGCAGCCGACGGGTCCGCGACCAGGCCCGGAGAATTCGGCGCCGGGCGGGCATCGAGGACGGCCCGGTGGCCGCCGACGACGCCGGATGGCTGGTGGCCCAAGCCCACCCCGAGCGGATCGCCCGGCGGCGCGACGGGGCCGACGGGCGCTTCGTGGCGGTGGGCGGCGGGGGGCTCTCCACCGAAGGGGCCCTGGCCTCCGAGCCCTGGCTGGCCGTGGCCGAGACCGACGGTCACCCCACCGAAGCCAGGATCCGTCTGGCGGCCCCCCTCACCCCCGCCGAGGCCGACCAGTTGCTGGCCGGCCAGATCGAACAAGCCCACACGATCGAGTGGCACGGCGCCACGGGGCGGGCCCGGGTGATTGTCGAGCGCCGGGCGGGGGCGGTCGTCCTCCATCGCCAACCCCTGCCCAGGATCCCACCCGAGCTTCACGACCAGGTGCGGGCCGAGGAGATCCGCCACCGGGGTCTCGATGCCCTGAGCTGGTCACGCTCGACCCGCCGGCTGGTGGAGCGGGTCCGTTTCCTTCGCCACCACGACCCTGACCGCTGGCCCGACTGGAGCGATGACGCCCTTCTGGCCTCGATCGAGGACTGGCTCATCCCCCAGCTCTCCGGCCGGGGACGGCTGGGCGATGTCGATGTGGGGCGGGCCCTCCGGGCTGTCCTCGAATGGCCCCGGCCCCGCGACCTCGACGATCTGGCCCCCGACGCGCTGACCCTGCCCAATGGCCGATCGGTGACGATCGACTACTCCGATCCGGGGGTGGCGGCCATCGAGGCGCCGCCCCAGGAGTTGTTCGGCTCCACCGAGACACCCCGTGTCCTGGGTGGCCGGGTGGCGGTGACCCTTCGTCTCCTGTCGCCCGCCGGGCGCCCCATCCAGATCACCAACGACCTGGCCGGCTTCTGGGCCGGATCTTGGGCCGACGTGCGCCGTGACCTACGGGGCCGCTACCCGAAGCATCCCTGGCCCGAGGACCCAGCGAGCGCCGATCCGGTAGTCCGACGAGGCGGAGAGCGCAGGAGGTAGCTTGCCCTCGATGTCCCCCACCTTCCTCGACGAGCTGACCATCGAACCTCTCGAGGTCAACCTGTTCCGGGCGTGGGGTCGCGAGGGAGGCCCGGGCCGGGTCTTCGGGGGCCAGGTGGCGGCCCAGGCGGTGATGGCCGCCCAGCAGACCGTCGAGGTCGACCATCAGATCCACTCCCTCCACGCCTACTTCCTGCGGGCCGGTGACCCGTCGGTCCCCATCGTCTACGACGTCGACCGCATTCGCGACGGCCGGTCGTTCTCCACCCGTCGGGTACGGGCCATTCAGCACGGCGAGGCCATCTTCAACCTGTCGGCCTCGTTCCACCAGGACGAGGCCGGCCCCGACCACCAGAGCGGTATCGCTCTCGACGTGCCCTCGCCCGAGGACATCGAGCCCGCCCGGTGGCGTCGCGGCCTGGTGGATGTTCGCGAGCTCCCCCCGGCCCGTTCGACCGACGAGCGGGGGCTGGTGCACCGCCGGATGTGGTTCCGGGTACCCGGCGAGCTACCCGATGATCCGGCCATCCATGTGGCCGCCATTGCCTACACCAGCGACCACGGCCCCACCGGCACCCTGAGGCTGGCCCACACCGACACCTACGCCCGCGATGAACTAATGACCGCGAGTCTCGACCATTGCATGTGGTTCCACCGGCCCGCCCGGGCCGACGAATGGCTGCTACTGGATCTCGAAGCGCGGTCGACGGCGGGGGCCCGGGGTCTGGCCCAGGGCACCATCCACCGTCAGGACGGCGTATTGGTCGCTTCGGTGGCCCAGGAGGGCATGCTGCGCATAAGGCGCTGACCGCTCAGCCGACGGGTCCGCCGATGTCGACAGCCAGCGAGTCCTGGAGGAGCCGGCAACTGCGGTGACAGTGGCGGTCGAGCAAGGAGATCAGGTCGTGGACGCCGGCGTGCAGGGCCTTGACCCGGTGGGGGTTGGTCGAAAGACCCGTATCGGTGGCGCCCTCGCGGGTCTCGTTGATGGCAGCCATGAGCTCATCGTGTTCGCGGGTGAGGCGTCGAACCTCGTTGCGCAGCCGTGGGGCATCCACGAGAACCCGGGCAAAGAGCCCGTCCGCTGCTTCGGTCTCGGCGATGTGGTGGTCGAGTGCACCGGCCAACTGGTCGAGCCTGTCGACCATGACGGCTCGCCATTGGTCGACCGCAGCGATCAGGGTGCGGTCAGCCTCGGCGACGGCCGCACCGGCCTGCTCGAGAGTCGGGGTGGTCGGGGTGGTGGACATTGGTCTCCTCCGGGTCGGGTGATCCGGGGCGACGCCATTGTCGCGCCCTCAGGGCAGGTATCCATCTAACCAGAGGACCGCTGATGTCACCAAGAGCCATCAGTCCAGTTGTGATTGGAAAGCACCCCCCATCGCCGCTGCCCGGAGGGCGGCGCCGATGTCGATGACCCGCGGGCCATCGCGCACGATGCGCACGGTGGCCCGCTCTCGAGACCCGAGAACCCGGTCACGTTCGCCGTCGAAGGCCAGAACCCCTGGTCCCTCCAGCTCGACCGTGAGGTGCTCGGGCAGTCTCTCGGCTGCGCCCACGCCGACGTGAGCGAACAGGCCCGGCCCCAGGGCGGCTCGGACCCCGGGTTTCCCGGCCTCGAAGTACACGACCACTCCGCCGTCTTCGTCGCGTCCGCACGGCATCGCGGCCCCGGCCACCGCCGCCACGCCCACCGCGTCGGGTTCGGCGACGGCCACGACGGCAGCCCGGAGTCGGTCGGCCTCCCAGAGGGCCCGGCTGCCTGTGAAACGCCCCTCGACGAGGACCAGGTCGACCAGGGCGAGGTCGGTGGTGGCGTCGGCGAACTCGGCGTGGATGATCTTGGCGGGCCGGCTGACATCGGCCAGCGGCACTTGATCGGAGGCCACGAGGCCGGCGGCCAGACCCGCCACCGTGCCCTCGACCCAGCGGGGGAAGACATTGTTGGTGCCGGTCGACACCCCAATGAGGGGCAGGCTGGGCCAGCCCTTGGCCGCGTCCCGGTTGGTGCCGTCACCGCCCAGGACGATGACGGCGCCGGCGCCCAGGTCGCCGAAGCGGGCCGCTGCGACCGACGTGTCACGACCGTCGCCGGTCATGGCCGGGTCGACGAACTCGACCTCGGCCCCGCCGAGATCGAGGCCCTTCAGGGCTCGCTCGGCCAGGCCCGAGCGGTCGGGCATGAGGAGAAACCGCCGGGCCCCACCCTCGATCGCGCCCACGACAGCACGCCGGACAATGGAGACCTTGGTGGCGTCGCTGGTGACGGTTGCATGGGCAACCAGGCGCCGGATGTCCTTACCGGAAGCCGGGTTGGCGATGATCGCGACGGTGGGTTCCACGGTTGGCGACCCTAGTCCCACCTCTCATCATTCGAATCTCAACTGGTCTCCGGAGCCATTCTGCTGCTAGAACAAGTCTGAACAGCCTGGGCGTCAGCCGCCCTGGAAAGATGTCTCTCCGATCGGGGGGTGGAGAGACGCGGGGCGGCGTTTCGGCGTCGCCCCGCTCCCTTCTTGATCCCGCCTGCGCGTGGGGGGTCGGTGGTCCGCCGTAGGGCGGGTGTGGCAGCAGCGGCCGGTGTGCTCGTCTCCGCTCTAGAATCGCCTTGTGACTTCACGAGTGGCGATCCTCAATCAGAAGGGTGGTGTGGGCAAGACCACCGTCACCCTTGGTCTGGCCTCGGCCGCCGCCTTTGCCGGCGTGCCCACCCTGGTGGTCGACATCGACCCTCAAGCCAGCGCCACCTGGGCCCTCGGGGTGGATCCCGGCTCGGGTATCTACACCGCCGGTGACGCCCTGACCGCCAATCGGTCGGGTGCCGCGGGTGACATGATCACCGAGGGGGGCTGGGGGCCATCGGTCTGGCTGCTGCCGGGCGGAGGCGACCTGACCGAACGCGAGACCGACGGGGGTCGGGCCAATGCCTCCGGCCGGCTCAAGAAGGCGCTGGAGGGGGTCACCGACGACTTCGAGCTGGTCCTCATCGACTGTGCCCCGTCACTGGGATTGAACACACTCAACGGGCTGGTGGCCGCCGATCTCGCCTTGGTGGTGGTCGAGCCGTCGGCGTTCAGCCTGCGGGGGGTCACCTCGGTCACCGACACCATCGACAATGTCTTCCACGACCTCAACCCCGACCTCGACATCGCTGGGGTGGTACTCAACAAGGTGCCGGCCGTATCGGCCGAAGCCGACCGGCGGATCGACGAGCTGGGGCGCATGGTGGGCCGCAAGACGGTCTGGAAGCCCTCGATCCCCCAACGGGTGATCGTCAACCAGGCCCACGGCGAACGCCGCCCGGTCCACGACTACGGATGGCGGGCCTCCGAGGTCAGCCAGGTCTTCGACCAGCTCCTGGCCCGTCTCCGCCGCTCCGCCCGGGCCTGAGTGCCGGGCGGGCCCACTCGGCCCGGGGACCTTCTGCTCTGGCTCTTCGGGGTCCCAACCCGCACCCTCGACCAGAGGGGGTGATGGGTATGAGTCCCGACACCGGATCCGAGGCCCTCCACGGGGCCCGCCAGCGCCGGATGGTGCTGGGTGACGCACTGACCGAGGCCGAACGGAAGGCCGCGGCACCGTCAGGCACCGACACCTGGCGAGGTGATCTGGCCAAGGCCATCGAGCTCGTGAGGGTGGCGCTCGATGACCATGTCGGTGAGGTCGAAGCCGACGACGGCCTACTCAACGAGCTACGGGAGGCCGAACCCCGCCTCATCCACGCAGTCGACGCGGTCGAGGCCGAACATCCACCTCTGGTGGCGACGGTCGCGGCAGCGCTCACCACGATCGCCTCCGACGCCGGGCCCGAACCGGTTCGAGCCGAGGTCCTCGAGGTGCTGCACGCGATCTCCCGTCACCGTCAGCGGGGAGCCGACCTCGTCTTCGAGGCCTACAACGTCGACATCTCCGGCCACTGAGTCGGCCCAGCGCTTCAGGTCACCCTGCTGTTCCCGACGACATTGCCGTTCTCGTCGCGGATCTGCGGCGAAGCGCTGAAGGACGCGGGCGCCCATGAGCTCCATGCCCATATTGATGACCCGCTTGTTGGACGAGAGCAGGTCGGGGTCGATCACCATGTCGCAGAAGAGGGCGAGGTCGGTGCCCCCGGCCAGGCAGTAGCCGTGGATCTGGGCGATCGTCGGCTTGTGCATGTCCCACAACACCCTCAGCTTCTGCTGGCCGCGCTCGGGCTGCCAGGAGTCGTCGTCGGCCTGCCACAGGGCCGTCTCGAGCTCGGACAGCAAGGCTCGGGAGAGGGCTTTGCGCTTCTCGGGCCGGTTGAGGGTGATGACGGCGAAGCCGTCGGGGTCGATCTCGTAGTCGACCAGCCCGAAGTCGGTCATGACAGGCACCCCCGGACGGCGTCGTTCAACCCGATCGAGCGGGGGTCGCCGGCGATGCCCCCACCCATCTGGTTCATCACGTAGCCGTACCCTACGCCCGCCTCAGGGTCGGCGTAGCCCAATGATCCGCCCGCCCCGGGGTGCCCGAACGAGCCGGCGCCCAGCATGGGGCTCAGCTCGTTGTCGAGCCGGAATCCCACGCCCTAGCGGGTGTCGGCGATCAGGCACTCGTCGGGGCCGCTCGCCTGTTCGCTGAGGAAGGCTTCGACCGCGGCATCGTCGAACCACCCCACGCCGTCGAGGCGCCGGCCGTCAGCTCGGCGACACACCTCGCCCGCCAGCCAGCCATAGGTGACGGCGTGATAGCCGTGGGCGGTACCGGGTTCTGGACGGCAAGGGCTTCGACCATGGGGGTGACGGCCAGAATGTCGGCCAGGTCCGGCTTCTCGTTGAGGGCGACCAGGTCGACCAGATCGCCGTCGACCCTCAGAGCGAAGGCCGCGCCCTGTTCGTGGCGCTCCTCGAACTTCGATCGGAAGGCGTCGGCGACCGCGCCATAGCTCTCGTCGACGTGGCCGTGGATCTCGGTGCCCATCGCCGCACGCTACCGTGCCCTAATGAGCACAGCCCGAGCCCTGTATCCCCGCCTCCTCCGCCTGGGCGACCGGCCGGCCATCGTGGGTCATCGCTGCCGGTCCTGCGGTCGGGTGGCCTTCCCGCCCGATCCCTACGCCTGTGAGCAGTGCGGCGCCGACGTCAGCGAGCTCGACGAGATCGAGCTTGCCGCCGAAGGACGAATCCACGCGGTGGCCACCGTGCATCGCCACCATCGGCCCGAGCCGCCGACCCCGTTCACCGTTGCCACCATCGTCCTCGACGACGGCGTTTCGCTGAAGGGTGTTCTGAAAGGCCAAACCGGAGCAACCGTGGGATCCCGAGTACGGGGGGTCACGGTTCCGGCCGGCGAGGACGACGACGGGGTCGGCTTGGTCGACTTGCGGTTCGAGGTCGTGGGTCCCGACGGGGGAGGGAAGGACTGATGGTCTCCAACCTGTTGGCCGACCGACCGGTGTACGTCGTGGGGATCGGACTCCACCCCTACCAGCGGCGTTCCGACACCACCTACGTGGCCCTGGGGCTCACCGCCGTACGGGCGGCGCTGGCCGACGCTGGCGTGTCCTGGCCAGACGTCGAGACCGCCTACACCGGTACCGCCCTGCTGGGGATGGGAGCGAGCCGGATCATGCTCAGCCGGCTGGGGTCGACCGGCATCCCCATGACCCAGGTCGAGAATGCGTCGGCTTCGGGGTCCACCGCGGTGGCCCAGGCCTGTCTCGACGTGGCGTCGGGTCATACCGATGTAGCCCTCGCACTCGGCGTCGACAAGCCCCGGAAAGGCCTGCCCATGGCGCCGGGCGAGGCGGGCATCGAGAACCTCGAGGGCGGCACCATCGTTCCGTTCACCCACTTCGCTCTGCTGGCCAGCGAATACATGGCGGTCCACGGGGTGACCGACGAGCAGGTGGCCCGGGTGGCGATCAAGAACCACCGCAACGGGGCCCACAACCCGTTCGCCCAGCGCCGGAAGGAGCGTTCCCTCGACGAGATCCTGGCTGAACCGATCTCGGGAGCCATGACCCGGCTCCAGTGCTGCCCGGTGGGCGAGGGGGCGGCTGCCCTGATCGTCGCCTCGGGCGAGGCCATCGATCGACTGGGCCTCGACCGGTCCCGAGCAATCCGGGTGCTGTCGTCGTCAACCCGGTCCGAGCGGCTCTACGGGCCCGGCGTGGGCGTCGACGCCGCCCTGACGGCGGAGACCGCAGGCCTGGCCTTCGACGAGGCTGGCGTGGAACCGTCGGACATCGACGTGCTCGAGGTCCACGACGCCTTCAGCATCGAGGAGCTCCTCTACGCCGAAGCGCTGGGCCTGTGCGGTCCCGGCGAGGCCGCCGCGCTCGTCGAGTCCGGGGAGTTCGACATCGGCGGACGCTGCGCACTGAGCCCCTCGGGTGGCTTGCTGGCCATGGGGCACCCCATCGGCCCGACCGGTGCCGGCCAGGTGGTGGAGATCACCCGGCAACTCCGGGGCGAGGCCGGGGTTCGACAGCAGCCGGGGGCCCGAACCGGTCTGGCCCACATGGTCGGGGTGGGCGCGGTCTGTGTCGTCCACGTGCTCCAGCGCGAGACTGGGGTATGACCGCGACCGACCCCGCCTGGACTGCAGCCGATGTGACCTCGATGGACTGGGTCATGGAGCTTGATGCCACCCAGCAGGACGAGCTCCTCGTTGGTGTCGAGGCCACCGCTGACACCCCGATCGAGCACCTCAGCCTCGAGCAGGTCGATCTGCCCACTCTGACCCCGGCGCTGACCGCAGCCCACCACGATGTGGTCAAGGGTCGGGGGTTCGTGCTCCTGCGGAATGTGCCGGTCGATCGGCTGGACCGCGAGGGCAGTATCCGGGCGTACGTGTTGTGCGGATTGCACTTCGGCGCGCCGGTCTCCCAGAACGCCAAGGGCCACCTGGTGGGGCACGTGAAGGACCTGGGCAATGATCCCCTCGACCCCATCACTCGGATCTACACCACAACCTTCCGTCAGCGCTATCACACCGATAGCTGTGACATCGTCGCCCTTCTCTGCCTCCAGACCGCCAAGGAGGGGGGCCGCAGCGCCATCTGCTCGTCCACCGCGGTGGTGGCCGAGCTCGAACGGGTCCGCCCCGACCTTGCGGCCGTGCTCGAGCAGCCCTTCGTCTATGACCGGAAGGGTGAGGTGCCCGAGGGTGAGGGGCCGTGGTACGAGATGCCGGTGGTCCACCGCCACGAGGGTTTCGTCACCGTCATCTATGCCCGCGACTTCATCGATGCCGCAGCCGAGCGGTTCCCCGACGTGGCCACCTTGTCGCCGATTCAGAGCGAGGCCCTCGACACCTTCGACGAGCTGTGCGCCGACCCCCGTTTCCGGATCGAGATGGACCTTCGCCCGGGCGACGTCCAGTTCATCCACAACCATCAGGTGCTCCACGCCCGCTCCGAGTACGTCGACCACGACGACATCCATGCGAAGCGCCACCTGGTACGCCTGTGGCTATCGGCCCGCGATCCCCGGCCCCTGCCGCCCATTTTCGAGCGGCGCTACGGGCCTATCGTCGACGGGCAGCCTCGGGGCGGAATCAGGGTGCCGAGGGGCCAGCTGACCACCCCGCTCGAAGCGGAGTAGGTGGTACTCCCCGTCGACACCGAGGTACCCGTCGTCGACGGCCAGGTTCGTTCCGACCAGCTCCATGACGTCGAGCCCGATCAGGTCGATGAGGCCGTAGAGCCCGGTGGGGGGCACGCCCACCGGTTGACCCAGGACCGCATCGACGGTTTCCTGGTTCATCCCCTCGGCCAGGAACGGCTTGGCCAGGTGTAGGCCCGACGTCGGGAGTGGTCGCCCCGAGCGGGCTGGACCGGGAACTGGTGGTCCACCCAAATTGGTCGAGTTGGGTGCGGTCAGCGTACCTAGGTCGCCCTAGAAGATGGTCCAGGAGCTGCCAGTTCGTCTTGTCGCAGGGGTGATGACCCCAGGAACCCACCACTCCTCGGCCGCGCTCGACGAGATCGACGTCGTCTAGAGCTGCCGGAGGTCGAGGCCCACCCTGCGGGCCAGAGCCAAGGTCTCGGCCAGAGGGAGCCCGACCACGTTCGACACCGACCCGGTCACCGACTCGACCAGCACGGCGGCCGACCCCTGGATGGCGTAGGCACCCGCCTTGTCGAGGCACTCGCTACTGCTCAGGTACCAATCGAGGTCGGCCGCACTGAGATCGACGAATCGCACGGCCGTCTCGATCACCGTCGACTCGGTGCGACCCTCGTCGGCCCGATGGATGGCCACCCCGGTCATCGTGTGGTGGGTGCGCCCGCTGAGCTGGGTGAGCATGACCCGGGCATGATCGAGATCGTCGGGCTTGGCCAGGATCTCGCCGTCGATGGTCACGGTGGTGTCGGCGGCCAGCACGACCTCACCCGGGTTGACCAGCTCCAGGGCCTTGGCCCGCGCCAATCTCTCGACATAGGTGGCCGGGCCTTCGTTCGGGAGGGGGGTCTCGTCGATGTCGGCGGGCCGCACCCGGGGATGGATTCCGGCGCCGGCCAGAAGATGGCGGCGCCGGGGCGAACCGGAAGCCAATACGAGTTCGAGTGCGGGTGCGGGTGCGGTCATCACGTCATAGTGTCGCTTCCGGCAGCGAACAGCGAGGCAGGGGGAACCCAATGCAGGTCCAGGACCGGGTGTGCGTGGTCACCGGGGGAGCGAGCGGCATCGGCCGGGTATGTCCGGCACACTGCGTCGATGGCCGGCATCCTCACCAGCCACGGCAACGCTCCGTACGCGGCCACCAAACACGCGGTCGTCGGACTGGCCGAATGGTTGTCGATCACCTATCACGACAAGGGCATTCGGGTGCACTTGCTCGCCCCCCTCGGCGTCCGCACGCCCATGCTGGGCGACCAGGCCGACTCCGGCCTCCGGCCCGCTGCGCGAGCCGGAGGAGGTCGCCCAGCAGGTGACCGACGCGTTCGCCGAAGAACGCTTCCTCATAGTCACCGACCCGATCGCTCAGGACTGGATGGAGTTCAAGACCAACGAGCCCGAGAAGTGGCTCCGCGGCATGCGCAAGCTCCAGGTCCGCCTCGAGCAGGCGGGCGAAGCGGGAGCCGAGGGCTGACGGCTATCGGGGCGTGAACTCGGCCTTCAGGTGCTTCACCGCGTGGATGAAGCTCGAGAGGAGAGGCTCGGGCTCGCCCGTGGCCCTGATGTCGGGGAGCTTGTCGAAGAGCTCGTGGAACATGACCGTGATCTCGCGGCGGGCGAGGTGAGCGCCCAGGCAGAAGTGCGGGCCCGGCCCTCCGAATCCGACATGGTGGTTCGGGTTGCGAAGCACGTCGAACTGGTACGGGTTCTCGAAGTGGTCCTCGTCGCGGTTGGCGGCCAAATAGAACATCGCCACCTTCTCGCCCGCCTTGATGGTCTGACCCCGTAGCTCGTAGTCACTGAGAGCGGTGCGGCGCATGTAGGTGACCGGACTGGCCAGCCTGACGATCTCGTCGACCGCGGTGGGGGCGACCCGGTCGAAGTCGTTCACCCAGATCGAGCGCTGGTCCGGGTTATCGGTCAGGTACTCGAGGCCCCAGCTGATGGCGTTGCGGGTTGTCTCGTTGCCGGCGACCACCAGAAGGATGAAGAAGCTGGCGAGGTCGGCGTCGGTGAGTCGGTCGTCGTGGAGCTCGGTATTCATCAGCACGCTGGTCAGGTCGGTCCCGTCACCTCCCTTCTTGCTTGTCGCGACCTCATTCATGAGCTGGGCCAGCTCACCACCGGCGGTGAGCAGGGCGGTGAGGACGTCGGTGCCTTCGGGCACGTACTCGGGGTCACCGGCACCAAGGATGATGTTGGTGCGGTCGAAGACGAACTGGAACTGCGACTCGGGGATGCCCATCAGGTCGCAGACGATCTTGAGGGGTAGCGCCGCCGCCACATCGACCACGAAGTCGACCTCGCCCCGGTCAGCGATGCCCTCGACGATGCCGCGGGCGACCTGCTGCACCGAATCCTCCAGCCGCTTGAGCATCTTCGGTGTGAAGCCGGCCGAGATGATCCGGCGCAGGCGGGCGTGCCGGGGGTCGTCCATGGCAATCATCGAGCTGAAGAACTCGTTGAACTCCGGAGGGACATCGGTAGCCGTGATGCCCGAAGCCGAGCTGAACACCGTGGGGGTCCTGGAGATCTCGAGGATGTCGTCGAGCCGGGTGATGGCCCAGATCCCGGGACCCTGCTCGAGGGGTGAATCCTCGGGAACCTCCGGTTCGGGAAAGTAGGTCAGCGGGCTTCTCCGGAGGAGGGCCAGGTCGGGCTCGATCTCGGTGGCGGGCCGGACCCAGAAACTGGGTTCGACCAGGTTGGGGAGTGTCGCGACGGAAGCCATACGGACACTGTATGTCGATGACACCTCGTCGTTCGGGGAGGGGTAGCGTCGCTCTCATGGCCCAGATTGCTGGCTCGCCGAGCCTCTCGTTCGTCGAAACCCCGGCCAAGGCGTCGCGGGTCTTCTACGGGTGGTGGGTCGTAGCCGCGATCTTCATTGTGCTGATGACGTCGTCGGGCATCGGCTTCTACAACTCCTCGGTGATCATCAAGGCATCGCACGAACAGTTCGGGTTCTCCATCGGAGCGGCCTCCATCGGGGCCACGATCTTCTTCATCATCAGCGGCTGTGCCGGCTTCTTCCTGGGTGGGCTGATAACCCGCTTCGATGTGCGCCTCACCCTGACGTTCGGGGCCATCTTCGGCGCCGCTGCCCTCATGGGTCTCGCTGCGGTCGAGGAGCTCTGGCAGCTGTACTTGTTCTACGCCCTCTTCGGGGTGGCGTTCTCCGCCACTGGCCTGGTTCCTGGACTGACCCTCGTAACCCGTTGGTTCCACCAGAAGCGGGCCGTGGCGCTTTCCATTGCGTCAACCGGCCTCTCATTGGGCGGCATTGTCGTGACCCCGGTGTCGGCCCGGCTCATCGAGAGCCGCGACCTGGCCGGGGCCGCGCCTGTCCTGGCCGCCATCTGGATAGTCGGCATCCTGCCCCTGACCTGGCTTCTCATCCGCCCGAGCCCTGAGGCCAAGGGGCTCCATGCCGACGGTGGAGAGCCCCCGAGCGCGGCTGTGGCAGCCCAGATCGCGGGCATCGACTTCGACCGGGCCGTCCAGACCCGTTTCTTTCAGCTGATCAGCCTCGCCTTCGCTCTGCTCCTGGCTGCACAGGTGGGGGCTATTGCCCACTTGTACACACTCGGCTCCGAACGCATCGACGACCAGAACACCACTGCCAAGTTTCTCGTAGCCCTGCTGGCCGGCTCCAGCGTGGTGGGCCGGCTGGCGGGAGGCGTGGTGGCCTCGAGGCTTTCGGCCCGGTGGCTCGCAGTGACGCTGGGATTCGTGCAGGCGGTGGCCCTGGCCGGCCTGGCCCTGGCCGAGGCAAGGCCGGCGCTGATCGGTGGGGTCATCGTGTTCGGGCTGTCCGTCGGCAATGTCCTCATGCTTCAGCCCCTGATCCTGGCTGAGGCCTTCGGGGTTCGCGACTATGCCCGCATCTACGGCCTGGGCCAGCTCATGGGCGTGCTCGGGGTGGGTATCGGTCCGTCGGTCGTGGGGCTGATCCATGACGCCGACAGCTACCGCACCGCTTTGCTGGTGGTAGCGGCCATCGCCGTCCTCGGGTCGATGGTAGGCGCCTGGGCCGGCCCTACCGACCAACGGGCCCTACGGCCGATGATTCGCTGACCTCGACCCCGCCTGCGGGCGGGACCTTCAGATGGCAACGACTCGGGTGGTGGCTCGCACGACCGCCGCCGCCAAAATGGGCGAGTTCGGTACGGCCAGCAGCTGAAGGTCGCCCGAGAAGCCGGGCTCCGAGCGCTAGTCGGCCAGGGTGAGCGAGAGGTACTGATGGGGGCCGATACCCGGTTCGTCGAACACGTCGCCTCGGGCCACCAGGCCGGCGTTCTCGTAGAAGCCCACCACCGGGACACGGGCGTGGCACCAGATCAGCCGTGCGCCGCGGGCCACCGCTTCGGTCAGGGCTCGGCGGAGCAGGAGGCCACCCACGCCGGTTCCCCGGGCCGTTGGGGCGGTGGCCATACCCCTGAGACGCCAGGCCGGTGTGGTGCCCTCGAGACGGGAGGGAGCCGGATGGATGGTGGCTATCCCGATGAGCTCACCCGAAACGTCGCGGACGCCGAGGTGGGCGGCCCCAGGCTGGTCGTCGCCGCCGAAGTACGTGCTGGACTCCGGCTGGCCCGTACGCAGAACAGAGTGGCGCAGGGGCAGGACGTCGTCGCGTTCGACCAGCTCGACCTTCAGCTCATGACCCTTTTCCACCTCGCGCACCCTAATGGCGGTGCCAGCGGGGCCGAACCTCTTGGACAGCTGATTCCTCACCGAATCAGCTTCTCCGTGGGTGTGGAGAACCGTGAAGCGGGGTGGTGGGGCTTGCTCCCCGCCCCACTTCACGGACAGCCTGCCCCCGTCGAGACCCCGCCACCCCTCTCTGACACTGCCCGGGTGGGGTGTGTTGGCATCAGTTCGGACCCTTGATGATGCTCTTTCGGGTAGACGCGGCCAGTACGTGCTCCCGACATCACTCCGGGATGGCACCTACCTTGAGCGCCGCCAGGAGTGGACTAAATGGTTGTCGCGGCTCAGTTGGGCCGCGTTCTCAGCCCACCGGGACCCGAAGGCATGGCCAAGACACTGCTCGATGACCTGGTTGGCGTTCATGGCCGAGCTCAGGCCAGAGAGGCCACACCCCGCAGATCACCGAGCCGGATGATCTCGAGGGCGGGTGACCCGGTGTCGACCAGGATGGGAACGCTCGACTCGTCGATCGTTGCCGTCACCGCGACCCACCGCCCGTCGTAGTCGAGGGCCTCGATCCCGTCGACCTCACCGATGGGCAGGCGCAGGTCTTCGGCCCCCGTTTCCATCTCGAGGATTATCAGTGTTGTGTCGCCGGTGGCGAGACCGGGGCTCTCGGGACTGGGGTCGGGCTGCTCGATGTAGGCCAGCAGGGAGCCGTCGGGCGATAGCTCGGCCGGCCCCACGAACGGGGGCGAGTGATAGGCCAGGTCGTCAGTTGGGCTGGGGCGCTCGACGGGCTCGCCATCGGTTCCGTGGAACAAGATGACCTCGGTGAGGTCGGCCACCGCGGAGATGGCGATCAAGCGGCCACCCACCGACGCCGCGTACACGCCGTACTCGCTCTCGTAGGCCGTCCCGAGTCCGACATCGGCGCCGGACAACAGATCCCGCAGGAAGAACAAGCCGGCATCGGGGCTCTCGTCGCCGGCCACGTAGACAATGTGGGGGATGCCACCGATCTCGACGAGGTCGAGCAGGTGGCCGGGGTCATCGGGGAGCATCCAGTCGGTGCCACCATCACCGTGCACCAGGTACTGGTGAACTTGGGGGAAGTCGAGCTCGATGATCTCGTCGACCAGCACCACACCGGTGCTGGTGGCGAACGCTCGGGCCGCCGTGCCGTCGACGCCGGTCAACACCTCGACACCGCCGTCGGCGACCCTGCTCACCAGGCCGTCGCCGGCGAGCAGGAAAGGGGGCAGAACCAGGGTGTCCCACGAGTACTGCGGGACCGTGGTGGAGGTGGAGGGGCCGCCCGTTGTCGTTGTGGTGGCGGCTGTGGTCGTTGTGGTGGCGGGCATCGATGTCGTGGTGGTGGGATTCGGACTCGACGGGGGGGTCGACGGGGGGGTCGACGCGGTGATGGGGGCCGACTCGGTGCTGACTCCGGAGCCGTCCTCAGCCGAGCACGCCGCCGCGACGAGGGTCGCCACGGCAACGATGATCAGCAGGCGGGACACGCGAACAAACGTACCGTCGGTATCCCCGCAGGAGGGGTCACCCCTACCCGAGTCGGACGACACCCTTGCTCGAGAGCTGGGCCCGGTGGCCGATCAGCTCGGTCTCCATGCCCGCCGCCATCAGGTCGGTGTCGGTGCTGCTGCCCCACGCCCGGCGGCCATCGTCGAGCCGGAGGCCGAACAAGGCCCGCTCGGCTCCCTCGAGGCCGTGCATCACGGTGTAGGCCTCGACCGCGACCTCGCCGTCGAACGACTCGCACACCTCACGGGTCGGTAGGGCGTCGACCTCGTCCTGAACGTCCTGCCACTGGAAGGGCCGGCTGGGCGGTTCGGCGGAGTACACCCCGAACGCGTGTTTCGTGATATAGCCGCCGTTGGCAGTGACCAGCCCGGGCTGCCCGGCGTCGTGGCGTAGGCGTTCGGCCATGGTGGCGATCGAGTGCATCACATAGTTGTTGAGCGGCCCGCCGGCGAAGGTGAGTCCGCCGGTGACGGTGAGCTGACGGTCGAGGGGAATTCCGATCTCGGTGGCGCTGATTTGCGCCGCCGACGGGAAACACGAGTACAGATCGATGTGGGCGAGGTCGTCGACCGTGATCCCGGCCAGCTCCAGCACCCGACGGCCGCCGATACGCATGCCGGGCGACTGATGCAGCTCGTCGCGGTGGGAGACCAGGTAGGTGTCGTGCGAATCGGTTCCGGCGCAGGGGAACACCCAACGGTCGCGGGCAACCCCGAGGGCGTCGGCCGAGGCCGCCGAGGTCATGATGACGGAGGCGGCTTGATCGAGGTCCCAGTTGGAGTTCATGGCCTTGGTGTACGGGAACCCGACCATGCGGTTCCCACCCTCGGGGGAGCGGATCTGCTGGGCCGTGAGGCGGTCGCGACGCCAGGCGTAGGGGTTCTCGGCGGCCACCGCGTTGAACGTCTCCCAGAGCTCGCTGACCCGGGTGCGATGGTCATCGATGCTCTCGCCCCGGCTGGCCCGAAACGCGCTCTCGAAGGTGGGGTAGAAGTTGACCGGCTGATCGAAGCCGCGGTCGGACTCATGTTCGGAGCTCATGGACACCTCGGCCCCGAACCGCTCGTCGGGCTCGACCCCGGCCTGGTCGGTGATGGGGATCTTCACCCCGGCCCGTCGCATGCGCCGTCGGGTCCAGATGCTCTCGGCCCCCACCAGTACGGCCACATCGAGCCGGCCGGCACTGATGCGGCGGGCCATGGCGTTGACCAGAGACTGGGGGGTGTTCCCGCCGTTCGGCGTGAGCATCGTATGGGCCTGGGGGGATCCGATGCGATCAGCGATCAAGCGAGCCGGATCGGAATACTTCCACGCCCCCTGGACCACCGCGACGGCATCGACCTTGGCCAGCAGCCCATTGGCCCCGCTGTCGGAGGCTGCCCGGCGGACGGCCTCCTCCATCATGGCAACGGCTTCGAGCGACTCGGAGAGGTCCTCGGGCTTCTGGATGAACTGGCCAACGCCGACCAGAACCGGAGTACGTGGATCAATCATGGACTGATCCTAGTGACGAAGAGGGCAGCGGCTCGCGGGCGGCGCTGGCAGCCGAGGAGCCTGCCAAGGGGGCCGCCGATTCCGCCAGAGTCGCGACCTTCTTCTGTCCACCCAGCCGGGTGGTCGTGGAGCCAGGGGGTGGCAGCACTATGGTCGCAGCCGTGAATTGGTCCTGGCGAGCGCTACCCGTGTGCATCTTCCTCGCTTTCGTCGGCTGGGGGGCCTGGTCGGTGCTCGACTCGGTCGAGGAGCCGGTGGTGGAGGACTGGTGGCATCCGGCGTCGGGCCTTGCCTGGCAGTACCAGCAGGCCGGCGTAGTCGACCCGGTTCCGGGGGTGGGGCTGTACGTTCTCGACACCGGGCTGCTCAGTGCCCCTGACGTGGCCGCCCTCCAGGCCGACGGCGCCCACGTGGTCTGCTCATTCGAGGCCGGGTTCGTCACCCCTGAGGTCAGCCCCCAGGTGGAGCTCGTCCCTGAGGAGGCCATCGGCGACGAGGTCGAAGGCATCGGCGGGGCCCGTTGGCTGGACATCCGCGACACCGAAGGACTCGGGCCCTACCTGACCGCCCTCGTCGACGACGCACTGGCCTTGGGCTGCGATGGCATCGCTCCCCGGTCCGTCGATGCCTGGCAACACGCCACGGCCTACGAGTTCCGGGGCAACGAGCAGCTCCGCTACATCCGGTTCATCGCCGACCTCACCCATGAGCGCGAGATGGCCTATGGGCTCCACAACGACTCCGAGCAAGCCGACCGGTTGGCCGGCGATGTCGATCTGTTCGTATCGACCGGTTGTCTCGCCGGAGGCGGGTGCGACCTCTACCAGCCCGCGCTCGAGCTCGACGTACCCGTCTACGTTGTGGAGACGCGAGCCAACGCCGACCGCTTCTGTGCGGCCGCGGCCGAGACCGGTATCGAGTTCATCGGCAAGGAACCGGACCTCGGCCACGAGCGGATCGCTTGCTGAGGTCGATCAGAGGTTGATCTGGGGCAGACGGGTCAGGGCGCTCTCTGCCGCCGCGGCCGGGTAGCCGTAGTCGACGAGGTTGTCGGCCAGATGGTTGTCGTAGGCGGCCAGGTCGAGGTGGCCGTGGTCACACACTGCGGTGAGGATCACCTTCTCCTCGCCTGACTCCTTGCCCCCCTGAGCCTCGGCCACCGCGGCGGCGATGGCATGGGTGGGCTCTGGCGCCGCCAGGATGCCTTCGCCGCGGGCGAACAACACGCCGGCGTCGAAGCACTGGCTCTGGGGGCAGGCCCGGGGCTCGACGGCCCCGTTCTCGAGGATCTTCCGGCCGGACTCGGTGAGGTCGCTGGGGCTGGGGTGCACGTCAGCGCCGTAGACCTGCATCATCGTCTTGGGGTAGGGCTTGGCATCGTACGAGGCCCGCACCTGCCAGACCTCACACTCGAGGCCGAAGATGCTGCAGGCGAAGGCGAGGGCGGTACCCCACTGGCCGGCACCGGTCTCGGTGGTCAGCTTCTTGATGCCCTGTCTGGCGTTGTAGAAGGCCTGCGGAACCGAGGTGTTGGGTTTGTGGGAGCCGGCGGGGCTCACCCCTTCGTACTTGGAGTAGATGTGGGCTGGGGTGTCGAGTGCCTTCTCGAGTCGTCGGGCCCTGATCAGAGGGCTCGGTCGCCAGAGGCGGTAGACGTCCTGGACCTCTTCGGGGATGTCGGTGTAGGAGTCGGCATGTCCGACTCGTCCAGCAGGTACTTGGTCTTCTCGGTCATTGGGCTCCCCTTGGTGGTGACGGCAGGGAGCGACGGTACTGCTCCAGGGAGGGGTCTGGTCAGCCAGCCAGGTTGAGGGCGTTGTTGATCAAGCCGAGATGGCTGTAGGCCTGAGGATGGTTGCCGAGCGAGCGCCCACTGGTCGGGTCATACTCCTCGGGCATCAGACCGGTGCTGCCTACCAGCTCGCAATACTGATCGAACAGGTCCCCGGCGTCGTCGCGGCGGCCCACCAGCAGGTAGGAGTCGATGAGCCATGAGGTCATGAGGTGGAAGCCACCCTCGGCGCCGGGAAGGCCATCGTCGGCGCGGTAGCGGTAGACAGTGGGACCCTCGCGCAGGGTGGACTCGACGGCGCCGACCGTAGCCACGAACCGTTCGTCGTCGGGGGGCAGGAGCCCCCAGAGCCCGATGGCCAGCACCGAGGCGTCCATGTCGACGTCGTCGTAGGCGGCGGTGAACGAGTTCACTTCGGGCTTCCAGCCCTTGTCGAGGACATCGGCGGCGATTTCGTCGCGCAGCAGGAGCCACTCGTCGGGGCAGTGGTCAAGGAAGTTCTCGGTGATCGAAATGCCCCGATCGACCGTGAGCCAGCACATGACCTTCGAGTGGACATGGTGGCGAGGGGGCTTACGGATCTCCCAGATACCGTGATCGGGTTCGTGCCAGCGCTTGGCGACCGCCCCGACCATGGACTGGACCAGACGCAGGTGTTCACCCGACAGGGGTGCTCCCGTCTCGAGCAGGAGGTGGGCGAGCTCGACGATGGGGCCGAACACGTCGAGCTGGACCTGACCTTCGGCCGCGTTGCCAACCCGGACCGGACGACTGCCGGCGTAGCCCGACAACTCGGTGATCTCGGCCTCGGGTGGGAGGTGGCGGCCGGCGACGTTGAAGAGGGGAGCGAGACGCTCGGGGTGCTCGCGCTCGTCGAGGACCCGGAGGACCCAGTCGAGGTAGGCCATGGCCTCTTCGACCGAGCCCAGGCGTACGAGGGCCGAAGCCGAGAGGGCGGCGTCGCGCAGCCAGCAGTACCGGTAGTCCCAGTTGCGGACACCACCGAGAGTTTCGGGAAGGCTGGTGGTGGCGGCGGCCACGATGGCACCGCTGGGTCCGTGACACAGGGACTTGACAGCGAGGGCCGAGCGTCGGACCAGGTCGGGGTGGACATCGGGTATCCGGAGCCGGTTGACCCAACCGGTCCAGAACGACTCGGCCGCTTGACGCCGGAGGGACTCACTTTGGGCCGCCGGCCTCAGGGTACCGGTGCCGATCCGTAGCTCGAGCGTGATGGGGCCGGCGGAGAGATCGACTTGACCCACCGCGGTCTGGTGGTTGCCGTCGTTGACGAGCTCCCAGGTTACGCCCGGTGAACGCAGCACCATGAGGTCGGTGGAGCCGACCACATCGACGCCTTCATCGCGAACCTCGAGCCGGGTGGGCACGCGTCCGAAGTCGTGGCGGGGAGCGAACTCGATTCGGGCCGAGCCGGTGCCCTCGAGGTGACGGATCAGATCGCTGCGCCCGGCGCGGAGCTCGGGACGGCCTCCGGAGACGTCGAGATAGTCGGTGACGGTGAGATCGTCCCACTGGGTCTCGAGGAGCATGGTGTCGTCGACGTAGCGCTGGCGGGGCGCGTGGGGCTCGCCGACGGGGATCACCGAGAAGTAGCCGGCCGACTGGCCGCCGATGATCTCGGCGAACACGGCAGCAGAGTCGATACGGGGCGCGCAGAGCCAGGTGATGCGGGCTTCGGGAGTGACGATGGCCACCACCCGTTGATCGGAGAGGACAGAGTGCTCTTCGATGGGCACGACGCCGGCCCCCAGCAGCCAGTCGGCCCGGAGGTCGACCAGTTGGGCCAGGAGCCGCGCCACATCCTCGGTGTCAGTCACCCGGAAGCTGGCGCTGGTGGGTCCCTCGCCCACCTTCACTCCGACATCGGGGCCCGAGATGGACGTGAAGACGTCCTCGTCGGTGATGTCGTCGCCGAAGTAGAGGACGGCCGAGGCGCCGATCTGGCGGCGGATGGAGTCGAGAGCCTGACCCTTGTTGGTGTCCACCACCGACAACTCCAGGACCTCGCTGCCCTGGCGGGAGTGGACACCGTCGAGGGCGCCCGGGCCATCGACGATGCGGCGAATGGCGACTGCGGCGTCATCGGTGGAGACCATGCGGTGATGGAAGGAAACGCCGGTGGGCTTCTGTTCCACGAACGAACCCTTGATCTCGCTGGAGATCTGGCTCACCTCGACGGAGATCTCGGCCCGTAACGCTGCGAGGTCGGGGCCGAGGCTGTGCACGAACCCGACGTCGAACTCGGAGCCGTGGCTGCCGACCAGGCGGATCTCCTCGGGCAGACGGCTCAAGGCGGCCAGATCGCGCAGGCTGCGCCCCGAGATCACCGAGACGTGGGTCTGGGGGAGATCGGCCAGGGCCCGCATCGCAATCACGTTGGACCGACGGGGTAGGGCATGCATTGGCTCGTCGACGATGGGCGCGATGGTGCCGTCGTAGTCACAGGCGACCAACAGGGTCGGCACGCGCGCCAACTGCCGGAGGCGATCTTCGAGTTCGGTCATTGGTATGAGGGTCGGCCTTTTGATCCTGATGGGTAGCTTGCCCACGGCATCGGAGAACGGGTTGCGGTTCGGACAACCGTACTCGCCGACCCTCGCCTCTCCCTTCATGTCTCGAAGCCATTCGGCCCACCACCCCCTCCAAGAGGCATCCACCGGGCCGATGGGACCTCAACCTACGATCGGCAAGGGCCCGTCGGGGCCGGTGGTGGAGGATTCGGTGGGACCCCGAGTGGGCCGAGATGACAACGGCATCAGCACAATCGGTTTGGTGGCCGTCGCGCTCGGCTTCGCGGCGCTGATTCTCACCGGAGCGGGCTTGAGGTCGGCCGGGACCGATGATGCCCAGGCTCCCATCACGCTGCCTCCCAGCACCCTGCCTCTCCCCACGACGACGACAACCCCACCCATCACTCTCCCTCCCTCGACTCTGCCTCCGGTGCCGCCGGCGCCGACCGAGCCGCGACCAGGAGGGGCCACCGCGATCGTCGAACCGCTGGGACCCGTGGGGTGCCCCACCGGCGAACGGCTCGAATTCTGCGAGATGGTCGCTTTCGTCGAACAGGAGACGGGCCGGTCGTTCCGATCGTTCCCGGTCATCGAGTTGGAGGCCAGCGACGACTTCGAGGCCCGCCTTCTCGCCGACCTCCACGAGAGCCAGTCCGACATCGACCGGGATGGTCACCTCTTCACCGCCCTCGGCCTCCTGGCCCCCGAAGACGACCTGTACACCTCGATGCGCGGTCTGCTGGGAGTGGGGGTTGTGGGCTTCTACGCCCCCGAGACCGATGAGTTGGTGGTGCGGGGCAACACCGTCACCCCATATGTGGCCGAGACGGTGACCCACGAGCTCGTCCACGCCCTCGACGATCAGTGGTACGGCCTACACCGACCCGTCTACGAGGACCGGTCCGACGAGGTCGGATTCGGGTTCGCGGCTCTCGTCGAGGGTCATGCCCTCCAGATCCAGGACCGCTGGCGCGAGGCCCAGCCGGCTGAGGTTCGACTCGATGCCTCCACCGAGCAGCTCGCGTACGTCTCTGACATCGACGTGAGCCGGTTCCCGGTCATGGCACTCCGGCTCATCTCCGCCCCCTACCTGCATGGTCCCGCTTTTGTGGCCGCTCTCGACACAGCCGGAATCGACCTGGCCGAGCCCTTCGCGGCCCCCGCGGTGAGCTCCGAGCAGGTGCTCCACCCCGAGCGCTATCTTGCGGCTGAGCTCCCCGTCGTAGTCACCAACCCACCCGCTGACGGTGAGGTGGTCGCAGAAGGGACCCTGGGAGAGTTCCTCCTCCGCCAGGTGCTCACGGTCCATCTCGGGGACGCCCAACGCGCCTCGGGCGTGGCCGACGGCTGGGCCGGCGACCGGTACACGACCTGGATCGGCGCCGAGGGTGCCGATTGCGTCCGGGTCGACCTCGTGGCCGACACCGATCGCGACCTCCGGGAGCTGGTGGGGGCGTTCGCGGCCCTCGCTTCGGTCGACCCCGCGTGGAAGGTCGACGACCACGGCACCGCCCTGCGGGTTGAGGCCTGCCGCTAGGTCTGGAGGGGCATCAGGATCTCCGCCATCTCGTGGAGATGGTCGGGCCACTGCTCGGCTGGGGGCTCCTGGCTGGGGATGACGACGAACTTCGATGCACCGACCTCGACGAAGCTCTCGATGCGTTCGGCCAGCTTGGCCCGCGGGGTCATGACCCGCTCGACATCGAGCTCGGGGCGACGGGCCTTGAGGCTCTTCACCATATGTTCGTCCAGCTCGCCGTCGTGGTAGCTGAGCAGCACCCCGTAGTGTTCCTCGTCGATGCCACGGTCGTTCTCGGCGGCGATGCGCTTGATCTCGGCGATCCCGTCTCTGACGTCGGCCGGGGCCACGAACGAAGGCAGCCAACCGTCGCCCAGACGACCCACCCGCTTGAGCTCCAGCAGTGAGCTCCCGCCCAGCCACACATCGATACTGTCCTGCACCGGTTTGGGGAGAACCCGAGCTCCTTCGATCTGGAATCGTTTGCCGTGGTGGTCGACCACCTCCTCGGTCCAGAGGCGGCGGATGAGAGGCAGCATCTCGTTGAACAGGGCGCCCCGCTCCTTGCGCTGGACGCCGAAGGCCTGGTGCTCGACCGACTCGGCCACTCCCAGCCCGAAGGCCGGAAGAACCCGTCCGTTCGAGAGGCGGTCGAGGCTGGCGATGGCCTTGGCCACCAGAACCGGGTTGCGGCCCGGGAGAACCAGCACACTCTGGCCGAGCTTCAGCCTGGTGGTGCGACCGGCGGCGAACGCCATGGCCATCATGGGGTCGGGCGATTCGCCGGAAACCCGCTCGCTGAGCCACAGCGAGTCCCAGCCTTGGTCTTCGAGGGCGTCGACGAACCGGCCGAACGATTCCTGGTCGTTGGTCTTGCTGCGGGTACCGAGGCCGAATCCGATTCGAATCTTCACGGACCCCATCCTTTCAGGACACGATGCCTGTCGCCCACCAACCTAGGATCCCCTCCCATGACCGATGCCTCCGTCAACCCCGTGCCCGATGTATCGGCTCCCTTCCGGCTCGATGGTCGGGTGGCGGTCGTCACCGGAGCGTCAAGCGGGTTCGGGGTGCGGTTCTCCAAGGTGCTCGCCGCCGCGGGCGCCACCGTTGTGGCGGTGGCCCGACGGGCCGATCGGCTCGGCGTGCTGGCCGCGTCGACCCCTGGGGTGGTGGCCGAGGCGGTCGATGTGGCAGACGACGATGCCCTGCGAGGACTGGTCGAGCGAACGATCGAGCAGTTCGGCCGCATCGATGTGCTGGTCAACAACGCGGGGGTGAGCGACGGACCGAACCTGGTCGAGGACGCCGATATCGGCAGCTTCCGTCGCGTCATGGCCGTGAACCTCGATGCCATCTATCTACTCAGTGGCCTATGCGCCCAGAGCATGCTCGAGGCCGGAGCGGGCAGCATCATCAATATCGCCTCGGTGCACGGTTTCGTGGGGTCGGCCCCCAACACCCAGCCCGCCTACGTGGCCAGCAAGGCTGCAGTGGTGAACCTCACGCGGGAGATGGCCCTCCAATGGGCGACCCGAGGGGTGAGAGTCAACGGCATCGCGCCCGGCTACTTCGAGACCGAGCTCACCACCGAGATGATCCGGTCCGAGAGCGGCGAGGGCTGGATCAAGCGCAACACACCGATGAAGCGGCCCGGTCAGCTTGCCGAGCTCGATGGCCCCCTCCTCCTCCTCGCCTCCGATGCCGGCTCCTACATGACCGGTCACACCGTGCTGGTCGACGGCGGCTGGACCTCTCGGTGACGGACCGGTCGCCCGATCTGGGGGTGATGTTCCCCCGCGAGCTGCCCCCCGAGCGGCTCACCTCGTTCGCCCGGGCCGTCGAGTCGCAGGGCTTCGACGAGCTGTGGCTGGTCGAGGATCTCGGTTGGGCGGGGGGCCTGACCTCGGCCGCCCACGCCTTGGCAATCACTTCGCGGATCCGGGTGGGGCTGGGCATCGTGCCCGCACCGGTGCGGAACCCCGCGTTCCTGGCCATGGAGGTCGCCACCATGTCGCGCCTGCACCCAGGCCGCTTCCTGCCCGGAGTGGGCCACGGGGTAGGGCACTGGATGGAGCAGGTGGGCGCGATGCCCGATTCACAGCTCGAAGCGCTCGAGTCGGTGCTACTGGTGGTGCGGCTCCTCGGGGCTGGTCAAGACGTCACCATCGACCGGCCGTCGGCCCAGGTGCGTGACCTCCGCCTCCAATTCCCGCCCCAGTGGCTGGCACTCGTGGCGGCCGGCGTGCGGGGTCCCCGCTCCCTCGAACTGTCGGGCCGGGCCGCCGACGGCACGATTCTGGCCGAGGGTGCCTCACCCGCCTACGTGGCCTGGGCCCGCGAGCAGATCGAGAAGGGGCGAGCCCTCGAGGGGCGACACGACGATCACCGCGTCACTGTGTTCGTGCTACACGCTCTGGACGATGATCCCGACGCGGCCGTCGAAGCCCTACGGGCGCCGCTGGCTGGTTCCCTGATGGGCGGGGCAGGTGCCCAGTTGGGCCCCCTCGGGATCGCCGACGAGGTTGGTTCCTTGCGCGAGCAGGGGTTCGATGCCTTGGCCGCTGGGCTTCGCCCCGAGTGGATCCGGGCCCTGACGGCGGCCGGTGATCCCGACCTCTGTGCCCAGGCGGTTCGGGCCCTCGGTGAGGCCGGAGCGGACTCGGTGGTCATCGTGCCGGCGGTGGGGGAGCCCGAGACGGCGGCCAACGCCTTCGCCGAGCGGGTGCTGCCCCTGCTGCGCTGATTGAAGGCGCCCGGTTTCCCGGTGCTGGGCCTCGTCAGTTCCGGTGGTCGTGGGGTACATTCTCGGATCTACGCACACGTCCTGAGGAGAACACCGTGAAGGTCCCGCTGACGATCCGTGACCATCTCGATCGATCCCTGGTGGTCTACCCCGATCGGGTGGCGTTCGTCGACGAGCCCGATCAGCCGGCTCCCTCCATGGGCGAGACCACCTACCGCCGCGTCGGCGAGCTGTCCGACGCCATGGGCGCCGCTCTCGACAAGCTCGGTGTGCCCTTCGGCGGTCGGGTCGCCATGGTGTCGCACAACGCCTCGCGTCTGCTCACCTGCTTCTGGGGAGTCAGCGGCAATGGGCGGGTCTTCGTGCCCATCAACTTCCGGCTCAGCCGAGAGGAGATCGAGTACATCGTCGGTCACTGCGGAGCCGACGTGCTGCTCCTCGACCCCGAGGTCGCGTCGGAGATGAAGGACATCCCCTGCAAGTACGTGTTCGTGATGGGCGACGAGTCCGACGAGCACATCTACGACTTCGACTCCGCCCCCGAACCTTGGGAGCCCGACGAGGACGCCACCGCGGTCATCAACTACACCTCGGGGACCACGGCCCGCCCCAAGGGGGTGCAGCAGACCCACCGCAGCCTCTGGCTCAACGCCGCCATGTTCGGGTGGCAGGCCGGGGTCAACGACCGCGACAACTATCTCCACACCCTCCCCATGTTCCACTGCAACGGCTGGGGTATGCCCTACGCCAACATGGGCATGGGCACCAAACAGGTCGTGCTGCGCAAGGTCGACGGTCACGAGATCCTGCGTCGAGTCGAGGAGCACGACATCACCCTGCTGTGTGGGGCTCCCGCCGTGGTGGCCATGGTTCTCGAGGCCGCCGCCACCTGGGACGGCGAGATTCCGGGCCAGGGCCGTACCCGCATCATCGTGGCCGGTGCCCCACCCCCCACTCGCACCATCGAACGGGTCGAGACCGAGCTGGGCTGGGAGTTCATCCAGATCTACGGCCTCACCGAGACCGCACCCCTGCTCACCATGAACCGCACCCGTGCCGAGTGGGACCACCTCTCGCCGGCCGATCGGGCCGCCAAGCTGGGTCGGGCCGGAGCGCCGGCCATGGGAGTGCGTATGGAGGTCGACGAGCTGGGCGAGATCCTGGCCCGCGCCAACCATGTGCTCGAGGCCTACTGGGAGCAGCCCGACGCCACGGCCGAGGCCATCGTCGACGGCTGGTTCCACACCGGCGACGGCGGCTTCGTCGACGAAGACGGCTACATCGCCATCTCCGACCGCAAGAAGGACGTCATCATCTCGGGCGGCGAGAACGTTTCGTCGATCGAGGTCGAGGACGCCCTCTTCGCCCATCCCGCGGTCGAGGAGGTGTGTGTCATCGGGGTCCCCCACGAGAAGTGGGGTGAGACGGTGAAGGCCCTGGTGGTCCTCGCCGAAGGCACCGAGGCCACAGAGCGCGAACTCATCAACCACTGCCGCGAGAAGATCGCGCACTACAAGTGCCCGACCTCCATCGACTTCGTGGATGAGCTGGCCCGCACCGCCACCGGCAAGCTCCAGAAGTTCAAGCTCCGTGCTCCCTACTGGGAGAACATGGAAAAAGCGGTCAACTGAGTCTTCGCCGCCTCGCGGCGGACCGCCCGAGCGCGCTGAGTGCCCACCTCAACTCCTAACGGATGCTGACAGGTTGGGAGGCTTCCCGGTAGAAGTCGTTGCCCTTGTCGTCGACGACGATGAACGCCGGAAAGTCCTCGACCTCGATCCGCCAGACAGCTTCCATGCCGAGCTCTTCGTACTCGAGCACCTCGACCTTGCGGATGGAGTCGAGGGCCAACCGGGCCGCGGGGCCACCGATCGAGCCCAGGTAGAATCCACCGTGGGCCTGGCACGCGTCGGTGACCTGCTGTGAGCGGTTGCCCTTGGCCAGCATGACCAGGGAGCCGCCCTCGGCCTGAAAGCGGTCGACATAGGTGTCCATCCGGCCCGCGGTGGTGGGTCCGAACGAACCTGACGCGTAGCCCTTGGGGGTTTTGGCCGGGCCCGCGTAGTAGACGGGGTGGTTCTTCAGGTAGTCGGGAATGCCCTGGCCCGCCTCCAGTCGCTCGAGGATCTTGGCGTGGGCGATGTCGCGGGCCACCACCAGGGTGCCGGTGAGCATGATCCGGGTCTTCACCGGGTACTTCGTCAGCTCATTGCGGATGGCGTCCATGGGCTGATCGAGGTCGATGTGCACGGCCTCATTGCCGAGGTCTTCCTCGGCCGTCGCGGGCAGGAAGCGGGCAGGATCGTGCTCGAGCTGTTCGAGGAACACTCCGTCGGCGGTGATCTTGCCCTTGGCGTTGCGGTCGGCCGAACAACTCACGGAGATCGCGACGGGGTTCGAGGCTCCGTGGCGGGGGAGGCGTACGACCCGAACGTCGTGGCAGAAGTACTTGCCGCCGAACTGGGCGCCGATTCCGAGTTGACGGGTGAGCTCGAGGACCTCTTGTTCGATCTCGAGATCGCGGAACCCGTGCCCGGTGTCTGACCCCGAAGTGGGGAGGTCATCGAGGTAGTGGGCCGACGCGTACTTGGCCGTCTTGAGGGCGTACTCGGCCGACGTGCCGCCGATGACGATGGCCAGGTGGTACGGCGGGCAGGCCGCGGTGCCCAGGGAGCGGAGCTTCTCGTCCATGAAGGTCATGAGGCTCTTGGGGTTCAGGAGGGCCTTGGTCTCCTGGTACAGGTAGCTCTTGTTGGCCGAGCCACCGCCCTTGGCGATGTAGAGGAACTTGTAGGCGTCGCCCTCGGTGGCGTAGAGCTCGATCTGGGCCGGGAGGTTGTTGCCCGTGTTGCTCTCTTCGTACATCGACAGGGGCGCCATCTGGGAAAAGCGCAGGTTGTCGGTGTCGTAGGTGTCATAGACCCCACGGCTGATGACCTCTTCGTCATCGAAGCCGGTGAAGACGTTCTGGCCCTTCTTGCCCATCACGATGGCGGTACCGGTGTCCTGGCACATGGGCAGCACCCCACCGGCCGAGATGTTGGCATTCTTCAGCAACTCGACGGCTACGAACTTGTCGTTGGCCGAGGCCTCGGGGTCGTCGAGGATGCTCGATAGCTGGGTGAGGTGGTCGGTCCGCAGGAAGTGGGCGATGTCATGCATCGCGGTGCGGGTGAGTAGCTGGATGGCCGCGGGTTCGACCTTCAGGAAGGTCTGTCCACCACCCTCGAAGGTGCTGACACCCTCATTGGTGAGCTTGCGGTACTCGGTGGTGTCGGGCCCGAGGGGGAGGAGTTCGCTGAAGCTGAAATCGGCCATGCCCGCATCGTAGGGCGGGAGGGGTCAGACGCCGTGCTTCCCCGGCGTCGGGGTCAGCCGGCGGCGGGGCTGCCGGCGAACGGCGCCGGATCACCCGGTGCCGGAATGGCCGGAGCCGTCCACGACAGGACCTTGGCCAGGCCACCGGCCAGCTCATGCCATTGGGCCGGGTTCCAGCCGGCGGCTGCTCCTTCGAGCGTCCCGTTCTGTCCGATGTGGACGAAGGCGGGGAGGGTCTCGAGCTCGAGCTGGCGGGTGAGCGCACGATCGGGGTCGACGAAGGTCAGCATCCGGTCGGTCCATGGTCCGAGGAACTCGCGAGCATCGTCCTCGTTGGCGGTGACGATGAAGGCCACCCGACAATCGGCAGGCCGGAACCCCTCGAGCACCCGGCCCGCGGTTTCGAGCAGCCAGGCACTCTCGTAGGTGTACGGATCGATGACGACCCCGACGAGATGGAAGATGGTGAGCCATTCCTCGAGGGTCTTGGCGTCTCCGCCCAGCGGCTTCAGGTCGAGATCGGCTTGGGGTTGTACGGCCACGATTCGAGACGGTAGCGCGTCAGCAGGGTGCGCTGGCCAATCCCGGCGTGGGGGCACTGGCAATCCCCGGCGTGGGGGCACTGGCAATCCCCGAGACAGGTAGGGTCACTCCGATGCACCCGATCGAGCGACTGAGGTACGTGGCCCGCTCCGAGGGTGCCGGTCAGGACCTCCTCGCCCGCGAGACGGCCGGGGCACTCGCCGCCTTCCAGTACGACCCCGCCGGGCTTGTCACCGCCTGTCGACGCATCGTTGATCGCCAGCCCACCGCGGGCGCCCTGTGGTGGCTCACCGCCCGGATGCTCACCGCTCCCGAGCCCATGGGCGAGGCCTACGCCGCCATCGGCGAGCTCGACGAGGACCTCACCCCCCGCCGTCTCGCCGTCGAGCTGCCCGATGACGCCACCATCACCGTTCTGGGCTGGCCCGAGGTCACGGCCCGGGCCCTTCCCCGCCGGGGCGATATCGAGGTCCTGGTCGTCGACGCCGCCGGCGAGGGCAGCTCGATGGTCCGCCGTCTCCTTGGTTCCGACGTGGAGGCCGTCGACGTACCTTCGTCTGGGCTCGGGCCCGCCGTGGTGGACAGTCAGGTGCTCGTCCTCGAAGCCCATGTGGTCGGCCCCGACTCCTTCGTCACCGTCATGGGCGCCCGCGCTGCCGCGTCCACGGCCCGCCTGGCCGGGGTCCCGGTCTGGTTGGTCGTGCCGGTCGGTCGGCTTCTGCCTCAACGGATGTGGGATGCCGTCATGACCCGCATCGACCCCCTCGATGACCCCTGGGACCGCGACGAAGAGATCATGTCCCTGGAACTGATCGATCAGGTCGTGGGCCCAGTGGGCCTCGAGTCGATCGACGACATGCTCAAGCGCACCGACTCCCCGGTGGCCCCCGAACTGTTCAAGCCCCTGAGCTGACTCCCCGGACGCGTCCGCGGACGCGTGGCTGACCAGGGGAAACGCCTGATTCGGGCCTATCGATGGGGAACGGAGCACAAGCCATGGTGCTGGCAGAGACACAGGGACGGTCGGTCGGTCAGGTCGGCCCGTTGGGGACAGTGTTGGTGGAGCTGTCGGGGACGTTGGCTCGTTGTCAGCATCAGCTCGTCAAGGCGGCGGCTGAGTTCGCGGAGTCGGCTGAGTGGTTGCTGGCCGGTTCCCCGACGGCGGCGGGCTGGTTGGCGGGGGTGGCTGATGTGGAGGAGTCCACGGCCCGGGAATGGATCCGTACCGGCCGTCGTCTGGGCGAGTTGCCGGTGATTGCTGAGGGGTTCGGTTCCCGGGAGCTGTCCTATTCCAAGGTCAGAACTCTGACGCGGGTGGCCACTCGGGAGAACGAGGCCGAGTTGGCCGCTTTGGCCAAGGGGGTGCCGGCCTCGGAGTTGGCTACTGAGATAGCGGCGTGGATGAACCGAAACCTGCCCCCGGTGGACATCGCTGAGTATCAGCGTCGTCAGCGGATGGTGAAGTGGCGTCACAGCCCGGACGGGATGATTGTGTTCACTCTGCGTCTCGAGCCCCACACTGCGGCGGCACTGATCTCATTGTTGACCTCCCTGGTGATGCGGTCCAAGGCCCGCCAGGAACCCGATGGCACCTATCCGGGCACCGTGGCCCAGTACGCGGACGAGGTCGAGGAGCTCCTCACCGACCGGGCCGGTCAGATCGACACCGAAGTGATCTTCCATGTCCGCGGTGACGGAGCCACCACTGATGACGGCACCCCCATCACCGACACCGTCACCCCACTTCCCGTCAGAAACGGGTGGTCAAGGAACGTGACCGGGTCTGTGTCGACTGTCGCCGGCGAGACCTTCACGAATACGACCACTACCCCGACTACGCCCACACCCACCTCACCGTCGTCGATGAGCTACAGCTCCGCTGCGCCCCCTGCCACCACCGCCGCCAC
>JAAEMS010000168.1 GCA_024225275.1 Actinomycetes bacterium
CCGGTTGACCAACGCTGGTGTGGAGACCTGACCGAGATCCCCACCGGGCAAGGCAAGCTCTACCTGGCCATCGTGTTGGACCTCGGATCGAGGCGGCTGCCAGGTTTCGCCATGAGCGAGCACCACGATTCCGCGGTCGCGAAGGCTGCGTTGTGTATGGCTGCTGCGGTCCGCGGTGGCGACGTCGACGGAGTGATCTTTCATTCCGACAAGGGCGGCGAATACGTCGGCGACTTGTTCACCACAGCGTGTACCAGTCTCGGGGTGACCCAGTCGATGCGAGATGCTCCCACCCGTGGCCTACGAACAGCTCCAAGCCGACAGGCCTCGGTTGTCCTGTCGGGATGGGGCGGCGACGAGCTCGCTTCGTTCAGCGGCCGGGGCCTGATCGTGGGTGAACTGGCCCGCACCGGACGGTGGGCGCCGCTGGCAGCCATGGTGCTACGAGAACAGGGCGGCTGGCGCACCCTCGCATCCGGGCACATCCACAAACCGCACCGCAATTTCACCGAATCGGCGAAACGCACGCTCGAGGAACGCCGCCAGCACGCACTCACCAATGGGTCCTGGCTGAAACGTGATGTGCTGGCCGAGGCAACGCTTCCCGACGAACCCCCAGCAACCAAACAGGCCCCACGAGTACATGGCCATGCTGCTCAACCTGGGGCACCTGGGCATCCGCGGCGTCGACTGGGGGCGCGAGGCCGCCCCCCACGGGATTCGCTATCGATACCCCCTACTCGACAAACGGGTCGCCAGCGGCCGCCAGGCACAATACTTCGACATCCCAAGAATCCAAGAGCAGCTACCCCGCTCCCACCACAGCCAGTCGGCCGGAGGTGCAGTTGCCGCCTCATGGATCGGGGTTCGGCGGTGACCTTCCAAGCGATCACTTCCGGGCCATCAACCAATCCCACGGTCCGCGACGACCTCTGGACGCGGTCGACGGTCGGGGCACCTCCGATGTCACTGGCGGGTACACTCCAAGGGAGCATGATCGCGGTCCTACGCCGAATCCGTACCTTCACGAGTCTCCCCTGGCGAGACCGCCTGGCATGGGCTGAATCGACGGCCTTGTTCTGGTGGTTCACCGTCGCTCTGAAGCTCGTCCCGTTCCGCCGCTTCAAGCGGCTGCTCGGCCCCGCCGGTGACAAGGACTCCCCGTGGGAGCGGGAGCCCAAGGGCCCGCCGCCCGACGACGCGCGAGTCGTGTCATTGTGGCTGCGACGAATCGCCCGCAAACACGAGGACACGTGCCTTGCGCAAGCGCTCGCCGGTCGCGTGATGATGCGGCGACGACGGCTGGCCTCGACGGTATCGTTCGGCGCGCGAGAAGGGGCCGACGGCGACCTCGAGTTCCACGCCTGGCTCGTCCATGACGACTGGGTGCTCACCGGAGGCGGCGCCCTTCGCTGCTTTTCGGTCATCGCCACGTTCTACGACGATCCCGGGCGTCACCGATGAGCGGTCTGGGTGCGGCCTGGCGGCTTATCGGGGACCTCGTGCGGAGCCGTCTGGCGCTGGCGGTCGCGTACGCGGTGCTCCAGGTTCTCCAGGCGGTTCTCGCAGGGATCGGGTTGGTTCTTCTCGTTCCCCTGTTGACCGTCGTCGGTGTGGGAGGCGATGAGGCGGGCGCGTTGGCGGCCCCCGCCCGGTTCTTCTTCGAGACACTCGGGTTGCCCGAGAGTCTCCCGATGCTCCTCGGTGTGTTCGTCGCCCTGGTCGCACTACGCGAGGCCGTGAGTTTCCTGTCGACCGATGTCAGCAACCGGTTGCGGGTCCGGTACACGGCGGATCTTCGACTTCGACTGTTCGGTGCGATCAGCCGGGCGTCATGGCCGTTCGTGGCGGCCTTGCGGACCTCTGACACCCAGTACGCGTTGCAGAGCGAGATCGGCGCTGTGAGCAACACCGTGTTCCAGCTGCTGCGGACCGCCAACATGTTGATAATGCTGGTGGCCTACTCCGTGGTGACCCTGATCGTCGCCCCCACGGTCGCTCTGCCGTTGCTCGGCATCGCCCTCGTGGTGGCCGTCGTCGGAGGCCCGCTCGTGCGCCGCTCCCGATCCTACGGCAGCCGGCTGCTCATCGCCCAGCGTGGCGCCGGGGCGATCGCGTTCGACCACCTCGAGGGGATGCGGGAGGCGAAGTCGTTCGGTGCCGAAGAGCGCGCCATCGCGCGATTCGGCGATCACCTCGACGAAACGATCGCCAGTGACGTCGCGTTCCGTCGGACACAGGCTGCGGTGTCGGCGCTCTTGGGCGTGGCCTCGGCCCTGGTGCTCGCTGCCCTCTCCTGGGTGGCCATCGAGGGGCTCGCCGGGGA
>JAAEMS010000169.1 GCA_024225275.1 Actinomycetes bacterium
CGCCACCAACCAGTACCCGTCACCCGACGGAGTGGACGCCATCCCCACAATTGGCTTGTTCAACCGAATCGAACCCGTCGACCCGAGGAACCGGGCATCGCCGTAGGCGAACACCCCACCATCAGACGCCACCAACCAGTAGCCGTCACCCGACGGAGTACCGGCGATGCCGACCAGGGGTTCGAGGAGGTCGAGTCCACCGGGGTCGCCGTGGTGTTCGGCCCCACCGCGCCCAATCACGAGGGCATCGTCGGGGTCGGACTGGGCGACCGCCATACCCGAGGTCAGAAGGATGCCGCCCGCCGCCAAGAAGACCAGGGCCAGAACGGGGCGGCCGAACCGGTTCGAGTGGGGGACAGCGAACATCGGGCGGAAGGATAGTACCCCGTCCACCGGGGCCGTGACACCACCCAGGGTGGCCATGATACGCGCCGAGAGTGGGAGCTAGTCGTACTTGGGCGCAGGATGTCGAGTCAAAACCTCGTTTTGGCGCATTCGGGACGCCTGGCCGGGTTAAAATGAGTAGTGTGCGGCGGATGACCCGTTGGAGTGTGAACGTGAGACCCATCTCGACAACCTGGTCCCGGCAAGCCCGAGGACGAATGATCGCGCTGCTTGGTGCTCTGGTGCTGGCAGCGTCCTTGTTCGTCACCGCTCCGGTCGCCGCCGAGAATTCCGCGGCCCCCGCTTGTACGCCCGCGACAGTGGGTTCGCTGGCCATCACGGTGAACGGTGTGCCGGTCTCCCACCTCGAAGCCGTCACGGTCAGCGCCGGCTCGACCGTCGCCGCCTCATGGGACCCCGCCTCCTGCGATGGCTCCCTGACCATCGCGGTGCATGACGGTGGCGGCGGCTTGTTCGACCCGTCGGCCCTGCAGCCCCTACTGACCCACGGCACGTCGTCGAGTGGCTCGGTCGCGGTCACCGTGCCCGCCACCTCACCCCTCTGCCACGTCCAGGTCGACCTCGTCACCGGCGGGGCCCTTCCCATGGTCGGGCCCGGTCACGGCTACTACTCCTTCGGGCAGAGCTCACCCCGCCTGATAGGCGCCACCCGCGGCGAAGTCGGTTGCGTCGTGGCCGACACCACACCCGAAACCACGGTGCCGTCGACCAGCGGGCACGTTCCCGACGACACCACACCCGACGACACCACACCCGACGACACCACACCCGCCGACACC
>JAAEMS010000170.1 GCA_024225275.1 Actinomycetes bacterium
GGGGGCCCTTCCGTGCGGCTCATGACGGCAACGCCTCCCACACGAAGTCGACCGACGAGGCCAGGCCCACCGCCCTCTCGTCGTCGAGCAGCTCGAAGCGGAACCGGAAGCTGATGTCGTCACCCTGATTGCGGAGGGTGGCCACGGTGATCAGATCGCCTCCGGCGAGATCGGCCATCGTCCCGGCGTACACAGTCCCGCCCCGCTCGAAACCCTCACAGGACTCGTAGCCAGCCCCGTCGCCCCACTCAATGGCGACGACCAGGTAGTTGGCGAGCTCGCCGGTCGTGGTGGCCCCGAGACTGATGTCGACCGGAAGGATCGACCCCTCGTAGGTGACCGCGATGCAGCTCTCGGAGGGGCGCCCGGGGGCCATGTCGGTGAGGTTCACCAGGGACCGGCCCTGATCGTCATCGACCAGACTGATGGTGCCGACCTCGAAGCTGTTGCCGGCCACGGTGCCCTCGGCTTCGAGGGCCCCGGTCGAGTGGGAGATCACGAGGGTGGCAATGATCAGCGACGAGATCGCAGCGGCGAAGGCGCGAGCCGCCGACCGGTCCAATCGCCGCAACGATTGTCGGTGGTCGGCGGCGGCTTCATCATCGAGCACGAGCTCTTCGAGAGACTGAGCCATCTCAGTTCCTCCCCATCTCGACTGGAGTCGACCCGGCCCGATCAGCGCCACCGAAGTTGCGATCCAGCAACGAGGTGATGTAGTCGGCCGGACGGGGACGATCCAGGAAGTAGCCCTGAACCATCTGACAGCCGACCCCGGTGACCATGTCGAGATGAGCCTGGGTCTCGATGCCCTCGGCCACCAACACGAGGCCGAGCCGGTGACACAACCCGACGATCGACTCGAGCACGATTCGATCGGTTTCCGAGCGCAGCGAGTTCACCACCAGCTTCCGGTCGAGCTTGATTCCCGCCACTGGCAGCTCGTGCAGGTACGACAGCGAGGTCTGACCCTCACCGAAGTCATCGAGCAGGAGTCCGACTCCGGCTCCCCTCAAGGCCCGCATGTTCTCCTGCACCGAGGGCATGTCGGGTGACACCAGACGCTCGCTGATCTCCACGAAGAGTCGCTTGGGATCGAGACCAGTCCGGCCCAGGGCGTCAGCCACATTCGCCAACAGCTTCTGGGACGCCAGCTCCTCGGGCGAAGCGTTCACCGCCACGAAGAACGGCCGTCTCGGATGGCTGGACACCCACCCGGCCGCATCGGTGGTTGCTCGATTGATGATCCACCAGTTGAGCTCGTCGCGGACGCCAGCAATTTGGGCCATCTCGATGATGTCACCGGGGGGAATCTCGCCCAGCTCGGGATGGGTCCACCTCACAAGGGCCTCTACCCCAACGATCTGGAGGGCCGGACCGGTATGGATGACAGGCTGGTAGTCGAGGCGGATCTCGTCGATCCGGATGGCCAGTGGTATGCGGGTGACCAGTTGGGCCCGACGGGCCTCGGCCTGATCGAATTCGGGCCGGTAGAGCTCACAGACCGTCTCGTCGTCACGGCTCTGCTTGGCCTGGTACATGGCAACGTCGGCCCGACGAATCAGCTCCGATTCATCCATGCCCGGTTCGCCGAAGGCGATACCGATACTGGCCGAGATGTTCACCCGCTCACCACTGACCTCGAACGGCTCACGGATCTTTCCCCACACCTGGTGGGCGATCTCGACAGCTCGGTCGTTCGTGAGCCGACCAGGTATGAGGATGGTGAACTCGTCGCCGCCGAGCCGGGCGGCCTGTCCACCGCGTGGCGTGGAATTGGCGAGCCGGCTGGCGACCAGTTTGAGGAGATCATCGCCGGCATCGTGACCGAGGCGGTCGTTGACCGGCTTGAAACCGTCAAGATCGAGGAAGAGCAGGGCCGGACGGTCCTCATCGTTGAGGAGGGCACGACGGACCGAGCCCAGCAGCAGGACCCGGTTGGGCAGCCGGGTCAGGGCATCGTGCTGGGCCTGGTGCTCGAGCTCGTCATGCATCGTGTTGAGCTCGGACAGCAGCTGATCGTTCTGGAGAGCCACCGAAGCCTGGCCGACCAGCAACCGGAAGGCATCGACCTGGGCTGAGGTGAGTGGGTGACCCCGGTCGACCCCGGCCCTGAGAACGACATGCCTCCCGTTCTTCCGGGCCACCGTGTGCACCAGCAGCGCGTCGAGGCCATGGGTATCGAGCCCCGCGATCTCGCCGGAATCGGGGTCGCTGCGATCCACGAACGCCCCCGAGTCGGTTGGCCCCAGGCCATCGACACCGCTCGCCGGCGACCCGGGGGGAGGCAGCGCGGGGTCCTCGTCGCCTGCGACCCTCTGGAACGATCCCGTGGCGGACTTGAGTACGACATCAACACGGTCGAAGCCGAGCCGACGCGTGCCGTCAATGATGGCCTCGACGTGTTCGCCGCCCAGGCGGGTGACCTCGTGCCCGGCCTCGGCGACCCGCTCGAGCAACTGACCTCGATCGAGGGCGCGGCCGGTGGCGCGCTGCTGGGTGGCTACGTCGCCGATCAGCTGCTCGGCCAGGTAGGCGCCAGGGACAACCACCAGGAACAGTACGCTCAGTTGATCGAGGATGATCTCGAGCTCGTCGAGTAGCGAGAACGCCGGAGTGAGGTGGGCGGTCCATATGCGGGCCGCCATGGTGACCACGGTGAGGACCATCCAGTGGACCAGGGCTCCGACCAGCCGGAAGCGGACCGCGGCCTCGATGATCGGGAGAGCAAAGAGCACCCAACCGATGCCGGAGGTACCGGTGAGTGTGGTCAACAGAACCACCAGCGCGGTGTCGAGGCCCAGCTCCACCAGGGGAACGATCTGCTTCAGGCCCGGAGACCGGAACCTTCCCGTCACAAGGTTGGTGCCGAGCAGAACCATCGTCGACAGGAGGAGGAGCCAGATCCGACTCGTGCTGTCCTCGAGGACATCGAAACGTGACGCGTCGAGAAGGTATTGAGCCAGGATGAGGATCGCGACCAGACCACGGACGCGCCTGATGCCCTGCTGAGCCACCGGCATGTCGGTTCTTCTCGAGCCGTGTTGGTCACGATGGCGACGGAAGTGTAAGACCAGAACGACCAGGTGAACCAGGCCCGCGACACTCAGCGCGAGCCACGCGCCGACAGCCAGCCACTGGCCGCTCTGGCCCCACACCACGGGTATGCCGACGAGGGGTACGAGCAGTCGCCCCGCCCCGATCACCTCCTCGCGAGATGCCCGCGCCGCGTCGGGGGCATCGTTGGCATCGCCCTTGGTCACGAAGCCATCGGCCTCCACCTCGAACACCCGATGGGCGACGCGCTCACCGTCGCGGTCGAACACGATGATCGAGCGTTGGGCGATCGAGACCGTGTCGCTCTTCTCGATGAGAAGGACATCCCCCGGGCTGATGGCGGGCTCCATGGAGCCGGTGGTGATGACCACGGGTGTCCAGCCACCGATCGACCAGCCGAGAAGGACCCAGCCGCCGAGGAGGAGAGACAGGTAAAGGAACAGCCAGAGGACCAGCTGCACCAGGGGAACGAGCCCAGTACGTACCCAGCGCTCGATGCGGGGGGCTAGGAAGGCCGAGGCGGTCATGGACGCGCCTCCAGGATGATCCAGAACTCGGTGGTGAGCCCTTGGGCGGCGTCATCGGGCGCGACCTCGACGGACACCCGGAGGGTCACCGAGTCTCCGTCGTTGGCGGCAGGTATCAGTTCGAATCCGTCAGGGAAGGAGCCGTGCTGCTGCCACAGCTGCCCGAGCGAACCGGAGAAAGCGGGAGTCGACGCCTCGAAGTCGTCACACTCAACCGAGCTGCCTGATCCCACCTCGACCTCGGTCTTGAGGTACAGCTCGAGGCCGGTGCCTCCTGTCGATGAGCCGTGGCCCCGAACGGGTACCGCGTCGACCGTGCCGTGGTAGGTCAGGGGGAGACAGCGCTCGATCACCAGGCCCGGGTAGAGGCCCTCCGCGTTGATGAGAAGCCCGACCGCCGACGTCTCGGTATCGGGTTGGAGAACCAGATCAATAGTGCCAGCCGCGAACAAGGAGCCGTCGCTCGTGGTCGATCCGGCGATACGCGCGGTGGCGGTATTGACCCCCGACCATACGAAGGCGCCGGCGGCGAAGAGCACAGAGAGCAGAAGGAGTCCGAGCGCGACTGTTCCCCAGCCGATACTGCTGCTCAGATCCTCGGGCGCTGACGGCTCAGGCGGTGACCCTCTGGACACCTTGCTCCTCTCGAATTGACGCTCACTCAAAGCGTCGGCAGAGAAGGCCCCAATAATGAGGGGCCAGAGCCAGAAGGATCAGGACCCCCGCCGATCACTCAATGAGGCTCAGATCCCCCACCAATGATCCGAGCAACGTCCTGCCAGCCGAAACCGGGTTCCTGGGCTGCCTCGATCAGGACCCTCTCGCGCCCAGCGATGGCCGTGGCCGCCACCGGGATATCGGCTGCCACCTCGGGCGGGATGACGACCGCACCGTGCTGATCGGCGTGGATGAGGTCACCGTGGCGAACGACCATGCCGTGGATCGTCACCGTGACCCCGATCTCGATGCCATGGTTGAAAGCGTGGCTCGGACCCACCGAGCCGGCGATGAGCTGGAAGCCGTCGGCATTGTCGGGAAGGTCCCGGATCGACCCGTTGGTGATCACACCCTTCGATCCCAGCCCCTGGTGGACGTTGGTGTGCACCTCTCCCCACCAGGCCCCGAAGCCGGGCGGATCGTCGAGGTCCTCGATGACGGTGATGGCGGGTTTCGGCCCCTCGTCCATGTACCGGTAGTAGGCGACCCGCCAGTCGAGGTCATCTGGCCCTGAGCGACCCGACGGGTGGGTGGCGGCCATGGTCGCGGTGCGGGCGAATCCCACGATCGCAGGCAGGGCGGGACGGGCGCACACGAGCGGGCGCGTCGTGTAGCCCCAGCCCCGCCGTTGCGGAATGACCACCTCGAGGGCATTGCACACCGTCGGCGTGTCGAGCTGGCCGATGGCGTCGAGCACCTCGGCGGAAACGGGCATGTCGTCGGTCATGGATCCTCCTGGTCAGGCTTACGTCGGTCAGGTGCTCGTTGGTCACCTGGACCAGGGCACGCACCCGTCGGCTCGACCAATCCGGTAGGTGGTCAGCTCCATGAGTCGCATCTTCGCGCAACCCACCCACTACCGCCTCAGCCCCACCGCCCGGTAGCGTCCGAGCCAGTGACGGGGACCATGGAACGATCATCGCTGGTCCGCCCGGTCACGGCAGTGGCCGCGGCCCTCGCGATCATGATGGCCGGGTGTGGGTCGAGCGCTCCCTCACCTTCCCGGAGCGCAGCGTTCGAGTCCATCCCCGCCACCATCGTCACCGGCGCCGGCCAACCCATCGAGATCGACGGTGGTGGAGCTTTCCTCGGGCCCCTGGTCGAGTGGGGCCTCGGCCGATTCACCGAGGCAGGCCTCGAGGAACCCCATGTTCCCCGCGTCCAGTTCAAGCCTGACGACCCGGCCTGCATCGGTGTCACCGGCCTGTTCCGCGACAACGAGCAAGGGCGCAGCATCGTGATCTGCCTCGACGAGGACCGGATCTGCGAGTTCCCTGACGTACCCGATCGATTTCGAGCGACCGCCCGGTCATGCATTCTCCACGAGCTCGCCCACGCCTGGATTACCGACAGCCTCGACCAAGAGGCCCGAGAAACATTTACTGCGGTCTCGCCGGTCGAGAACTGGTACGAGAAGGGCGGCACCTGGAACCAGCAGGGCATCGAACATGCCGCCGAGATCATCAGTTGGGGACTCATCGACGAACACCTGCCCCTCAACCGTCTCGATAACCCACAATGCACCGACGTCGAGACAAGGTTCCGGCTCCTGACCGGCGTGGAACCCCTCATCCCCTGCGAGGAACGCCCATGAACGCCCATCAGCCCTTCAGCGCCGACGTGGTGGTCGACGTCAGCAATGTCGCTCACGGGGTGGCCGACCTGTGGGAGGAGTACGGCCTGGAAGTCGACGGGAACCGTATCGAGCCCCACAGCGAAGCCATCCGAGATGTCCTCGCCGCCCACCACATCGAGGCCCGCAGCATCTACATGGTAGTGCCGGCAGAAGTGGTGGGGGTGGAGGCACCCAGCAGGTGGGTGATCGAAACCATCAACCGGACGCGGAAATGGGCTGAAGGTCAGGCGGCCACCGACAACGACGTGCACATCGTCCGGGGCGGCCTGTCCGACCAAGGCGAGGTGGGCGTCGACTCCCTGGCCGTGGTGGTCGCCCTGGACCTCCTCCACCGCTCCCCCGACGACGAACCCACTCTCGTTCTCGTGTCCGACGACAGCGATCTGGCCGTCGCCGGCGACCTCATCGACCGGGGTCGGCTGGTCCTCGCCGGCAACTTCCACGAGGGCACCACGGCCCGATACCGGCGATCGGGCCTCGACCACCTCGTTCTCGGTGGCGCCTGGTATGCCCGCCTCGGGCCCTCGACGCGAGGTCTGCGACATCCGCCGGAGATCACCCCCCGGCCGGCAGGAGTCTGCGATCACGACTCGGTCGAGGGTCTTCCCGGGGACGCCATCGTGTTGGCTCGGGGCGGCCCCAAACCCCACGCCGTATCCACTCCCATCGACCGGCTCTGGGGGCGTCGGGCCCAAACCACCCGGCTCCGCCCCCTCCCCGACATGGGCGCCGCTGCCTTACTCGACCCCTACGGGCTCGCGCTCGAACGCCAACGGCTCGGAGACAGCTCCCACCACCTGCCCACGGCCAACACCGTTCGAGCCCTGGCCTCAGAGCTGGGCTACCCCGGACCCGTCGCGGTATGGGCCACGATCCCCGACCTCTGGGACCGGGCCGCCCGCCGGCTCGACGACGAGGGCGAGCGCTTCTGGCGCGAACGCGACGAAGCACTCGACGCGGCCAGTCGCGAGCTACGCGACGACGATGACCTGTCCACCTGGGTCGAACGGGGTCGTCTCCTCCCTCGCACCGGCGACGACAACAGCGAATCTCGCGCCACCCAGAAAGCGGTCTCGACCCGTATGGCCGCCGATCTCCACCTTCTCGCCCGGGTGGCACCCGACCTGCCCATCCTGCTCCTCACCGACCGGCCCGAACTGGTACTGGTCTGCGACTTCCTGATCGACGAAGGCATCGTGGCGGCTGATCACATCCGCCGGGTGGGTCTGGTGAACGACCCCGTCGGCGCCCACCGAACGGCCACCCGGGTCCTCACCACCGTCCTCACCCCCGACCAGGCCAGATCCTTGTTCGGGGAGGGATAGTGTCTCGGGCCGTGGCTGACCCGACCGACTGGAATCCCCTGCTCCGGGGCGAGTTCGCCAAGCCGTACTGGCCCGAGCTCATGGCCTTCGTGGCGACCGAGCGCAACCAGGGACCGGTGTACCCGCCCCACGCCGATGTGTTCGCCGCCCTCCACCTCACCAGCTACGCCGATACCCGGATTCTGATCCTGGGCCAGGATCCCTACCACGGCGAGGGGCAAGCCCAGGGGCTGTGCTTCTCGGTACGACGCGGGGTGCCCCGGCCCCCATCGGTCGAGAACATGCTGAACGAGCTCACCAACGATCTTGGCTGCGCCACACCCGATCACGGCAACCTCGAACACTGGGCCCGGCAGGGGGTGCTCCTCCTCAACACCACCCTCACGGTCCGAGACCGCGAGGCCGGCAGCCACCAGGGCCGCGGCTGGGAGGAATTCACCGACGAGGTGATCAGGGTGGTCAACGCCAAACGGGAGCGGGTCGTGTTCCTCCTGTGGGGAGCCTTCGCCCGAAAGAAGAAGGCCTACGTCGACACCGAACGTCACGTGATCATCGAGTCACCCCACCCATCACCACTCAGCGCTCACCGCGGGTTCTTCGGCAGTCGACCCTACAGCCGGGCCAACCAAGCCCTCGAAGCAGCCGGGCTCGAACCCATCGACTGGTGCCTTCCCTCGTGACAACCGGCCAGCCCGTGGGATCAGAGTGACCCGACCACGAAGACCGTGACAATCACTCCGGTGAGGCTGACCACCAGCCATACCGGCAAGGTGGGGCGGGCGAGGCGCTGGTGGAGGTCGATCCGGCCGGTGGCGACGGCCCAGACCGTGGCGAGCACGGCGGGCAGACCGAGCACCGACAGGATCACATGAACCGCGAGCACACCGAGGTACACGACCCTCAATCCACCATCGAGGCCCACCTCAGTGTCGCCGTAGAGGGTGTGGCGGGTGACATAGGCGATGAGGAACAGGGCCGAGAAGGTCAGGGCGGCGAGCATGGCCGCCCGGTGCCGACGCTGGTCGCCGCGCCGGATGGCCCGCCACCCGACCATCAGGCCGACGGTGGCCCCACCGTTGAAGACGCCGTTGAGGGCCGGCAGCCACCGCGAGCTCTTGCCGCCCCCGACAACGGTCGCCAGGAGCAGCAGGCCGACGGCCAGAGCGAAGCTCAACAGACCGATGACCCCGAACGCCGTCCGGGGACCGACGTCGAGCAACCGACGCACCAACCGGGGCAGAGGAAATCTGATGACCTCGCCCACGACGTCTGTCGAGTGCGGAGTCGACCCGTCAGGGTCATTCATCCCGGTGCCGGCTTCTGTTGGGAGGCCTGCGCCCGGTACCCTCGGATCCATGTGGCTGGACGACCTCCTGGCCCCCCTCGGCGGTGGGGGCCTCATCGATCGGGTTGATCTGGTCACCGATCGTATTCATGATGTGCTCGTGTCGGATGCACCGGTGCTCGGCGAGGCTTCCCGTCGCGTCGCGGGCGGCGGGAAGCGGCTGAGGCCGATCTTCAGCCTGTCGGTGGCCGACATCGTCGGTGTGTTCGATGATCGGGTGATCGACGGGGCCGCCGCCATCGAGCTCGTCCAGATCGGATCGCTCGTCCACGACGACATCTTCGACGAAGCTGCCACCCGCCGCGGCGTACCCACCATCAACGCGGTCGAGGGGGCATCACCTGCCCTGCTCGCCGGCGACTTCATTCTCGCCAAGGCCGGGGCGCTGGCCGCCGGTATCGACGCCGACGCCGCCGCCCTCCTGGCCGGCACCATCGTTTCCCTGTGTCTGGGACAGGCCGCCGAGATGGACGACCTGCACGATCTCGACCGTTCACTCGATGCCTACCACCGGTCCATTGTCGGCAAGACATCGGCCCTGTTCGCCGCCGCGGCCGAGATGGGTGCTATCTGTGCCGGGCTCGACCATGAACAGAGGGCCGGCTGTTCGCGCTATGGGCGTGAGTTCGGGACCGCCTTCCAGCTCCTCGACGACATGCTCGATCTGGTGGCCGACCCCGAACGGCTGGGCAAGCCGGTGGGCAGCGATCTCAGTACCGGCGTGTACACCCATCCAGTGTTGCTGGCCCTCGATACCGCCGATGGCGATGGGATTCGGGGGCTCCTCGAGCGCCGGTCGAACGGCGATGTCCTTCGGGCCCGCCAGCTCGTCATCGGCTCGGGAGCCCTCGACGTCACCCTCGAACTGGCCATCGAGCACGCCCGGTCGGCCTCGGCGGCCCTGTCCGAGGTGAGGCTTGGTGAATCACCGCTGGCTCCGTTCCCATCGGCCTATCTGTCGAGTGCCCTCGACCACTTCACTGTCGGGGCCTGGTCGGTCCCCCGCTGACCTCTACCGCGGTCCGCACCACGGCACCCAACAACACGCTGGCTCCCCGCTCGGCCTGGGCAGCCGAAATTCTCTCGGCCTCGTTGTGGGAGAGGCCGTCGTCGCAGGGCACGAACACCATGGCGGTGGGGGCATGCTTGGCCACGTAGCAGGCGTCGTGACCGGCCCCCGAGACGATGTCGGCGTGGCTGTAGCCGAGACCGTCTACCGAGGTGCGTACCGCCTCGATACACGCGGGATCGAAGGCCACGGGCGGCGAATCATTCTGAAGGGTGATCTCGAAACCAACTCCGAGAAGCCCGGCCTCGCGGGCGACGATTTCGCGTAGGCCCGATTCGAGCCGATCGAGTACGTCGAGGTCGGGGTGGCGAAGGTCGAGCGAACAGGTCAGCTCCAGGGGAATCGTGTTGGGCGACACCGGGAACGACGAGAACTGGGCGAACGTGGCCCGAGCCCACGGCCCCAGCTCGTCAGCCATGGCGTACACGCCATCGATGATCCGGGCGATGGCTCGGGCCGGATCTCTGCGACCCGACATCGGGGTCGGACCGGCATGGGCGGGGAAACCCTCGAGCCGGATATCGAACCAACGCAGCCCCTGCACACCGGTGACGACGCCGACTTCGAGCTCGTCAGTCTCGAGGATCGGGCCTTGCTCGATGTGGAGCTCGAAACTGGCGGTGAGCTCTCGGGGCTCGGCGGGTAGCTCGCCCACCCAACCCAGACGCTGAAGCTCGTCGGCCACCGAGATTCCGTCGACGTCGGTGAGGTCGTAGGTGTCCTCGAGCTCGAAGACGCCGGCCCAGACCCCCGAACCCATCATCGACCGTTGAAACCGCGACCCTTCTTCGTTCGTCCAGACGGCAACCTCGACGGGGGCCTCGGTTTCGATACCGAGATCGTTCAGCCGCTCGAGGACTTCGAGGCCTCCGAGGACCCCGTAGACGCCGTCGAAACGACCACCCGTGGGCTGGGTATCGAGGTGGCTGCCCACCAGAACCGGCGGACGACTCGGGTCGCGCCCCGCTCGTCGGGCGAACAGGTTGCCCACCCGATCGACTGTGATCTCGCACCCGGCCTCGCGGGCCCACCCCTCGAACAGCTCACGCCCGGCGGCGTCTTCGTCGGACAGGGCCTGGCGGTTCGACCCGCCCCCTTCGGTGGCCCCGATCTCGGCCATGGCCATGAGTCGCGACCACAGACGCTCGCCATCTACCCGGTGGGTGTTCACGAATCCCTATCGTCATCGAGCCAGACGTTGAAGGTCGGGGCCCGCTTCTCCAGGAACGCTCGGCCGCCCTCGCGGGCGTCGGGCAGGTGATCGGTGATGGCCGTCTTGGCCGCAATCTCGTCCAGGGCCTGGCCGAACGAGAGCTCGGCCGCGTTGTAGATCGAGCGCTTGAGCATGCGCATCGCCGCCTGGGGACCGGTGGCCAGCTCACGGGCCAGGGCCATGGCGGCGCCGGGAAGCTGATCGTCATCGACAACCTCGTGAACGAGCCCGAGATCGAAAGCCTCGTCGCTGTCGACAATCCGCTTGCGCATCAGGAAGTCCATCGTGGCCGGCACGCCCAGCGTCTGAACCAGCAGCCACTGACCACCCTCGTCGGGAAGCAACCCGAAGCGCAGGGTGGCGCTGCCCATGCGGGCCGACCGGGCCGCCAGCCGGAAGTCACAGGCCAGAGCCAGGGAGAAGCCGGTCTGAATGGCGAAGCCGTTGATGGCGGCGATGGTGAGCTTGTCGAGATTGCGAACGGCGACATTCACCGCCTGGGAAATGGCGCGTAGCCCGTTGTAGGTGCCCATGGCGTTGTGGTGACCACCGAAGATGGGGGGCATGGAGGCATCGTCGCCGGGTTGCTCATACCCCTTCAGGTCATCGCCCGCCCAGAAGGCCCGGCCGGCGCCTGTGAACACCACGACCCGGATCGAGTCGTCCATCTGGGCCTGGGTCAGCAGTTCGACCAGGTCACGCTTCATGGGTACCGTCGAGGCATTCAACGACTCAGGTCGGTTGAACGTGATGGTGAGGATCCCCGGATCGGACACCGAGGTGTCGAAGCCGGCATAGTTCTGCTCGAGCATGCATCTCTCCCTGTGTGCCGCCTCCCGACCGACCACCGGAGAGGAGTAGCGTCAACCGACATGGTTGCAGAGACCGACGTCGTCGTCATTGGTGGAGGCATGGCGGGCGTGACCGCAGCCCATCATCTGGTTGCCTACCGCGAGGTAGTGGTGCTCGAACGTGAGGACCAACTCGCCCAGCACACCACCGGTCGCTCGGCCGCCGTCTACCTCGAGAACTACGGCGGCCTGCTCAACCGGGCCCTCACCATCGCCAGCCGCCCCTTCCTCGACGATCCCGGCGACCTGGCCGATGCCCCCCTTCTCGAAGCGTGTGGCGCCCTCGATGTCGTGCCCGAAGAGTCCGTGGCCGAGGCCACCGCCCTCGCGGCCGAGGGGACACGATTGGTCCCGTCGATCCGCCTCGTGGATCAGGCCGAGGCCCTGGCCCTCCACCCCGCGGTCAGACCCGAGCACGTTGCCGCCGCCATCTGGGAGCCCGAGGCGTCGGCCATGGACGTCATGGCCCTCCACCAGGCCTTCGTCCGAGGGGCCCATGCGGGGGGCGCCGCCTTCCATCGAGGAGCCGAGGCCGTCCAGCTCGAACCGACCGACGACGGGTGGCTGGTCACCACCCCCAACGCCACCTGGCATGCCGCCGCGGTGGTGAATGCGGCCGGTGCCTGGGGCGACGTGGTGGCCGAACGGGCCGGGGTCCGTCCGGTCGGGCTGGTGCCGATGCGTCGCACCGCCTTCACCTGCGCGGCCCCACCCGAAGCGGCCGGCTGGCCCCTCCTCCACGCCAACTACGCCCCCGGACCCTGCTACCTGAAGCCCGAGACCGGCGACCAGCTCCTCGGCTCCCTCGCCGACGAGACCCCATCCGATCCGGTCGATGCCCGGCCCGAAGAGCTCGACATCGCCATCGCCATCGATCGCCTCACCACGCTCACCAACCTCGAGATCCGCCACGTGCGGACCTCGTGGGCCGGGCTCCGTACCTTCGCTCCCGACCGTGATCCCGTCATCGGCTGGGATGATGAGCTGCCCGGCTTCTGCTGGATGGTGGGCCAAGGGGGCACCGGCATCCAGACCGCGGTAGCCGCCGGGGCCACCGTCGCCGGCATCGTCACCGGCTCCGGCGTGCCCCAAGAGGTACAGGACCTGGGCGCCACCGAGGCCGCCTTCTCCCCCTTGCGGCTCCGCACCTGAACCTGTCCCAGGGTCAGACCCGGCGGGCGAAGAGCTCCGCTTCGTGACGGTCGTGCTCATTCCAGCCTTCGTTGTAGCTGAGGATCTCGAGATCGGAGCGGGACTCAGCGAAGGCCGCCAGCTCTCCATCCTCGAGGAGGTGGGCCGCCGAGGGTCGACTGCGCCGCTCGAGGTTGGTTCTGGTGGCGATGGCGATGGCCAGTAGACCTCCCCGGTTCAGCGCGTCCGCCATCTGGGGCAGGAGGTCACGGTCGAGGTAGTGGAAGCAGCAGATGACATCCCACCGGCCCTCGGGCAACCCGTCAGCCCGCAGATCATGGCGTTCGGTGGAGATGACCAAACCCAGCCGCCGGGCCCGGTCGGCCACCCGCACGAGCGCGACATCGGACACGTCGACCAGGGTGACGTCGAGCCCGAGCTCGGCCATCGCAGCCGATGTGGTGCCCCGTCCGCCGGCCACGTCCAGGGCCTGACCCGACGAGGGCAGCAGAGGAAGCAACTGGGCCACCACGGCTGGGGGCGAATCAGTGTCCTCGGCCGCCTCGTACCGCTGGTTCCATCGGGCTCGGTCATCCATCTCGTTGATCAGTCCCTCGTCATCCACGCGTACCAGTCTCGCCGCATCGTCACCCCACGAGCGACCCACGCTTAGCATCGGGCCATGACTGCTGATGCGACCCGGGCTCTGGCCGACGTGACGAGTCACCCGGTCTGGCTCGATCACCCCGAGGCCCCCGAACCCGGCGAGCCCCTCAGCGGGACGGTCGAGGCCGATCTCGTGATCGTGGGCGGCGGCTTCACCGGGCTGTGGGCCGCCCTCCAGGCCAAGGAACGCGACCCCGACCGCGAGATCACCCTGATCGAGGCCGACCGGATCGCGTGGGGAGCATCAGGCCGCAACGGCGGGATCGTCTCGGTGTCGCTCATCCACGGGCTGAGCAACGGCGCCGACCTGTTCCCCGACGAGCTGGGCCGACTCGAGGAGCTGGGCCGGGACAACATCGCCGGTTTCAGGTCGACCCTCGAACGCCACCACATCGACTGTCACGATGAGTGGAACGGCGAGCTCACCGTCGCCGTCGATCCCCGCCACCTCCCAACGGTCGACCACGAGTACGAGCTCCACCGCCGCCACGGCTACGACGTCGAGCGCCTCGACGCCACCGATCTCCGGGCCCAGCTCGACAGTCCGACCTACGCCGGCGGGGTGTGGATCCGCGATGTGGCGGGCACCGTGCACCCAGCCGAGCTGGCCTGGGGCCTGGCCCGGGCGGCCCTCTCCCTCGGGGTTCGCATCCATGAGCAGACCCCCATGACCGGCATCGACGACTCGGCCACGAACCGGCTCACGGTCACCACCGCGCACGGAGCCGTCCAGGCCGGCAAGGCCATCCTGGCCACCAACGCGTTCGCCGCCGGCCCCCGCTCCATCCGTCGTCGAGTCATCGCCATCCGCGACCGGGTGGTGGCCACCGAACCCCTGACCCCCGAGCAGCTGGGCCGACTGGGCTGGACGAACCGGCAGGGGGTCTACGACACCCGCACCCAGCTCAACTACTACCGCCTCACACCCGACAACAGGGTGGTGTTCGGTGGTCGGGTGGGCTACTTCTACGGCGACCAGACCGACCCCGCGGCCGACCTCGATCCCGCCACCTATGTGCCTCTCGTCGAAGCCTTCCACTCGACGTTCCCCCAGCTGCGCGAGGTGGGGATCACCCATGCGTGGGGTGGACCGATCGGCCTCACCTCGCGTTTCTCGGCCGCCTTCGGCGCCTTGTTCGACAACCAGGCGGTGTGGGCCGGCGGCTACTCGGGATTCGGAGTAGGAACCTCGCGTTTTGGAGCCCGGGTCGCCCTCGACCTCGTCGACGGAGTCGGCGGCGACCACCTCGACCTCGAGATGGTGACCTCATCCCCGTTCCCCTTCCCACCCGAACCGTTCCGCTGGGCGGGAGCCCGGATCACCATGGCCAGCATCGCCCGAGCCGACGAACGGGGCGGACCCGACCTGTGGCTCCGGTTCCTGCACCGGCTGGGCATTCGGATCTGAACCGAGGACCAGGGCATGCACCACTACGACGCCGAGACCGATGCCCTGGCCCGGGCCGTGATCGACACTGCCCTGTCCCGGGTCCGCATGGATCCTCCACCTCTCGACGGTCCCCGCACCGCCGACGAGCTGGAGCGAACAGCCGGGCCCACGATCACCGAAGAAGGCCTCGGAGGGGCCGAGGCCCTGAGGGTCCTGCGCGACGTTCTCGCCCCGGCCACCATCTCGATAGACCATCCCCGTTTCCTCGCCTTCGTACCGGCCGCCCCCACCGAGGCGGCGGTACTCGCCGATCTCATCGTCGGCGCCTCGTCGATCTACGCCGGCTCGTGGATGGAGGGAGCGGGCGCGGTGTACGCCGAGAACGTCGCGCTCCGATTCCTGGCCGACGAGATCGGCTTCCCCGACGGGGCCGGCGGAGTCTTCGTATCCGGGGGGACGGCCGGGAACCTGTCGGCCCTGGTCGCCGCCCGTCATCGGGCCCGGGCCGGGCGAACCGAGCAGGGTCAGAGCCGGCCCCACCGATGGTCCATCGTCGGCTCGGCCGAGGCCCATTCGTCGATCCAGGCCGCCGCCGACGTCATGGACTGCGACATCATCGACGTGCCGGTCGACGCCAATGCCCGCCTCACTGGCGCGGCCGTACGGGCCCGCCTCGAAGAGCTCGACGACGAAACCCGCGACGGGATCTTCGCGGTCGTGGCCACCGGGGGCACCACCAACCTCGGCGTGGTCGACGACCTTGCCGGGGTGGCCGAGACGTGCGCCGACCACGATCTGTGGTTCCACGTCGACGGGGCCTACGGTGGGGCAGCTCTTCTGGCCCCCAGTGCCCGGCCCCGGTTCGCCGGCATCGAGCGGGCCGACAGCTTCATCGTCGACCCCCACAAGTGGCTGTTCGCCCCCTTCGACTCGTGCGCACTTCTCTATCGCGACCCCGACGCGGCCCGCTCCGCCCACACCCAGCAGGCTGGCTATCTCGATGTGTTGACGACTGGCGAGTGGAACCCCAGCGACTTCGCCCACCACCTCAGTCGTCGGGCCCGCGGCGTTCCCTTCTGGTTCTCCCTGGCCACCCACGGAGTACAGGCCTATCGCGATGCCATCGAGCAGGCCCTGACCCTCGCCCGCGATACCGCGGCACTCGTCCGTGCCCACCCTGATCTCGAACTGGTCCACGAGCCCGAGCTGTCGGTGGTGGCCTTCCGGCGGCGGGGATGGCAGAAGGCCGCCTACGACGCCTGGTCCGATCGGATCCTGCGCCGCGGTCTCGCCTTCGTGGTTCCCACCGGGACCCACGAGGGGCCGGCCCTCCGGTTCTGTTTCATCAACCCCCGAACGACCATCACCGATGTCGAGCTCATCCTCGGTACCCTCGACGACTGAGCCGCACGGCGCGAGCCCGAAGGCGAACCGAAGAGACCGAGCCGCACGGCGCGAGCCCGAAGGCGAACCGAAGAGACCGAGCTCCGTGGCTGCTCCCTACACCCCGATCGTCGGGACCCTCGTCTACATCTGGGACCGTGACACCGACCGGGTCCTGCTCGTTCACCGCAACGCCCGGGCCGACGACGAGCACCTCGGCAAGTACAACGGGCTCGGTGGCAAGCTGGAAGCCGACGAGGATGTCGTGTCGAGCTGTCGGCGAGAGGCTCACGAAGAGGCCGGCCTCGAGCTCACCGAGCTGACCCTGCGGGGCACGGTCAGCTGGCCCGGGTTCGGCCCCAACGGCGAGGACTGGCTGGGTTTCATCTTCCGGGCCCACCGCTGGGCCGGTGAACCTCACACCACCAACGAGGAGGGCACCCTCCACTGGGTTGCACGTTCCCGGCTCCTGGCCGCCTGCTCCGACGACCCTGCCGAGCGCAGCCGGGCCGACCTACCCTCGTGGGCCGGCGACCGCTGGTTCGTTCCCCTGGTGTTCGACGACGACCCTCGGGCCTTCCACGGGATCATGCCCTACGAGCAGGGCGAGCCGGTGAGCTGGTCAGTGGAGCGGCTGTAAACACCCGACGGATCGATAGCGTCGTTTCGTGACCGAAACCGACCGTATCCCTGCCGATGTCAGCCGGGTCTTCGAGCTCGAGGCCCACGGCCCCGACGTCTGGGTGGGTGAGAGCCCCGAGTATCCGTGGGGCCGAATCTACGGAGGCCTGGTCATCGCCCAGGCCCTCTGGGCCGCCACCCAGACGGTGGTACCCGAGCACAGCATCCACTCCCTGCACGGCTACTTCATCCTCGGTGGCGACCCCAACGAGCCGGTGCGCTACGAGGTCGACCGGGTCCGCAACGGCCGGTCGTTCACCACCCGCCGGGTCGCCGCCCGCCAGAGCGGCGGGGCCATCCTGATCCTGTCGTGCTCCTTCCAGCGGTTCGAGGAGGGGGTCGAGACCCAGACCGCCGACTACCCCTCCGACGCCCCCGACCCCGGCACGGTCACCGCCTACCGTGAGGGTTCGGGCGTCGACCGCTACGACGTTCCCATCGAGGGCCCCCGATCGCTGGTGTGGTCACGCTTCCCCGGCGAGCTGGGCGACGACCCCCGACTCCACGCTTGTGCGTTGGCCTACATCAGCGACACCAACGCCATGGACGCGGTGGCTACTTCACACCCCCGGGGCATCCCTCCCGAGGGCGAGTGGGAGTCGACCTACATGACCGCCAGCCTCGACCACGCCATGTGGTTCCATCGCCCCGCCCGCGCCGACGATTGGGTGCTTCTCGACATGGACGGCCACGGCATCCTCCGGACCCGGGGCCTGTCCACCGGGCACGTCTTCGATGCGACAGGCGACCACCTCGCCACCATCGCCCAGGAGGGCCTGATCCGCGAGGTCGACTAGCTCATTCGCACCCTCTGAAGACCCGATGCGGGGCGGGATCATGGGGGGACTTTCGACCCTGCTCCTGGGGTCATCGTTGACCGAGCATGGTCGCGTGGATGAGACTCCTTGATCCCCCGGACTACGCGTTCGGGTTGTTCAACCGTGAAGAGTCCGACCTGATGGTCACCTACGTCGGGATCTGCGAGGCCCACAACATGACCCGGGGCCGGCGGTCGACCCGCTGACCGGACTGGTCCCGTGGGGCCATAGCCAACGCGAGACCACAACCGTGGCCGAGCCACCCCCTCGATGTCACCATTCAGGAGACCGACATGGCCGATGCCATCACCATCTACCCCGCCCGCCAGATCATCACCATGAACCGGGCCTTCCCGTTCGCCGAGGCGGTGGCGGTGAGGGCATCCCGCATTCTCGGGGTGGGCAGCATCCACGACCTCACGACCTGGGGTGACCACACCATCGACGACCGCTTCCGCGACCATGTGCTGACCCCCGGTTTCGTCGAGGCCCATACCCATGTGATGACCGGCGGGGTGTGGCAGTACACCTATGTCGGCTACTTCGACCGCAAAGGCCCCGACGGCAAGCTCTGGAAGGGCTGCCAGGACATCGACTCCGTGGTCGACCGCCTGGCCGGGGTCGAGGCCACCCTCGACGACCCCCACCAGCCCCTTGTGGCGTGGGGCCTCGACCCCATCTACTTCCCGGGTGAGCGGATGGTGGCTACCCACCTCGACCGGGTCTCGGACCGCAGACCGATCTTCGTGTACCACGCCAGCGGTCACCTGGCGACGGTCAACTCCGCCCTCATGGAGCTGGAGAGCATCACCGTCGACACACCCACCCCCGGTGTGGCCCGCGGCGCCGACGGTCAACCCAACGGCGAGCTCCAGGAACCCGCGGCCATGATGCTGGGCGGCAACGCCTACCGCGAGATCAGCATTGCCATGGGTACCGAGGAAGCCATCTGGAACTACGGCAATGAGGCCCGGAACTGCGGCACAACGCTCGTTACCGATCTGGGCACCACACCAGTCGACAACCAGGACCGCATCGACCAATGGCGCCGAGTCACCGATGATCCCGGCTTCCCCACCCGAGTGATGGTGGCCACCATGGGCGCGGGCTTCGGGTCCCGCTCGACTCTGTCCGATCTCGCCCAGCGCACTCTCGAGCTCCAGGCCACCGGCACCGAGAAGCTCCGCTTCGGTCTGGTCAAGATCGTGCTCGACGGCTCGATCCAGGGGTTCACCGCACGCGTGACGTGGCCCCACTACTACAACCCCCCCGAAGGCCATCCTGGTAACGGCCTGTGGCTGGTGCCACCCGACCAGATGCCGGAAATCGTGGGTGCCTTCCATGACGCTGGCCTCACCGTGCACTGCCACTGCAACGGCGACGAGGCCGCCGAGGTGTTCATCGATGCGGTCGAGCAGTCACTCGAGCGTCACCCCCGTTGGGACCACCGCCACACCGTCCAGCACTGCCAGCTCACCACCCCCGCCCAGTACCGCCGTATGGCCGCCCTGGGCATGTGCGCCAACATCTTCGCCAATCACATCTTCTACTGGGGCGACCAACACCGCGACTTCACCGTGGGCCCCGAGCGGGCCGCCCGCATGGACGCCTGCGCCACCGCGCTTCGCGAAGGGGTGTCGTTCTCGATCCACTCCGACGCCCCGATCACCCCGATGGGCCACCTCCACACCGCCTGGTCTGCGATCAACCGACTCACCGCGTCGGGGGATGTGCTGGGTCCCAACGAACGCATCCCGGCTCTGGCCGCCCTCGAGTCGATCACCATCGGCGGCGCCCATCAGCTCAAGCTCGACCACGACCTGGGCAGCATCGAGGCCGGGAAGCTCGCCGACTTCGCCGTCCTCGATGACGACCCCCTCGAGGTCGACCCCCGGACCATCAAGGACATCGGGGTCTGGGGTACCGTCCTGGGCGGCGTCCCCTTCGAGGCCGCCAGCGGGGGGTGAGGAGTTGGCAACCATGTCCGACCCGATCGCCCTGACCGTCATCGGCGGCTACCTCGGTGCGGGAAAGACAACACTGCTCAACCAAGTGCTGCGTCATACCGCCGAGCGGGTGGCCGTCCTGGTCAATGATTTCGGGGCCCTCAACATCGATGAGGACCTCATCGAGACCACCGGCGACGACATGATCACCCTGGCCAATGGGTGCATCTGCTGCAGCCTGGTCGACGGTTTCGCGGGAGCACTCACCCGGCTGAGAGAGCTCGACGATCCTCCCCCCCGACTCCTGGTCGAGACCAGCGGCGTGGCTCTACCGGCCACCGTCGCCGCCTACGGCCACACCCCCGGGTTTCGGCTCGATGGGGTGATAGTGCTGGCCGACACCGAGACCATCCGGGCCCGCAGCACCGACCGGTACGTCGGTGACACGATTCTCGGCCAGTTGGTAGGGGCCGACCTGCTGGTGTTGACCAAGGTCGATCTGATCGACGCGGCGCGGGCCCAAGAGCTCCACCACTGGCTCGGCGATGTGGCCCCAGGGGTACCGGTCATCGAGGCCGTCGGAGGAGCCGTGCCGTTCACCGCTCTGTTCGGCACCGCTTCACCCGAACGGGAGGTCGACCCAGGCCCGGCTCCCCACGCGGACGAGCTGTTCGACACCCAGAGCTGGTCGTCAACCGACCCCGTCGACGATGCCCGGCTGGCGGCCCTGCTCGATTCCCGCGACGACTCGGTGATCCGTCTCAAGGGCATCGTCCGCCTGAGTTCTGACCCCGAGAACCGCAAGGTCGTGCAGGTGGTGGGCGCCCGTCAGTCGATCGTCGTCCAAGGTGGGTGGCCCGAAGGGGCGCCGAGCCGCTTGGTGGTCATTGCCCGCCGCGGCACCCTGCCCGCTGACTGGCTCAGCTCCGGCCTCGGGTAGCAGCCCGCTCAGGCGCAGCCATCGCCAGGGTGCTCGACCGCGACCTGGGTGACCGACACCCCATCGGTGGGGCAGAGGTCTACGACCAGGGCCTGACCACCGCCGTAGCCGCTGGGCGCCCCGGAATACCACGCCGTGACCCCGCCCATCGACACGTCGGAGGTGACATGGTGATGCCCCAAGGCCACATAGTCGGCACCGGTGGCGCGTACGTCGTCGTTGGTGATTATCGACGACCGGTGTTGGTCCTCGGCTCGGCCGGGCCCGATGTGATGGCCGTGACCCATGACGAGGTACCACACGTCGTCGGCCGGGCGCGGGGCGACCCCGTGGAGAGGGCGGTACGCAGACGAGTGCTCGGTCATCGCCCGACCCCAGAGGTGGATGGCCCCGTCGAGCATCCGCGACTCGGCCCCGGCGTGGTCGTCGACGAACCGCACCGAGGATGACTGGACCACATGCTCGTACCGAAGGTAGATCGATCGGTCGTCGTGGGCATCATGGTTGCCGACCAGGAGAATGACCTCGCCCGGTAGCTTGTCGAGCTGGGCGAAGACCGCGGTGACGAGGTCTTCTTCGACCCGGGCGTGATCGAACAGATCACCGGCGATGATCACACCGTCGACCTCGTGGTCATGGCCCAGCTGCTCGATGGCAAGCAGGTCACACAGACACTGATCGAGATGAGGAGCCTCCGACGTGGGTGCGTAGCCGGCCACATGGATGTCAGAGGTGTGAAGGAGGCGTACCCGCCGTCGAACCATCGGGGAATGGTAGGCCAGGCCAATTGGCCCGGTGAGTCAGCGGATGAGGCGGTAGTAGGTCCGGAGATCGTCGACGAAGAGGCCGGGCTGCTCGAAGGCCGCGAAGTGGCCCCCCTTGCTCATCTCGGCGAAGTGGCGAATGTCGGTGTAGTCGGCCTCCATCCAATGCTTGATGGGGCGCACGATCTCCTTGGGGTACGCGGCCACACCCGTGGGAATGGCAACCGGCTCCTTCTCGATGCTGCCGAAGCTCTCCCAGTAGATGCGGGCCGACGAGGCGCCGGTCTCGGTGACCCAGTACAACATCACATTGTCGAGGAGCTCGTCGCGGCCGAGCACGTTCTCGGGGTGACCGTCACAGTCGGTCCAGGCCCAGAACTTCTCGAGGATCCAGGCCGCCTGGCCGGCCGGCGAGTCGACCAGGCCGTACCCGACCGTCTGGGGTCGGGTCTTCTGCTGGGTCGAGTAGCCGGAGTCCCAGTCGCGGTAGTAGGCGGCGCCGGCCAAGGCGGCCTTCTCGGCCTCGGAGGGGTCATCGCAGACCTTGGGTTGGGTGCCCATGGCCAGGGTGATGTGGATGCCGGCGCAGTGGTCGGGGTCCTGCCACCCGATCGAGCTGGTGACCGCTGAGCCCCAGTCGCCGCCCTGGGCGAAGTAGCGGTCGTACCCGAGGCGGGCCATCAGCTGGGACCACATCCGGGCGATGGCCTCGACCCCGACACCGGTGGCGGTGGGTTTGCTGGAGAACCCGAACCCCGGCAGCGAGGGGCAGATCACGTGGAAGGCATCGGCGGCGGCGCCCCCGTGGGCCACCGGATCGACCAGAGGCTCGATGACCTTGTGGAACTCGACCACCGAGCCGGGCCACCCGTGGGTGATGAGCAGGGGCACGGCCTCGGGGTGGGGTGAGCGCTGGTGGATGAAGTGGACGTCGATGCCGTCGATCTCGGTGGTGAACTGATCGAACCGGTTGAGCCCTGCCTCGCGGGCCCGCCAGTCGTACTCGTCGGCCCAGTAGGAACACATGTCCTGAATCCATGCCAGCGGGGCACCCTGGCTCCAGTCGTCGACCAGCTCGGCCTCAGGCCACCGGGTGCCGTGAAGGCGGCGGCGGAGATCGTCGAGAACGTCGTCGGGGACCGCGATGGTGAAGGGGTTGATGGCGTCGCTCATGGGGCGAACAGTAGTGGTCGAGCCCTAAAGGCGCGTGGGGGCCGGTCGAGACTGGAGGGGTGAGTGAGCTGTCTCCCATCCCGGCCGGCGTCGCCGACATCGAGAGCCGGATCGCGACGATCGAGGCCCGGTTCGGCCCCACGCCGGCCACCAACGGCCAAACCTTCGCCAGCCAGCTGAGCAATCAGCTCCAGCTCATGGACTACGCCGGCGGCAACCAGACTTCCGGCCTGAACGGATTCGGTCCGATCGGCCAGCTCAACCCGTCGGCCTTCGGCTACCCCAGTGCCGCCGGTGTGGCCGGCCAGTGGGCCACCGCCACCACCGGCGTGACCCCCGCCCCCCGGTTGGCACCCGGCGAATATGGGCCGGTCGAGCCACCCCCCGAGTTCGCCGTCTACGGCAACGGCCACATACCCGACCATGCTCTGGTTCCGATCGGCGAGGGCGACCACCGCCTGTGGGCCCCCGCGGCAAGCGCCTTCCGCCAGCTCCGGGCCGATGCCGCCTCTGAGGGCATCCACATCGGCATTACCGACACCTATCGGACCCACGACGAGCAGGAGACACTCGCCGCCTCCAAGGGCCTCTACAACCAGGGGGGTCTGGCGGCCGAACCGGGTCACAGCAACCACGGCTGGGGCCTGTCACTCGACCTCGACCTGGACGAGTCGGCTCAGGCCTGGATGAGTGAGAACGGCTGGCGCTACGGCTTCGTCGAAGACGTCCCCCGAGAACCCTGGCACTGGACCTACCGGGCCGGTTCTTGAAACCGCCTCCGGGCGGGATCAAGTATCGATGATCCTCAGGAGGGTGGGCCAGTACTCGTCGCCGTGGCCGGCATCGGACGCGGCTTTCAGGAGGCGATCGGCCAGCTCGGCCCCCGGCACTTCGACACCGGCCTCGGCCGCCAGCTGGAGGCCGTAGGACAGGTCCTTTCGGGCATAGTCAGCCGAGAAGGCCTTCAGCGGGAAGTCGCCGGGCAGCATCGCCCTGGTGGCGTGGTTGCGTAGGGCGAAGCTGTCACCCGAACCAGTGCCGATGACCTCGATCAGGCGGGCCGGGTCCATGCCACTGCGGCGGGCGATGGTGATGGCCTCGCCCAGGGCCACCACGTTCTGGAACAGCACATAGTTGTTGAGAATCTTGGCGATCTGGCCGCAACCCACCGGCCCGCACACGCTGATGTCGGTACCAAAGGTGGCCAACAAGGGACGAACCCGTTCGATGACCGCCTCGTCGCCCCCCACCATGACGGCCAGGGTCCCGGCTTCTGCGGCTTCTCGCGTCCGGGCCACCGGGGCGTCGACCCAGCCAACACCCCGCTCTCGGGCCTGGCCGGCCAGCCGACGAGTGAGGTCGACCGGCGCGGTGGTCAGGTCGACAACCACCGATCCTCCGCCCATGGCCGCCACCAGATCGGCGGCCACCGCTTCGAGCTCCGGGCCGCCGGGCAGAGACAGGAGTACCACCTCGCACCGCTCTCCGACCTCCGCGATCGACGCCGCGGCCTCGGCCCCCACCGTGACGAGACGGTCTACCGGTTCGGGCACCCGGTCGAACACCAGGACTGTCTCGGCCGACCTGGTGATCAGGTTGCGGCACATGGGCTCGCCCATGACCCCGACCCCGATGAAGCCGATGGTCATGATGGTGGTCCGCCTGGGGCCAGATCGACCCGAACGGCCTCAGCGAAGCCCTCGACGGATCGGGGGTAGAGCTCGAGCACCTGGGGATCGTGGCCGGGAATCACGTGGTCGTCCGATTCGGCCAACCCGCGCACCCGGTCCCAGCCGGCCACCATGGCGGCCACATCGAACACGATCGGGAACGGTGAGCGGTCGAACAGGTTGGCGTAGAAGTGGGCGGCATCCGAGGCCAGCACCACCGAGCCCCGTCCGGTAGCCACCCGAACCGACTGGAGGCCGTCGGTGTGGCCTCCGATGTGGTGGAGGCTGACCCCCGGAGCGATGTCGGCGTCACCGTCGTGGAACACCACCCGGTTGCCATGGACATGGCGGACCATGTCGACCACATGGTCCACCGAGTAGGCATGGCCGAACGACTTTTCGGGCATGTGGCGACCGGTTGCGTAGGCGATCTCGCGATCCTGGAGATGGAACCGGGCCCGGGGGAATTCGGCGGTGGTGCCGGCGTGGTCGTAGTGGAGATGGGTGATCACCACATCGTCGACGGCCGCCGCATCCACTCCCACCTCGGCCAGTGCCTCGGCCGGGGTGCGCAGCAGATCTCGGCCTCGGCGCTCGGCCTCATCAGGTCCGAATCCGGTGTCGACCACGATGGACCGTTCGTCGTCGACAATCGCCCAGACGAAGAAGTCGAGTGGCATCCGTTCATGGATGTCATCGCTCATGATGAAGTTCTGGTGGCGGAAACGCTCGCTCACGGTGGCGTAGCGGACCGCATGTATGCGCCAGACGGCGCCGGTGTCCCCCATGGCGCCCAGTCTGGCCGAACGCCCGACCGGGTGCAGCTCAGGAGTGGTCGAGCAGGCCCCGTACCATTCTGAAGGTCAGCAGGGGAAGGAACAGAATGCACAGCCAGATCGTGCAGGCCACATAGACCGCGACCGGAAGACCAATCGCGATGAGAGCCACACCGGGGAGCGGGGCCGGCTCCGACCAATTCCAGAACAGGATCTCGGAGCCGGCGAAAGCAGCCCATACCCCGGCGAGAACGACGGCCAGGCTCGTTGCCACGAGCACACCGCCAAGGCAGGCTCCTGCCGCTCCCAGCGCCAGCTCGCGCAGGGTGAGGGGCCGGGCAACACCAGGTGGGGTGGTGACCGGCTCGAAGATCGGGGGCGACGGGACAGACACCTCGGACGTCGGCGCCGGCCGGGCCGCCACCAAACGTCTCAGGAGAGTGTCGGCGTCGAGGTCGAGATCTGTCGAGGTCTGGCTCACGGTGCTTCCTCCCTGCTCGATGCTCGACGACCAGGGGCACCGGGTCGTCGATGTTGCGGTTCGATTACGTATGCATCCTCATCGGGACTCACGGCCGTACGCAAGCCCGGTCGACAATGGTCCACCATCACAGGCACACCGACTTGCATTAGTCCCGGTGGGTGGCTAGCCAATCACTCGACGCGGTATTCGCGCCGAACAGGGCCTTTTTGGGGACCGCGACATCACGTCTGGTGATCAACCAACCACTCGACGGGCCGGGGAGCAGGGGAACCCACTGATCTCAAAACAGCCCGCGTGTCGAAACAGGTGGGCAGAAACCAGCGGTCCCCTCCGGCTCATACGGCCGAGAGGTATCAGCCCTCGTCGACCGTGGTCCGGTTCCGACCCTCGTTCTTGGACCGGTAGAGGGCGCCATCGGCCAGGGAAATGAGCCGCTTGGCCCCCAGACGGGGATCCGCCAGGGTGGCCACACCCGCACTCACGGTGATGCGCAGAGGTCCGGCCGGAGTATCGGCGACCATCTCACCGATCTGATCTCGCAACCGCTCGGCCACGAGGTAGGCCTCCGTGGTGGTGATCTGGGGGAACACCACGACGAACTCCTCGCCTCCGTACCGGGCGGCGAGATCGTCGGCGCGGCCGAACCCATCGAGCAACTTCCCGAGAGCGGTCAGGATGGCGTCACCAGCCTGATGGCCGTAGGTGTCGTTGATTCGCTTGAAGTGATCGATGTCGAACATGAGCAGGCCGAGCCGGCGAGGGATGTCGTTGGCCAGCCGTTCCTCGATGAGCCGTTCGAGCGTCTCGTCGAAGGCACCGCGGTTGGCCAGCCCGGTGAGGGCATCAGTGCGGGCTTCGCTTTCCAGGCGTCGGTTCTCAATCTCGAGGTCCTGGGCCCGAACTGACTCCTCGTGGAGGCTCAGCAGGCTGATGTCAACCAGGCGACTGCGGGCTCGGGTCAGGAGATCCTCGGTGGAGAATCCGGCCATGTCGACATCGAGGAGGCCGGCCATGTCGTGGATCTCCTGCTCCGCGTCGGAGATCAACTGGTCCAGGACCTCGGGCTCGATCCCCAGCAGCTCCTGGCCTGACAGCTCGTACTCTTCGAGACCCAGACCGTCTCCCTCGGGGTCAAGGAGGGCCTCACCCGCGAGCGAACAGTGCAGGATCCGGGCCAGGCGGTCGTCTCCGATTGCGTTGCGGGGTAGATCGCGCAGGGCCAGAGCCCGGCCGATTCCGGGGGGCAGAGACCAGCCATCGAGCAGGCGGGCCGACAGTTCATCGCTGGAGTACCCGAGGATCTCGGTCTCTTGCAGAGCAGAGGGCCACGGGGTGTCTTCGGTGCAGACCGCGGAGTAGGCCACGGTCATCCGTTCAGCGAGCACGGTGCGGCCGAGGTGGCCGAGCAGGCCGGCGATATAGGCGTCGTCGGCGAGCTCTGGCGCGATCCGTAGAGCCAGACGGCGGGCCAACACCGCTCCGACGATGGCTCGCCGCCAGAACCGCGGGTAGCTGAACGCGGCGCGCATACCACTACGGGGCATCGCGTCGGTCAGCGTGAACGAGAGGGCCATGAGCCGGATGGACCGGAGTCCGAGCAGCATGGATGCCCGCTGGATCGAGGACACCTCCTTGCTCACCCCGAACATGCCCGAGTTCACGGTCTTGAGGATGCGGGCCGTCAGAGCCGGGTCGGCCAAGATGGTCCGTTCGAGATCAGCCAAGCCGGCGTCAGGATCTTCGATGATCCGGAGAACCTCGACCGCCACTCCAGCAGGGCTGGGAAGGGAGTCAGGATCTGCTGCAAGCTGGTCGAGGGGGATGATCGTTGGCGTGTCGCTCATTGCCTCACCTGTGTTGGGTTGCTCTCGGTGTAGGGGTATACCCCGAGCCGGTTACGGCCGGGGTTCTTCCTCTTCGAAGACCAGTGTCGACTGATCAAACTGGGCCATGAGGCGTCAGAGGGGAGACCGACGGATCATCGCTTCAGATTGACGATCTCCTGGAGGAGCTCGTCCGAGGCCGTCACCACCCGGGAGTTCGCCTGGAACCCACGCTGCGAAACGATGAGCTGGGTGAACTCCTCGGCCAGGTCGACATTGGCCATCTCGAGGGAACCCGAGGCGATGATGCCCCGGCCTCCGTTACCCGACGGGCCGATCTGGGGCAGGCCCGAGTTGGGGGTCTGCCGGAAGTTCGTACCGGTGACCCGTTCCATACCTTCGGCGTTGGCGAAGATCGCCACCGCCAGCTGGCCGATGGGCTGGACCCGACCGTTGGAGTAGGCACCGATCATGACCCCGTCCTGACCGACGGACAACGACTGGAGCGCACCGGTGGCTGAACCATCCTGGGTGATGACCGACACCGAGGTCACCTCACCGTACTGGGTGACCTTGCGGGCATCGGTCGACGCTCCCAGACCGAGCACGAACGCACCGACACCGAGAACCGCGCCCGCCGCGGCGTCGATCTCGAAGTCAATTGGGCTGACAATCTCGCCCTCGGTGTCGAAGGTCACCACATTGTCAGTGAGGGCGATGGCCACGGAAGGGTCGCCGTAGGTGGCTGAAACGGTCCACTCGTTGGTTGCGGTCTTGGTGAAGGCGATGTCGATCGTGACCGGCGAACCCTGGCTGTCATAGATGTCGACGCCGGCGCGCTCGACGGTGCCCACGTCCTCGTTGGCCCCCAGGTTTCCGCCCAGGGTCACCGACGTCGTCGTGGACGGCGGGATGAGGTCACCGACGGGGAGCAGCAGGTTCCCCGGAGGGGTCGTGGTGTCGACACCACCGGCGGCTGTAGCACCCCAGCCCTGGATCCGACCACCGGCCGGAGTCACGACATTGCCAGCCTCATCCACGTAGAACGCTCCGGCCCGGGTGAACAGGCTCTCGCCACCCTGACTGATAACGAAGAACCCATCACCCTCGATGGCGACATCGAGAGGACGGCCCGTGCGCTGGAGCGCGCCCTGGGACAGAGAGGGGGTGATAGCCGCCACCTTGGTACCGAGACCGATCTGCATCGGGTTGGTGCCACCGAACCCACTCTGGGGCTCCGAAGCCCCCTGCAGGGTCTGGCTCAGGATGTCCTGGAAGATGATGCTGCTGCGCTTGAAACCGGTGGTGTTGACGTTGGAGATGTTGTTACCAACCACATCCATCATGTTCTGGTGGGCCCGGAGGCCGGATACTGCTGCGTACATCGATCGAATCATCTGCTTCTCTTCTCTGTTCGGAGGTGACGGTCTGAGGTGGGTGAATCAGGTGGCGGGGGCGGGTTCGCCCACCGACAGGATCTGGCCGAGGACGAACGAGCCCTCATCGGTGCGAAGGAAGAGCTCACCCTCGAGCATCTCCGCGCTGTGAACGGCGGCGGTACGCTCGGCCCCGGTTGAGGCCAACCAGGTGACCTCCCGGCCAATGAGCGAGCTCCCGGTGGACAGGGCCGTGGCCAGCGACGATGCCGTGACCTGGGCGACGAGCTCCTCGAGATTCTCCACCGTGGCGAACTGGGCGGTCTGGGCCACGAACTCGTCGGGGCTCGACGGGTTGAGGGGATCCTGGTGCTGGAGCTGGGTCACCAGGAGCTTCAGGAACGCGTCGCGATCGAGCTCCTGGTTCCCTGGCGCCTGGGTCGACACCGGGAGGGCGTAGTCGGGGATGGCGGAGATGGGTTCAGGCATGGTGGGCTCCGATCAGAGATCGAGGTCGAGGGACGAGTCGGATCGGCGGACTCCGGATTGGGGGAGGCCTGACCGGCCGGAAACGGAGCCAGCCCCGTCACCAGAGCCGGCGGAACCGGATGTGGTGGTCTCTTCGTCGGCCGAGTCGGATTCGGGACCCCGCTCGAGGTCGACATCCATCGACCCCAGGCTCAGACCGTTCTGGCCGAGGTCCTGACGGAGTTCGTCGGCCGTTTGGTTGAGGAGATCGCGGGTGCCAACCTGCTGGGCCAGCAGACGGACATCCACCCTCTCACCGCTGACCGTCAGCTCCAGCACGACCGAACCCAGCTCTTCGGGGTGAAGACGCAGGAGGAGCCGATGGCTGCCGTCCTGGAGGGTGCGCACGGTTGATGCGATCGAGGCACTGACCTGTTCCCATGCGGTGGTTCCGGTTGCCGCCGATGCCGCCGTGGCGCCCGGCACCGCGGTGGCGACCGAAGCGGCTCCAACAGTGGTCGTGGTCGACGCCACCACGGGGGCGACCACCGACGGCCCGGCCGGACTGGAGGCCGGGCCCCTTTCGAGTGGACGGTTGATGCCGGCCACCAGGGTTGGGGCTGTTGGGTCGGTCTCGGCCTCAGCCGCCAAAGCATCGGCCGTCAGGTCGATTGTCGGACCGGCCACGACCTGAGCGTCCGGATCAGCCTCGGGTACCGAGCCGTCGAGCGGGGTGGCCTTGTCGCCCGGCTTCGTAGCTCCGGCGGGCGGGCTGGCCTGCGCAGCTTCGGTGGCCAGGGTGGCCTCGGCGTCGGCCGTCAGATCGGTTGTCGCCCGGTTCCCACCATCGAGGACCAGGCCATCCCCATCGATCACCTGCTCATCGCCGACCTCTACCTCTTCAAGGGAAGGGTCCACGGCCGGCTCGGCCGCGACTTCCAGGTCTCCTCTACTCTCGCCGTTCTGTTCAGCGCCGGCCGCGACCAGAGCCGACAGCATGGCTGGGTTGGTGCCCAGGGCCAGCTCGACTGCCTGGTCGCCCTCGGCTGGCCGCTCGGTGGTGTCGGTGGCCTCGCCATCCTCTGTCGTGACCTCGGTGTCGGCTTCGCCGGGCCCATCCTGGCCCCCGTCGGTGTCATCCAACCGGTCGACCGTGTTGCGGTCTTCGACTTCGCTCCGCTCGGCCGTCTCGGGCCGGTCGCGGCGCTCGGGCCGGCCGGACCTCTCGGGCTCGGGGCGGTGATTCGCCTCGCGGGAGCGTTCCGGTTCTGGTCGGCGTTCGGCCCGATGGGGCTCAACCGACCGATGGGACTCAGCTGCCACCGGTCGACTCGGCCCCGGCATCTGACGGTGCCGGTCGAGGGTCTCGGCGAACCCCGGATCGAAGCGCGGGGCCGACTGGCCCGACTCGGCGCCCGGGGGAGCGCTGGGCAGGAAGGGAATGATGGGAGGGGTCTTCATCGGAGCACCTCGTAGGTGTCGAGAACTTTGGTCACGTATGAGCGGGTCTCGGCGTAGGGGGGGATCCCCCCGGAACGAGTCACGGCGCCGGGGCCCGCGTTGTAGCCCGCCAGTGCCAGTTCGAGAGAGCCGAACTGGTCGAGAAGCTGGCGGAGGTAGGCGCCCGCACCGTCGATGGCCTGAGCGGGATCGAGTGGGTCGATACCGAACGAGGCCGCAGTGGCGGGCATGAACTGCATGAGACCCTGAGCGCCCGCGGAACTCACCGCCGACGGGTCGAAGGCAGACTCGACCGACGCCACCGCGGTGAGCAGGGCCGGGTCGAGCTGATGCTGTCGACCGGCGGTCGCGAGCAGACCCGAGTAGGGGGCCGCAGCCCGGCGGATGGGGCCTGGATCGACCGGCGAGGCCGATACCGAGGCCGGTCGAGGTGCCATCTGGCCGCCACCGGCGACGGTGAGCGGGGAAACAGAGGGGGCGTCGGTCACCAAGCGGCGCACGCCCACGATCTGCCCCGGGTCAACAGTGGTAACCGCCGGGTGTCGTTCCCCCTCGGGAACCGAGACCATCTGACCGTGGCCCAGGTACACGGCCACGTCGCCGCCCAGCAGGAGCACGTCGCCGGCCCGGGCCTCATCGAGAGACTCCACCGGGACCCCGAGGCCCCTCTGGACCGAGGCATCCACAGGCACACTCACCCCTACGTGGCGATGGGCGCGGGCCACAACCTCGGCCGAAGTCATGCCGGAGGGCAGCCCGGGGAGGCCGGGCAGCGCGGAGGCGGCCTTGGCCATGATCCGCCCCACCGTCAGGGTGCCAAGACCGGAGTCGGGGGTCGCCACTCCGCTAGTGGCCATGGCATCGCCCAGACGGTCGGCGAATACGTTGGATCGGCTCGGAGCAACGCTTCGGGACGGGGTCCACGCCGGGAGGCCGGCCGTCGCGGTCGCGTCGACCGCCGTGGGAGCACTCATCGTTTGCTCCCGTAGCGGTTCACGACGATGTCATCGAGCTCACGGTGACGGAGGCGAAGTGCTTCCTTCTCGGCCCGCTCCTCGACCCGCTCACCCAGCCGCTCGACCGACCGGCGGTTGCGGCGGGCCAAGACCCACGCCTCGCTGGCTGTGTCGGCCTCGTCGCGGGCCTGGTCCAGGGCCTCTTCGGCTTGGCGCCGATGATGGATGAAGGACTCGGTCAATGCACCGCGGGACCGGAGCGACCAGCCCGTCTCGTCGCGGTCAGTGAGAACGCCACGCACCGAATCGGTGAGCTCGTTCAAGCCCTGTTCAATGGCATCGGCGTTGGCGGCGGCCCGTCCCATAGCGGCAGCCGCTTCGTCCTCGTGGCGCTGACGGAGGCGGGCCAAGCGTTCGAACCGGCTCATGACGGCTGCTCCCACTCAGGTGGCCCGATGTGAACCGGCGGGCCCGAGGGCAACACCGCTTCGGCATCGATCTCCGGGGTCGGCACGCTCAGTAGGTCCGAGAGCATGGCGTCGGCGGCGTCGGAGGGCACGATCGTGGTCGACGGCTGAACGAGGAACCGCGCGATCGAGGGCATGCGCTCGATGGCCTCGTCGATCGCGGGGTCACTCCCTCGCTGGTAGGCGCCCACCTCGACGAGGTCACGCGCCGCCTCCCAGGTGGCCAGGATCGAGCGCACCTTGTTGGCCCGGTCGAGCTGGTCACCAGTTCGTACCGAAGTGGCGACCCGGGAGGCCGACTGAAGAACGTCGACGGCGGGGAACCGACCGGCATTGGCTATGTCACGGGACAACACGATGTGGCCGTCGAGCATGGACCGGGCCGCATCGGCGACCGGGTCGTTGAGATCGTCGCCCTCGACGAGCACTGTGTAGAACGCGGTTATCGAACCGGTTGCTGTCCGGCCAGCCCGCTCCAGCAGCTGGGGCAGAGCAGCGAAGACCGACGGGGTGTAGCCCCGGCTGGCCGGTACCTCGCCTGCCGAGAGACCGATCTCCCGCTGGGCCATGGCGAACCGGGTCACCGAGTCCATCACGAGCAGGACGTCGTTGCCGGTGTCGCGAAAGTGCTCGGCAATCCGGGTGGCGGTGAGGGCCGCGTTGCGACGCACCAGAGCCGGGGTGTCACTGGTGGCGACCACAACCACGGCCTTGGCCATCCCTTCGGGTCCGAGGTCGCGTTCGATGAACTCGACGACCTCTCGACCGCGCTCTCCCACGAGGGCGATCACGGCCACATCGGCATCGGAGCCCCTGACCATCATCGAGAGCAGGTTGGACTTGCCCACACCCGAGCCGGCGAAGATGCCGACCCGCTGGCCGCGGCCACACGGGATCAGGGCGTCGATGGAACGGACTCCGACCTGGAGCTGGCGATCGATCGGCGGTCGATCCAGAGGATTGGGGGGTGCCAGCCGCATCGAGACCCGGCCGGTCCGCAGGGGCGGGCCATCATCCATCGGACGACCGAGGCCGTCGAGCACCCGACCGAGCACCCCATCGCCGACCGGCACCTCGAGCGGACCACCAACGGTCCGCACCGCGGTTCCAGGTCGCAGCCCGTGCACGTCGCGGTAGGGCAGAGCCACCGAATGGCCACCATGGAGGGAGATGACCTCGGCCAGATCGGTCGAGTCGTCACCCAGCTGCACGAGGTCGCCGATGGCCGCGTCGAGACCCTCGATCTCGGCATGCAGGCCGACCACGCTGTGCAGGCGGCCGAGCTGGACCGGGTCGAGAGCGGCGAGAGCCCGGACCCGGCGTTCGGGGTCGACGATCATGGCTGGAGGGCCTCGCGGAATCGGGCCAGGGCAGTGGAGATGCGGGCGTCGATCAGGGTCGAGCCAACCTCGAGCATGCAGTCACCTCGGTCGAGCGAGTGGTCGGCAACCAGTTCGACGACACGAGGATCGACGGGATCACCGTCTCCGGCCAGGGCGGCCAGGTCGATGGGGTTGAGCCGAGCCCGGATGTCGCCAACGGGGGGCGCCACCCTCAGGGCCCGACGCAGGGCGTCGTTGCCCAGGTGCTCGGCCACTTCGAGCTCGCGGTCGAGCAGCACCTGGACGACCTCGAGAACGAGGTCGAGCAACTTGTCGTCCATCTCGATCTGGAGCTTCTCGGCTTCGGCCTTGAGCTGGCCCGCAGCGGCATCCAGGCCGTCGAGGGCGGTATGCACCTCGGCTCGAGACGACGTGAGCCCCTGCTCATGGCCCTCCTCCATCCCCCTCTTGAAGCCCTCGGCATGGCCGCGCTCGGCCGCCTGCTGCTCCAGATAGGCGATATTGCGCCGCTGGGCGCTGGTGAGCCGACCTTCACCGGGAACGATGGTGACGGCCTCGGCCGCCCCGTCGCCACGGATGATCACCTGGTCATTCGACAAATTCATCTCCTCCCCTACTGATAACCAATTCACCGGATTCTTCGAGTGCCGCGATCACCTGGAGAACAGCCGACTGGGCGTCCTCGACATCGGCGATGCGGACCTGGCCGAGGAGTTCGATCTCCTCGAGCAGGTTTTTGCGGGCCCGGTTCGACAGGTTGTCGAGGATCTTGTCGCGCACGTCGTCGCGGACACCCTTGAGGGCCAACGGCAACGACGAGTTGTCGACGCTGCGCAGGATGAGCTGGATGTCCCGGTCACCCAGGATGACGATGTCGTCGAAGACGAACAGCCGGGCCCGGATCTCGTTGGCCAGGGCCTCGTCATAGGCATCGAGAGCCTCGAACACCTTCCCGGAGGTGCCCTTGTCGACCTTGTTGAGAAGATCCACCAGGGCATCGGTGCCCCCCGTGGCATCCAGGTCCATGTGACGCATGCGGGGCGCCATGATCTGGGTCAGCGCCTGCTCGAGCCGGACCACCGCATCGGGCACAACCGCGCCGAGGGTTCCCACCCTCAGTCCGACGTGCGACTTGCGATCCTCAGGGAGGCGGATCAGGACCGCGGCGGCCACCTCCGACGGCACGTAGGACAAGACCAGGGCCGTGATCTGGGGGTGTTCGGGGCCGAGGACCTTGGCCAATAGCTCCGGGTCCATGGCATCAAAGGCCGCGAACGGGACCTCGGGGATGCTGTCGTCGACATGACGGAGAATCTCCTTGGCCACGCGGGAGCCGAGGCTGTTCTCCAGGAGGGAGCGGGCCAGCTCGAAGTCGCCAGTGGGCAAGGAAGGCAGCTGCTTGAGGTCGTTGAACTCGTTGAGGACGCGGGTGGCGACATCAACCGGGATCGGTCCGAGGTTCGCCACCTCCATCATGAGGTTGGTGACTTCGGACCGCTTCAGGTTCTGGAGGATGGCGCCGGCACGCTCCTGTTCCATGGCGGCCAGGAGGACTGCGGCCTTCTGGCGCCCTGTGAGTGCTTCGACCTTCAGCGGCGGAGCCTCATCCTGACTGAAGAGGTCCAACCCGGTCACTGCTCTGCCCTCTCGGCCGGGCGGGCCTGCTCTGCCCTCTCGGCCGGGCGGGCCTGCTCTGCCCTCATCGAGTCACCTCTCGGCGGTCGCCCAACCAGCCGCGGAGGAGGCGGGCCACCTCGTCGGGCTGACGGTCGATGAGGTCACCGACCTCGTTCAGGGGATCGGTGAAGAGCTCCGGATCAGGCAGGGCCGGGCTCTCGACACCGGGGCCAATGGCCCCGGCCGCCTCGTCGAGCTCACGGAGATCAACGGTGCCCAACGACTGGCGGAGCTTGCGACCCTTGCGGAGCGACAGCCAAGCCATGATCACCACGACGAGGGTCACGAGCAGCAAGCCGACCGTACGGATGAGCCCGATCAGGTCCATCCCTTCCCCGGTACCCAGAGCGTCTTCGATCGGAGCGGCCAACGCCGCCGCGATGTCCTCGTCGAAGGTCATGAGGCTCACAGCCAGCGAATCACCCCGTCCCGGATCGATCCCTGCCGCGGCAGCCACCAACGATTCCACCTCGCTCGCCTGAGCTGCATCGATCGCCGCGTCGTCCAGCACAACGGCGACCGAGAGATTGCTGACCGTGCCCGGCGCCTTCTCGACACTGGTCACAACACGGTCGATTCCGTATTCGGTCTGATCCTCGGCGAGCCGATAGGTCAGACCTTCGGCATCGAGGGTCTCGGCATCATCGACAGGAAGCTCCTCGGCGCCCAGGACGCCGGCGTTGGCAGCCCCGTCGACTCCCCAGTACTCCTCGAGGCGGGTCGACTGGATCAAGGCCGTCGCTTCCTCACCCTCCTGAAGATCCTCGTAGGTCTCGGTGGTGGTGACGACCTCGTCGTAGTCGAGGTCGGCGTTGACCGTCACCACCGCGTGGCCGGGGCCTACGACCGGGGTGAGCATCCGTTCGATCGATGCGGCCAGCTCCCGCTCGAAGGAAGCCGTCCGCCGGTGAGAGGTCTCGAGGCCGGCACCGGCCAGGTCCTGACCGGGAGCAGCCAGGACCAGGCCGGTGGTGTCGGCGACACTCACCGCTTCAGGGGTGAGACCCTCGACGGCCGATGACACGAGATTGACGATGGCCTGCACCTGACCCTCGTCGGGCAGGCGCCCGGGGGCGGCCTGAAGCAGGACCGACGCGCTCGACTCGACCACGTCACGGACGAAGAGATCGTCTTCAGGGATGACCAGGTGCACCGTGGCCGACGAGATGCCGTCGAGCTCCATGATCGTGCGGCCCAGCTCGCCCTCGAGGGCCCGCTGGTAGCCGACCCGCTGCTCGAACTCCGAGGTGGTCAGACCCTGGTTGTCGAGGATTGCCCAGCCGTCGTTACCGTTGGGGATCCCTTCGGCACTCAGGTCGAGCCGGGTGGCGTAGAGCTGTTCACGGGGCACCCGCACGGTGCGGCCGCCGTCGGACAACTGGTACTCGATGCCCCGGGCCTCGAGGGAGTCGACGACCTGGGCGGCATCGGCCGAATCCAGGTCGGCGTAGAGGACCGCCAGCTCGCGCGTCCGTGTCAGCTGACCGAACAGCATCAACCCCACCACAGTGGCGGCCAGGGCCGCGGCCAGGAGGGCTTTCTGCGAAGCAGTCAGCTGACCCGATGCGTCACGGGCCCGCATGCGCAGGGTCTCGAGATCGACTATCGCCATCAGATCTGCATCCTCATGATGTCGTTGAAGGCTTCAACGGCCCGGTTGCGAATAGCCACCGTGACCTGGGTGGCGAGCTGAGCTTCAGCCGAAGCCACCATGTATTCGGACACCGACTGGAGATCGCCGGTGGCTGCACCGACGGCTGCCGACGCGGCCGTGCGCTGGGCCTCGTCGACCTGGCTGAGGGCCTCGACGAACGTCTGCCCCAAGCCCGAGTCGACCTCGGCCGGTTCGGTACCGAGAATCTCGGCCTGCCCCACCTGGGCGATGTTGCGCGGGTCAGGAACCGCGTTGATCCCACCAATACCAGCAACGCTCATTTCTTTGCCTTCTCAGCCAGGCGGGCCATTTCGCCACCGCTCATCGCCCAATCCCCAATGCTTGCTGGTAGGCGTCGCGGGCTCGCTCGAAGGCGGCCACGTTTGCCTGATACGCCCGCTGGGCGATGATCAGATGACTCATCTGGGTCGACAGATCGACCGCAGGGGCCCGCACGAAGCCCTCCTCGTCAGCGAGGGGGTTGTTCGGGTTGTAGATGACGATCCCCTCGGGATCGCCCCAATTGACCTCGCGCACCCTGGCACCCTGGCCGATCTGCCCCTGGCGATCCACGACCGACTCAGCCACCACCATGCGGGCCTGGAACGCGGCCTCGTCCATCGGGCGGATGGTGTTGATGTTGGCGATGTTGTCGGCGACGGCGTCGATCCACGTCTGGTAGACGTCCATCCCCGACCCAGAAACCGAGAGACTGCCGAATGGCCCCAACCCGGTCATCGTTCTGCCCTCTCCGCCGGGCCGGCGTGCTCCGCGGTCATCGTTCGATCGCCGTTCGGATGAGCTCGTACTGAGCGTTCAGGGCCGAGACGATGAGCTGCTGCTCGAGGCCGTTCTCGGCCAGGCCGGTCAGCTCGTGGGTGACGTCGACGTTGTTACCGTTGAGCCTGGTAGCAGCACGCGAGACCGAGACATCGGCCTCCATGGCCAGGGGCCGACCCTGATCGATCGCGTGCTTGAGGGCATCACGGAACTCGACGAGGCGGGACTGGTAGCCCGGCGTCTCGATGTTGGCGACATTGTGCTCGTGGGCCCACCGTTCGACCTCGAGACCACGTAGCGACGCGGCGAGGGTTTCGGTGGTCAGATTGCCGATGAAGGTGACACTGTCCAGGGACGGCACAGCCACAGCAGTTCTCCTACCGCTGGCGTCGGCCCTTCCCTGGGCTCGAATTCAATTGGCCTTCGTGGCGGGAGCAGCCTCGTCCCCGGCACCCGGATATTAGGGCCGGTTGAGCCAGATGATCCACCCGACCCAGCCCGGTTCCTGTGGGCCGGTCCCCACCACCCCAGAAATGTACCAACAGTCACGCCAGGTGCGCACTGAACCGAGCCCTACAGGGAGCGGTCGAAGCTGCCTAGGTGGGGGGTCGCGACCCGGGCGGTGCGACGCCGGGGCTCGTCCACCGAGGCCAGGACCTGGGTGAGCTTCTGCTGGGCAACGATGGCGCGACCCAGGAGGTCATCGGCTCGGGCCGCCCACTCGCTGGGAAGGGGATCGGCGGGGGCCTGGAGGGCCTGCTGTTCGACCGGTCTGGTCACACCAGCAGACAACTCCAGGGTCTCGAGCGCCTTCTCGATGGCATCGACATTGCTCTCGAACTGGTCGAGAGCGACCTCCCACGCATCCATGGTCAAGCCCTCAGACGGGCACTCCCAGAGCCTGCTGGTAGGCAGACTGCCAGGTCTCGGCCAGGGGGGTGAGCACCCGGCGGGCCTCGTCGATGGCATCGACGTCTCGGCGGACATTGGCCCGCACGAGCAGTTCGGCGCTGTAGCGGTAGATCGCTCGTAGCTGCCCGGCCGGCTCCCACCGATCGACATCGAGGGCGATGTCGAGCTCGGTCAGGATGTCCTGGCCGTTGAGCAGACGCTCGTGGGCCCGGTCGCGCTCGCCGACGAGCAGGGCGGCCTGGGCCTCGTCGAGGTCCCGGAGCAGGCGCTCGAACAGGAGTATCACCAGGCGTTCGGCTGAAGCCGAACCGACACCGTCGGTGAGATAGCGCTGTCGCGCCACCTGGTTCACTCTCATGGGGGTTGTCTGTGTGCTGGTCATCCGTGACCTCCGAATCAGGCATTCAGAGCCGACAGCTGGGAACCCAGCCACTGGCTCTGCTGCTGGAGCTCGCCGAGGGCGACCTCCAAGTTGGCGTATATGCGGCGCAGCGCATCCTCTCGCTGCACCATGCGGTGCTCCATGGCGTCAATCTGACGTCCATAGTCATCGGCCTGGTCCTTGGCCGCATCAGCGGCCGTTCGCAGAAAGCCGGTACCACTGGCTGTCGCGTCGTCCACCACGGTGGAGATGCGGGCGGCCAGTCCTGGGTCGACGCCTTCGTCGGCGTCGGTGAAGAGGCGTTCGACCGACTCGGGGTCGGCGGCGAGCGCCTCGAGAAACACAGCGCGGTCGAAGGTGAACTTGCCTTCGCGATCGAGCTCGACTCCGGCCAGGCCGGGTGAGCCGACTCCGCTGGCGGCGACCGGGGCGGTGAACGCCGAGGTCAGGGTCTGGACCGCCCGCCGGACCACCGAGCTGCCGGCCAGCAGGGCTGACTGGTTGGTCTCGGCGTCGTAGGCGGTCAGAACTCCGACCCGCTCCATCAGCTTGTTGGCCGCGTCAACCATGGTCTTGACCCGGTCAGCGATCCCATCACCGTCGACGGCAAGGTCGACCTCGACCGCTCCGGCCGGATCGTCGAGCAGTTCGACGGTTGCTCCGGGGAGCAGGTCACTGAACACATTGGTGGACGACCGCACCTGGTAGGGATTCGTACCCTGGATCTCGATCACGGCGTCCTCGCCGTCGACGAGAGTGGTGAACCCTCCGGGCAGGCCGGTGAACATGGCGAGGTCGATGCCGAGGTCGGAGTCGTCTCCCGATTCGGTGGCCGTGAGCTGGAGGCGAAATGAGCCGTCGCCGACGGCCACCGCGGCGGCCAGGACCGGGCTGTTGCCGGCGCTGTTGATGGCCGAGACGGTCTCGGCCAGGCTGCCGTCGCCGAAACCGATCTGCTCGACCTGGGCGGTACCCAGGCGAATCGGCCCGGCCACCACCACATCGATCGAACCGGTTCCCGCCGAAAGGGTCATGGGCGTCTCGTCGGCGGTGTCGGTGATGTTGGTGGTCACACCGTTCACGTCGATGACGCCGTCCACCCCGGTGGCCAAGGCCCCGACGGTGAGACCGAAGGCATCGGCGGTGGCCTGATAGAGGGCCTGGTTCGCTCCGGCCGAGGCCGTGACCTGGAGGGTGTGGGCGGTGCCCTCGCCGACGGTCTTGAATTGGAGAGCGTCGACCGGGGTGAGTCCGGCCCGCACGACGTCGCCGATGCCGGCGTCATCGAGGGCCGATTGGATCTGGGTGACCATCTCAACGGGGTCGTCATAGGTGCTGTGGGGCAGCGTCACCTCGTGCTTGACGCCGTTGACCTCGAGCTCGAGGGTGTCATTGGTGATGTCGATATCGACCGGGGGCTCCGAAGGGATCGTCACCGTGGCGTTCAGGTAGGCGGCGTCGGAGGCGGTAGTCACCTCGAAAGAGGCTTCGCCAACCGGAAGGCTCGTACCGGTCAAGCTCTCGAGTCCCAGCTTGGAGAAGTTGCGGGCTGAGAAGATCGAGCCGCCGGAGGCCACGACGGTGTCGAGGTCGGCGATCGTGTCGGTCGAGTACTTGATGTCAGCCGTGGCCCGCGCCACCACCGAGAAGTCCAGTGAGCCGGGTATTCCGCCGAGGGTACTGGTCGTGACCTTCACCGCTTCGTCGGAGCTGGTGCCGGTGACCCGTTCCCAGTCGAGACCGCTCGACAGCTCTGCCGCGGCGTCGCCCACCGCGGCCAGGAGGGAGCGGAGCTCGTCGAGCGCATCGGCGGATGCGTTCGAGAAGTCCTGTTTCTGTTGAGCACGGGTCTGAGGGAGTCGTTCGATCTCCATCAGCTGGTTGATGATGCTGGCCGTGTCCAGCCCGGTGATGAGTCCGTCGACGGTACTCATGGTCGTACCTCCGCCTTGTCCGTCCGCCCGTTGGTGTGACGACGGCACCGCCATTGCCGGCTGCGGTCAAGCCGCAGCCGGCAACGAGCGGGCCAAAGGGTTTGCAGGAGAATCGCTCTCCTGAATCAGCCCAGCAGTCGGAGGACCGACTGAGGAACCAAGTTGGCCTGAGCCAGCATGGCCGTACCGGCCTGCTGCAGGATCTGGTTCTTGGTGAACTCCACCATCTCCATGGCAACGTCGGTGTCCCGGATCCGGGACTCCGAAGCAGCCACATTCTCGGTGGTGACCTGGAGGTTGGCGATGGTGCTCTCGAAACGGTTCTGGAGGGCACCGAGCTCGCCACGAGTGGTGGAGACGCTCGAGATCGCCGTGTCGATGGCATCGAGAGCCGCCTGGGCCCCTGCAGCACTCGTCACGTCGAGGCCCGAAACGCTCAACCCGGCGGAGCTGACAGCATCAATGGTGAAGCTGATGCGGTCATCACCGGTGTTGTTGGCCCCGACCTGGAAGACGCCGCCGCTGCCCGACGCGGTGCCGGTGAGGGCAGTACCGGAGAGGCCGAGGTTGCCGAGGAAGGTGCCGGTGGTGTCGGCCACGACCATGGTCTCGGTGTCGGCCAGCTCGGCGTTGATCTCGAGGGTGAACCCGGCGCCGGTGGCCACGGAAGAAACCGAGATCTTTTCGGCATTGGGATCACCGGCGGTGTTCAGGGCACCACGGATCTCGCTCTGGACGTAGGCGGCCAGGGCGGCACCGTCGGTGTGGGTCGCACCCGTATCGAGAGCAACTGTCACCGCGCCGGCACCAGCCAGATTGATGGTGAACTCCTCGGTACCAGCGATGACGACACTACCGTCGGCATCGAAGCCGGTGATCTCGGCCTTCTGGGTGCCATAGGTGCCATCCAGGAGGTTCATCTTGCCGAACTTGGTGGTGTTGGAGATGCGGTCGATCTCGGAGATGAGAGCGTCGACCTCGTCCTGGGCGGCCTGCCGCGACACGCTGTCGGTGGAGCCGGTGTTGCCCGACTGCACCGCCAGGTCACGCATCCGGTTCAGCATCGAGTGCACCTCGGTGAGGGCACCTTCCGCCGTCTGAACCACCGAGATCCCGTCCTGGGCGTTACGGCCGGCCTGCTTGAGACCGCTGATCTGGGCCCGCAGGTTCTGGCTGATGACCAGGCCGGAGGCATCGTCAGCAGCGCGGTTGATCCGGAATCCCGAAGACAGCTTCTCGAGGCTCTTGCCGAGCCCGTTGTTGCTGACGTTGAGGTTCCGGCTGGCGTTGAACGCCATGATGTTCTGGTTGATACGCATTCCCTCGTGTCCTTCCTTGAGTTAAAGGGAGTTGGTTTTCTTGCTGCCCAATCCGTTGGACAGTCCGCCGTTCATGTGGCGAATCTTCTGAACAGTCCCGAGGCTCGACAGGCCGGCGAAACCTATTAGGGGTCGAATCGGGGTTTCTCACGTTCCGTGGTCCCCGTTGTCCAGGGACTTCACGAAGAGTGGTGTGCTACTGCATCACGAACGTTGTGAAGAGGACGCGAACGACCTTCTCGTCGTCGTAGGCGAGGCGCACGAGGCTCGACAGCTCGTCCTTCACGGCCCGCTTGGCCATGGGGTCCTTGAGCCGGTCGTAGGTCTGTGACGACAAGTACTCCAGCACCACGTCCTTGGCGATGGCCGACTCCAGTTCGAAGTCGGCGGCCACGATGCCCTCCTCGAGGATCAGGGCGATGCTCACCCTCAGGTAGCGGGGGCTGTCGTCGGCCAGGTTGACCACGACTTCGGGAAGCTCGAGGATCTCGCCCTCGGCCAGCTCTTCTTCGACTTCTTCCATCGCCTCGGCCTCAGCGTCGACCGGAGGCGGAGGGGCGGCCAGGAAGTTGCTGTAGGCGAAGTAGCCCACGACCGCTACGACCACGCCGATGATGATCTTCTTCTTGCCGCCACCGCCCGACTCCTCGTCGTCATCGGCGTCGTCGCCCTTCTTCTTCTTCTTGTCAGCCATGTCATTCGTCCTCGGAGGGGGGCGGGGCCGGGAAGAGCCCCTGCAGCAGCTCGGGATCGCTGCTCTGTCCCGGAGGTTCGGCCGCAACCTCCGGATCATCAGGGGAGATATCGGCGTCGGCGTCGGTGCCGGTGACGACCGAGTCGGGCAACGAGGTGACCTCGCCGGTGAGGGGATCGATGACCATGCCGTCGGGCGGGGTGATGAGCACCGTTACCTCGACCCGACGGTTCCTCCGACGCCCTTCGTCGGTTGAGTTCTCGGCGCGGGGGCGGGTGTCGGCGTGGCCAGCCGCGGTCAAGCGGGCCCCAGTGAGACCGAAGCCCTCGCTCATGAGGCGGACCACCGAGGTGGCGCGGTAGGCCGACAGTTCCCAGTTCGAGGGCCAGGCCGACCCGGTGGGAATGCTGTCAGTGTGGCCCTCGACCACAACCAAGTTGTCGATGAGATCGAGCACCGAGGCGGCGATGCCGATGGCCTCGACGCCGTCGGGGCGCAACTCGGCTTCACCCGACTCGAACAGGATCTCCTCCTCGAACCGCAGGACCACTCCGCGGGGATCGCGACCGACCTCGACGAGATCGCCCACGCCGGCCTGTTCGAATTGGCGGCGAAGCACCTCCTCGAGAGCTTCGCGTTCGGCCTCGGTTACCTCGCCGGCCTTCTCGAGCTCCTCGAGCAGTTCCTCGGTGTCGCCGTCGTACTGGGTGGGCTGGGCGTTCAGCTGGGCGGCATAACCGGTGGCATTGGCCAGGGTGTCGCCCTCGCCCATGATGCCCGAGCTCTGCTCGAGGGTTACCGCGGTGTGAACGAACGAGGCCTTCACACCCGTCTTGAACTCGTCGAACTTGCTCTGATCGACGATCGCGAACGCGAACAGCATGATGAAGAAGGCCAGAAGCAGGGTCATGGCATCGGCGAAACTGTCGAGCCACGCCTTGGATGGCCCCTCGTCCTCCTCGACCTTCTTCTTAGCCACTGTCCTCCTCCTCGGCGAGGACAGCCTCCTGCTCGGCGGGGGGCAGGAACGAGGCGAGCTTGCCGGCCAGGGCGCGCGGGTTGGCGCCACCCTGAACACTCAGGATTCCCTCGATGAGCAGCTCCTTGTAGGCGACCTCCTTGGCGGAGATGGCCTTCAGTTTCTGGGCCATCGGGGCGAAGAAGTAGTTCGCCACGAACACACCCCAGAGGGTGGTCGAGAAGGCAACGGCCATGGCCGGACCCAGCGCCGAGGGATCACTCAGGTTCTGGAGCATGGAGATCAGGCCGATCACCGTTCCGGCCACCCCCATCGCCGGGGCATAGCCCGCCATGTTCTGAGCAAAGCCGGCGCCCTCTTTGTGGCGAATGGCCATCCGCTCGACCTCGGTCTCGAGGACTTCGCGGAGCTGCTCGGGATCGGTGCCGTCGACGGCCATCTCGAGCCCCTTCTTCAGGAAGGGGTCCTCGATGTCGGCGATCTGACTCTCGAGCGCCAGCAGACCGTCGCGACGGGCCGCGTCGGCGAACTCGACGAGCTGGTTGATCGACTCGGTGGTGTCAACGGTGAAGCCCCCCGCCACCGCCTTGACGACGACCTTGATACCGCCCAGGGCCTGCTCCTTTGTGCCACTGGCGAAGGTGGCGCCGATGGCGCCGCCGACCACGAGCAGGATCGATCCGGGGTCGGACACGAACAGGACTGGACTGATGCCCGCCATGGTCATGGCGACCATGGTCGTGACGAGAGCGATCAGAATCCCGACAATTGTGAACGGATCCATGGCCTACCTCAGAGCTCCTCGCGGTCGCTCACGACACGGAGTACGGGCTGGATCTCGGTTTCGGTGGTGTCAATGAACGGAACTCGCGCGAGCACAGTGGCTCGGAAGGTGACGACCTTCTCTATGATCTCGTCGGGGGTGTCGATCAGGAGAAGCTTCTTCCCGTCGACGAGCGTGACGACCGTGTCCGGCGTCTGCTCAATCCTCTCGATCAGATCTGCGTTCAGTCCCAGTGTTCCGCCGTTCAGACGACTGACCCTGATCATTGGAATCCTTCCAGCTCACGGTCGGCCTCCATGCCAACCAGTCGAAGTCTCGACCAGGGCCCGGAGCACATGAGCGGGCTCCTGCGGTGGAAGGGTCCTTGAGACCCCGGGACGTTCGCGATCCCACCGCCTCGAGTTCGGACGGCAGCTCGAGGATGAGGCCGATTGCCTCACAGGTGACGCGATCCGCCTCGAGTTCGGACGGCAGCTCGAGGTTCCGTGATCAGTGGCGGGGCCAGGACCGCGATCAGCGAATGAAGTCCAGGAGGCTGGTGCGGTTGGCCTGGGCAATAGTGGCCAAGGAGGCCTCGTAGGCCACCTGGCTGGCGGTCAGGTCAACCATGGCCTGGGCCAGGTCGGCGTCCTCGAGCTGGCTGAGTTGCTGGCGGTGCACCAGTTGGTCATCGGCCAGCGACACCGCCATCGACTCAACCCGTGACGCCAGAGCTCCCGACTGCCCGAGGGCATTGGTGATGCGGGTGTGGCTGTCGTCGAGCTTGTCGAGACCGATCTGGGCCTGCGGGATGTCGCCGGCCTCGAGGGCGGCGGCAACCGCTTCGAGAACCTGGAAGGTGTTGCCGTTCACGGGGTCGACTATGTCCTGGGTGCCGAAGGCGTCGACGCCGGAGACATTGACGACCACCCGGTCGCCAGTCCCGAGGGTGCGGGCCACCTGTTCCTCATCGCCGACGAAGGCACCGGTGTCATCGAAGGCCACATCGGTGTCGGCCGTACCGGCGAACACCGCCCGACCGCGGAAGCGCTCGTTGGCCAGGCCCCGGAGCTCGGAGGAGATCGAGCGGATCTCGGTGGCCAGCGCATCGCGTTGGTCCTGGGCCGCCGACCCGTTGATGGCCGCGGCGGTGCGGGTCCGGGCCACGGTGATGCGGGTCGAGGCCTGGGTGAGGGCCTGACCGATGGTGCCCAGCCAGCCCGAGGCGTCGTCGCGATTGCGTTGGTACTGTTCGGTCCGCCGGAGCTGTGAGCCGGTCTGGAGCACGGTGCCCGTGACGGCAGGGTCGTCGGACGGCCGCGCGATGCGGCGCCCGGTCGACACCTTGCCCTGGGCGTTCGATTGTCGGACCGCGGCGTTCTCCAGCTGCTGCTGGAAACGGGCGGTGGTACCGAGATGAGTGACTCGCACGGTTGCTCCTAGCGTCCGATCCGGCCGGTACGGTTGATGAGGGTGTCGAGCATCTCGTCGACCGCGGTGAACACCCTCGCCGCGGCTTCATAGGCGTGCTGGGCGCTGATGAGATCGGCCATCTCCTCGTCTATGTTCACGCCCCGCTGCGAGCCCTGGAGTTGCTGGGCCTCGAAGAGCAGGGCACCCTGCACGTTGGCCTGGGTGCGAGCCGAGGCGGTGCCCGACCCCACTCCGGCCACGAAGTTGTGATACATCTCGGTGGGTCCACCCACCTGGTCGGTGAGCTCGGCGAGGTCCAGGGAGACCGAGCCGTCGAGCAGACCGGCCAACGGATCGGCGGCCGCGATCATGTCGGGCTGACCGGCCACGTCGGCCGATACGGCCAGGGTTCGAGCCGTCAGCCCCGTTGGGTCGAAAAACGACAGGCCGGTCGAACCATCGAGAGCAGCGCCTCCTTCGTGGAGGGCATTCACCTGGCCGACCAACGCTGCTGTGAAGGTATCGAGCTCGAGAATCGCTTCGGGGATGTCGACGTTGGCCACGGCCAGAATGCCGGCCAGTTCGCCGCCCGCCACACTGACCGCGGAGGTGGTGGTGCCTTGCACCTGAACCTCGAGACGGGCCAGGCCCAGGGCTCCGAGGGTGGCGTCGGCAACCTCAATGGCAGCGACGGCGCGCGAGCGGGTGTTTCTCACCAGGGCGTGGCCGTCGAGATTGATGTCGACCGACATGTTGTCGTGATGCTGGACCTGGATGTCCACCAACGAGGCCAGCTCGTCCAGCGCGGCGTCGCGCTGGTCGAGGAGATCGTTGGGAGCCTGGCCGGCGGCCGCCGCAGTCACGATCGACTGGTTCATCTGGGCGACGTTCGCGGTCAGCTCATTGATCCGCTCGGTCACGACCTGGGACCGTTCGAATTGGTCACGCCGCAGATCCGACACCGAGTCGGCCTGCTGACGGACTGTCGAGGCCAGGAGCTCGGCACGGTCGAGCTGCCCAGTCCTGACCCCCAGGTCCTGGGGCGCGGTGGCGAGCTCATCGAAGCCGTTGAAGAAGTCGTCGAGGATCTCGCTGAGACCACCGCCCGAGGGTTCGGGGATGAGGTTCTCGATCCGGCCCAGCTCATCGGCCCGGCGGCGCAGGAACCCATCGAGTGACGTCTCCTGGCGGACCTGCTGGTCGAGTACACCATCGGTGATCCGCTCGACGCCGAGGACCTCGACCCCACCGCCACGAACGGTGCGGTAGGTGAGCACACCCGGATTCACGTCAGCCCGGATGGCCTGGAGCTCCACCCGCTGGCGGGAGTAGCCCGGGGTGGCCGAGTTGGTCAGGTTGTGGCCGATGGTCTCGATGCGGGCGCGTTGAGCCATGAGACCCGACACCGCCATGTGGAGACCGAGGAAGCCGGACACGTCAGGCCTCGTGATCGATCAGGACTGGACGCGACGTCGAGCTGACGGACCGGCCGGTGGCATCGTAGCTGAGGGCCGGTGGGCCCTCGTTGGTGAGGCTCGTCAGCATGCTACGGGTCCGATCGAGGCCCTCGCGCAGAACCTGACGGGCGCTCTTGGACAGCTCGTCGATGCGTTCGACGGACGTGAGGAACGAGATCCGGTGGTCCTCGAGGATCATGTTCCAAGGCTCGGGCGCGCGGTTGGCCAGATCCTGGAGAGAGGCCCCTGGTTCGAGACCCAGTTGGGGAGCCAGTTGATCCACCAACGCAGCCCGCAGGACCTCGTTCTCGGAGATGTGATCGATGGTCTCCTGGACCTCACCTGTCACCCGGGCCACCCACTGCTCGCGACCGGCCAGCAGGAGAAGGTTCTGCACCTCCAGCCGATACTGGAGATCCTCGAGCAACCGCCGGTGCTGCCAGAGAAGGCGAGCAAGGCGGCCGAGCTGATCGGTGGCGGCATCGGACAGGTCCATATGGGCAGACTCGACCCCCCACTGTGAACCATTAGGTCCCGGAGACCCCTCGGGCCCCTGAGGTGCCCCACGGGTTCCGCGGACGCGACTATCCGGTTGAGCTGAGGGTGTTCACCGGTGCCGGCAGGGTGAGCCGCTGGCTGTAGGTCGAGCGGGAGGACAGCTCGGCCGCCATGGCCGCCTGGCGGGCGGTGGCGGGGCCGGTCGGGGTGGTCCGTTGGGGCGACTGGGCCTCGATGGCATGGCGGAGCGACCGCAGGGCGGCCTCCTTCAGCTGGGATGCCCGCGACTGGGTGACACCCAGAAAGGCCCCGAGCTCGGTCATCGACCGGCCCTCGAAGAAGTAGCCCAGTACGACGATGCGTTCCCGCTCGGGGAGAAGATCGATCGCGTCACGGAGGTAGCTCAGGGTCTCCCGGTCCTCGAGCAGATCCTCGATCCCGGGGCCGGCGTCAGCCAGCGAGTCGGAGACCTGCATGTCGCCGTCACCGCGGGTGACCCGACGATCGAGAGAGTCGATGACGCCCTCCATGGCCCGGGCCCGGATGCCGTCAACCTCGTCCTCCTCGACGCCCAGCGACTGGGCCAGGTCATCGGAGGTCGGGGTGCGACCGAGCTGGACGGCGAGGTGATCCTCTTCCCGTCTCAGCTGGTTGTGTCGACGCCGTACCGAGCGGGACAACCAGTCCCGGCTACGGAGTACGTCGAGCACCGCTCCTTCGATTCGCCGCCCGGCGAAGGTCGAGAACGCGATACCCCGATCGGGGTCGAACCGGCGGCTGGCCTCAATGAGCCCGAGCACGCCGGCCTGCACGAGATCCGACCGATCAACATGATCGGGGAATCCCGCCGCAATACGATTCACGATGTGTTGCACAAGAGGGACATTCGCTTCGACGAGATCCTTTGATCCGTCTCCACGAGCACTCTTGGCTCTGTCAGATGTGGTCACCTGTTGCCTCCCGTACCACTACCCACGATCGATTTGGCTGAAGCCCGGCAGGGCCTGCCTTCTCGATCTGCTTGGGCCATCGGGTGATAGAGGGCGGAAGTTTCGGGGTTTGTCGGAGAATGGGGCGGAAAGGCCACGACTATCTGGTTCAGCTTTGACAGGAGCCTCCCCCCGTGGTCCCAACGACCCGCCGAAGGGGGACCCGAGGGACCGGCCCAAAGGTCCCGAGGATGCCCCGGGACCCTGCTAATACCGAACCCCTGTCCGACGAGGCTGAGGTCATGAGCGATGTGCGATCGTCCCTTCGTGGCGACGATGCAGTGACCAGGGACTACGACTTCAGCCGACCCAATCGGCTGAACCGCGACCGCTCACGCCTACTCGAGGCGGCCGGCCAGGACGCGGCCCGTCGTCTGTCGGTCGGACTGAGCCGACTCATGGACGAGGACGTCGAGGTCAGCTTCGACGAGCTGGCCGAGATGTCGTACAAGGACCTCCTGGAGTCCGTTCCCGAGAATGCCGACCTCTGTGTCATCCGCACCGGGGAGAGCGGCACCGGCCTGGGCGTGATCGTCACCCCGATCACCCTGGCAAGCGCCGTCATCCAGCGGCTCCTCGGGGGCCCGATGGAACCGATCGAGCTTGGCCGTCCCCCGACCGAGGTGGAATGCGCCCTCCTCGATCTCGTTCTCACCCGATGCCTCGAGGGCATCGATCAGGCCCTCTCCCCGTTCTCTGGACTCCAACCCCACACCGACCGCCACGAGCTCGACCCCGGTGCCCTCCAGATCGCCGACGACCCCGACACCGTCATCACCTTCCGGTACCGGGTCGGGCGCGACGACTTGTCGGACTGCCTCACCCTGGGGCTACCCCACAACATCCTCGGGCCGGTGCTCGAGGCCCTGGACCGGAGATCGGCGTCGTCGCGCCGAAAGACCGGTTCGGCTTCGGCCCGCATCGACGACGCTCTGTCAGGTATCGGCCTGGACATGTCGGTCGGGTTCGCCCCCGTGACCATGAATTCGACCGCCCTGGCCAGCATCCAGGTGGGCGACGTGATCCGTACCGACCACCCGGTGGACGCCGACCTGTTCGGCACCATCGACGGCCAACCCCGTTTCAAGGTCCGCTGCATCGACGGGCGGCAGCTGACCGCCGAGATCGTGGGCCAGACCACCGACCGAGAGATTGGACTCTTGTTCCGATGATCGCGACCACCATCGACCCTCAGGCATTGGAGGCGGCGTTGCGCGCCGTTCTTCCCGAGGTCTCCGTCGAGGGCCCCGATACCCACGGAATGGGTATTCCCGCGCCGATCACCTGGTATCGGCAGACCCTCGTGGGACCGACCCCCATGGAGGTCTTCCTGGGTGTGCCCACGATGTCGGCGGGCATCATCGACCATGTGCGGGCCGACCAGATCCTGAGCCAGACCGCGACGCTCACTGACTCGAGCCCCACCGGCGACATCGCAGCCACGACCGACCCCGATGGGTCGGACTCGAGCTCGATCCTGGGTCACCCCGACGTGGGCAACAGCACCTGCTTCGTCCTCGTGGACAACGCCACCCCGATCGCCTGGATGTTGACCCTCGGCGCCGAGGTGACCTCCGCGTCACCGGGTTCCAACGGGGCCGCTACACCAGCCACCGGTGGTAGTGCCGCCATCCCCAACGTGGGCCTGCTCAACGATGTCTCACTCTCGGTGTCGGTCGAACTGGGCCGCACCCGCCTGACCGTGTCGGAGATGCTGGGCCTCACGGTCGGCTCCGTCGTGGAGCTCGATCGCCCCGCAGGCGCGCCAGTCGACATCTTCGCCAACGGCACCCTCATCGCCCGGGCCGAGGTCGTGGTCGTGGACGACGAGTACGGCGTCCGCATCTCCGAGATCATCTCCCCAGGCTGATCGGCCGTATCCGTGTCATCGATCGAACTGGTCGGGCGGCTGGCACTGTCCTTCGCCATCATCGGCACCCTGCTCTACGGGTTCGCGTGGGTGGCCCGACGCCGCCAGGTCCGCGGCCTGCTCGGATTCGCGGCACCGAGCGACGCCCCGATCGCCGTCCTCTCCCGCCAAGCGCTGGGTAAGGGCAGCTCGGTGGTCGTCCTTCGGGCCGGCCAACGCCATCTCTTGGTCGGGGTCACCGACCAACAGCTGAGCCTGCTGGCCGAGGGGGACGATCTCCTCCCGGTCGAGTCGGCCGAACCCGCCGAGGGGCGGGAGCCATCGTCGGACCCAAGGACGGGTCCGACCGGGTCGAGCAAGGACCCAGATTCGTCACGGATGGGGTTCGTCGAAGCCCTGCGCGAGCGCACGGTTCGGCGCGGCTGACCCACCGGAGCACAGGTGAACCACACACTGGTGCGGACCCGACGGTTCGTCGCGGCCGCGCTCGCCCTGCTCGTCGCAGTGAGCGTGTTGCTCGGCGTCGATGTGTCGCCCGCGGCAGCTCAGGTCGAACCGCCACCACCCGAGCTCAACCTGCCCAACCAGCCGGTACCCGACCGGTTCGGCGACACCCCTGATCTCAACGAGTCCGACGAAGACGGGTTCATCACCGTCGACATCGGCAACCCCGAGGACGGCCCCGGCCAATCGGTGATGCTGATCCTGGTCATCACCCTGCTCGGGGTGGCACCCTCGATCCTGATCATGATGACCAGCTTCAGCCGGATCATCATCGTGCTCTCGCTGACCCGGAACGCCCTGGGCCTCCAGGGCATCCCCCCGAACCAGATCCTCATCGGTCTCGCCCTGTTCCTGAGCCTCTTCGTGATGGCCCCCACCCTCAGCGAGATCAACGACGTGGCCTTCCAGCCCTACCTGGACGGCCAGCTCGAGCAGGGCGACGCCTTCGATGCCGGGTCGGCGCCGCTCAGGGAGTTCATGCTGGAACAGACCCGCACCGCCGAGCTCGAGATGATGCTCGACGCCCGGGGTGGTGAGCGACCCGAGGGCATCGACGACCTGGGTCTCGACGTGGTGGTGCCGGCATTCATCCTGTCGGAGCTCAGGACGGCGTTCACCATCGGGTTCGTCCTGTTCATCCCTTTCCTGGTCGTCGATCTCGTGGTCAGCGCCGTCTTGATGTCGCTCGGGATGATGATGCTGCCCCCGGTCTTCGTGTCTCTCCCGTTCAAGTTGTTGTTGTTCGTGATGGTTGGGGGCTGGACCTTGCTGGTCGAGACCCTCCTGTCGAGTTTCGTCTGAGGAGTCAACCGTGTCCGAAGCTGCTGTTCTCGATATCGCGGCCCGCACCCTGTGGATCGCGGCCAAGCTGGCCGGCCCCTTTCTGGTCACATCGTTGGCGGTGGGTGTGGCCATCGGCCTCGTCCAGTCGATCACCCAGCTCCAGGAGCAGACCCTGACCTTCGTGCCCAAGTTCGTGGCCACGGGCGTGGTCGTGATCGTGGCCGGGTCGTGGATGCTCAACGAGATGGTGTTCTTCACCCAAGAGCTCCTCGACATGGTCCCCGACCTGGTCCACTGATGACCCGCACGGAAGGGCCCCCAAGGCCCGCCCAGAAGGCGAACAGAAGAGGATGAGCTTTCGGCTCGATCCGTTGTTGTTCACGGGGTTCATGTACGCGCTCGTGCGGACCATGATGGTGCTCACCGCGGCACCACCGTTCAACGGACCGTTCCTTCACACCCGGGTCCGAATCGGTCTCGCGGCGTCCCTGTCTCTGGTCATGGCCGACGATCTGGCCCCCGCCACCGACCCCGAGTTCCCGGTGTTCATCGGCAACCTGCTGATGCACGCAGTGATCGGCCTGGCGTTCGGGTTCGCCATCCAGCTGGTGCTGGCCTCGGTACAGATGGCCGGTTCCCTGATCGACCTGTTCAGCGGCTTCTCGTCGGCGGCTCTCTACGACCCGTTCACCGCGGCTTCCGCCACCCCGGTGGCCCGCCTGTTCCAACTGGTGACCCTCGCCTTCCTCTTCGCCATGAACGGCCACCTCCTGGTGGTGCAGGGTCTGATGCGCAGCATCGAGGTCGACCCTGTGGCCCGCCTCCAGATCGACCCCTACGTGAGCGCCCTGACCACCGAAGCCGGGAAGCTCCTGTTGAGCGCGGCCGAGATCGGGCTTCCGGTCCTGGCGTCCCTGTTCCTGGCCGAGGTGACACTCGGCCTGGTTGCTCGGGCGGCCCCCCAGTTGAACGTGCTGGTCATCGGCTTCGCGGTCAAGACCGGGGTGGCCCTGATCACCATCGGGCTCGCCATCCCTCTGATCTCCGACGCGACGGCCATGTTGGTGGTGCGGGGGCTCCGGATCGGGGCCGGGTTGAGCGGTGGCTGATCGCAGTTCGAATACCGAGCGGGCAACACCGAAGCGCCGCAAACAGGCGCGGAGCGAGGGTCAGGTCCCCCGGACCGGTGAACCCATCCAGTGGGCGATGGTCCTGATCGCCACCCTGCTCCTCCCGTCGAGCATGGCCCGGGGTACCGCCGAATTGAGGAGAATCCTGGTGACCATGGCCCGGGCCGACGACCCCGCGTCGGCCGAGGTCATCACCTCCGCCCTTCCCCCCGCCATGGCTGCGGTTATCTGGATCGTGGGCCCCTTGTTCGCGTTCGCCATGGTCGTGGGCATCGTCGGGCGGGTCGCCCAGGGAGGCTGGGTGTTCGCCCCCAAAGCCCTCAAGCCGAAACTCCAGCGGGTCTCCCCCGCGGCCGGCCTCAAGCGGGTGTTCTCCGCGAAGGCCCTGTGGGACACCGCCAAGTCCCTCATGCGCTTGGTGATCATCATCGCCGTCTCGGTGCCGGTGGTGACAGGGCTGTCGGGTGAGCTGTCGTCCGGATCCCGTCTGCCCTTCGGTGTGGCGGTACCCCATGTGGGAGGCCGGGTGCTCGAGCTGGTGCAGATCATCGCCGCCACCGGCTTCATCCTCGGCATGGCCGACTACTCGTTCCAGCGCTGGCAGCACGAGCGCGACATCAAGATGTCCAAGGACGAGATCAAGCGGGAGCACAAGGAGAGCGAGGGTGATCCTCTCCTCCGGTCCCGTGTCCGGTCAGTGATGGCTTCGATGAGCCGCAACCGGATGCTGGCCGACGTCGGTGAGGCCTCCGTCGTGGTCGTCAACCCGACCCATGTGGCGGTGGCTCTGGGCTACAGCGGCGGCAATTCGGTACCGAGCGTGGTGGCCAAGGGCGGCGACAAGCTGGCCGCTCGGATCCGCGAGCGAGCCGAAGAGGAGTCGGTTCCCATCGTCGAGTCGATCCCCCTGGCCCGAGCGCTCTACAAACACGTCAAGGTCGGCGACCCCATTCCCCCCCCGCTGTACGAGGCCGTCGCGGTCGTACTGGCTCACGTGTTCCGTCTCCGGGGCCCCCGCTGGCGGGGCCAGGTTCACCATGTCCGCACCCAGGTTCCCGACTCCCACCAGGGCGACCCCGCCCCCGTCGAAGAGACACCAGCGCGTGTCTAGCCCCCTGACCCCGAGAGACCCGAGGCCGAGTGCGCCCAACGCGGGCCTCGCGAGCCGGAGAACGACGACGCGAGGTCAACGGCCGAGCCACCTCCCTGGTGGTGGCCAGCGGCGATCCAAGGGCTACTGGCCACTGATGGACAGCCGATACTTCCGGAGCCGACCAGGAAGGCGGCCCGAACGAGGTGAACCCAGGGACGGGATGACACCAGGCGAGGTCCGGTGAACAGTCGACGTCTTGGCGGCGCCCTCTTCCCCGCGGGCGTCATGATGGTGGTGGCCGTCATGGTCGTGCCGCTGCCATCCCAGCTACTCGACCTCCTCCTGGCCATCAACATCGGCGGCGCAGTTCTCCTCCTGCTGAGCAGCATGCTGACGAGGCGGGCCCTCGACGTGTCGGCCTTCCCATCCCTCCTCCTGATCGCCACCCTGTTCCGGCTCGCACTCAACGTCAGCTCCACCCGCCTCATCCTGGGCAAGGGTGACGCGGGCTCGATCATCGCCTCGTTCGGCAGCTTCGTGATCGGTGGCTCGGTCGTCGTTGGTCTCGTCGTCTTCCTGATCCTGGTCGTGATCCAGTTCGTGGTGATCACCAACGGTGCTACCCGCGTGGCCGAGGTCGGGGCCCGGTTCACCCTCGACGCCATGCCCGGCAAGCAGATGGCCATCGACGCCGATCTCAACGCTGGCACGATCGACGAGAACGAGGCTCGACGGCGTCGTACCGAGATTGCGGCCGAGGCCGACTTCTACGGCGCCATGGACGGTGCATCGAAGTTCGTGAAAGGTGATGCCATCGCCGGCGTGCTCATCACCGTCATCAACCTGGTGGGTGGTCTGATCATCGGGATCGGGCAGCAGGGACTGGCCGTAGGCGATGCCGCCGCCACCTACAGCCTACTCACCGTCGGTGACGGTCTCGTTTCCCAAATCCCCGCCCTGCTCATCTCGATCGCTTCCGGCATCATCGTGACCCGGTCGGCGGCTGAGGGAGACCTGGGGGCCGACGTGGTTCACCAGTTCCTCCAGAACCGTCGGGTGTTCCGTCTGGGCGGCATTGCCCTGGGACTGCTGGCCCTGGTGCCCGGCATTCCCATCCTGCCCTTCGCGATCATCTCCATCATTCTGCTGGTCGGCTCGGCCCGACCCGAACCGCTGGAAGACGCCGAGGAGGGCCCGCCGGACGAGATCGAGATCGACCCGGACGATCCGGCCCAGTTGGCGAGCGACATGCGGCCAGAGCCGCTGAGTCTGGAAGTGGCTGCTGACCTGGTGGCCCTCGTCGACCCCGACCGCGGTGGCGACCTTCTCGACCGGGTCCGGGGTCTGCGCCGCAAGGTCGCTCTCGAGCTGGGGCTGATCGTCCCGCCGGTGCGCACCCGCGACAACCTCGAACTGCCGCCCGGGACCTACGCCATCCTCATTCACGGCGTCGAGATGGCCCGAGGTGAAGCGCCGGCCGGCAAGGTGCTGGCGATCGCCGACGACCTTGGCCCGCTCCCTGGCATCGAGACGATCGAACCGGTCTTCGGGCTGCCCGCCAAGTGGCTGCCGGCCGAGCACCGCCATGTGGCCGAAGCAGTGGGCGCCACCCTCGTGGACCCTTCAGCGGTCATCACCACCCATCTCGCCGAATTGGTGCGACATCACGCGGCAGCTCTGCTGTCCCGTCAGGAGGTCAAGGAGCTCATGGAGATGGTCCGGAGCACGGACCCGGCGGTCATCGAGGAGCTCACCTCCACCGAGGTCTCGGTGGCCGAGATCCAGCGGGTGCTCCAGGACCTGCTCATCGAGAGGGTCTCGATCCGCGACCTGGTCCGCATTCTCGAGGTGGTGTCGGAGCGGGCCCGAACGTCCCGAGACCCCGAACACCTGGTCGAGGCGGTACGGGCGGCTCTCGGTCCGTGGATCAGTTCGGCCAACGCTTCCGACGAGGGGGTCCTGCCCGTGATCACCCTCGACCCGGCCATCGAGCATCAGCTCAGCAGCTCGCTCGTGATGGGCAGCGAAGGCACCATGATCGCCATCGACCCGACGGTGGCCGACCTCCTGAGCCGGCGAATCGCAGACCAGGTACGCGTCGTCGAACAGACCGGACAATCCCCGGTACTGGTGTGCTCACCGGCCGTGCGTCGGCCCCTGACCCGACTGCTGGCGGCCAGCCCGGCCGCCCCTCCGATCATGTCGTTCAACGAGCTCGGCCCCCAGATGCGGATCGAAGCCCTGGGGACGGTGAACGTCGATGCCGCAGCATAGGTACGAGGGCGAGGTCCTCGAGTCGCTGCTCACCCAGGTGCGGGCCGAGCACGGTCCCCACGTCGAGATCATCGAGGCCGAGAAGGTCCGGCTGGGCGGTATCGGAGGGTTCTTCGCCCGCGAAGGGTTCGCCCTGACCGTCGACGTGCCCGATCCCGGACCGGAGCCGGTCAAGACCACCCCGGTCAGATCATCCCTCGCCGAACGGGCCGACGAGACCGACGACTCCATCGCCCTCGGGCCGGCCCCCGAGATCACCAGCTCGCGGCCCGGAGTTCCTTCGATCGGGGACCGCTCGATCGTCACCCACCAGCCCACGAACGGCCGCCTCCTCCAAGGGCAGGGTGGTCTGGGGGCCGCTCCCGTGCCGGCACCCACCGGCCGGGTGGCCGCCATCGATGCCTTACTCAATCGGGCTGACGAGATCAGTCTGCGGGAACGCACCAGCTCCGGTGACCCCGTGGTGCAGAGCGACAACACCCTCTCCGGTGACGCCGCCCACTTCCGCGACGTCCTGCGCCATTCCCTCGAGGAGGCCGCCCGGACCGAGAGCGCCTCCTCGGGTGTCGACGTTGCGCCCAGGCCCGGCACGGACCCGGCTCCCCTCTCCTCTCCCCCGCAGCCGAGCCCTCGGCCCACCCCGGGAACCGACATCCATCCCCTGGCTGGCTGGTCCCGCCAGACCCCGGACACCGGCGACCGGTCCGTCCGCAGCCTCGTCGGCCGGCTGACCGAGATCCGCGAGGCCCTCGAACAGCGAGGACCTGACCGGCAGGTCCGGGTGACTGCTGTCCTCGGTGAGGCAACCGTCGGCCTCCGGGCCGCCCGTCGCATCGCGGTGGAGGCCGGTCTGCCGCCCGACTCGGTCGTGGTGGGCCAGCCCCTCGACCGCAGCTTCGGGGTCAGGACCTGGAACCTGGCGCCCGGGATCCCCCAGATGATCGAAAGGAGCCGTCACTGGCGGGCGAACGCTGAGCGGGCCGTGGTCCTGCTGCCCATCAGCGATCTCTCGCCCGCGTCGATCGAGCTCACCCGCAGCCTCCTCGACGCCATGGCCCCTGATGAGGTTCGGTTGGTCGTGCCCGGTACTCCGCCGTCCTTCCAGCTGGCCAACCTGGCCGCAGAACTGGGGCGCATCGATGTCCTGGACCTGATCGAGGTCGATGACGCCGCGGGCGTGCTCGACCTGGTGGCCAACGGCTACGAGGTCGGGTCGATCGAAGGTGAGCGGGTCGACGCCAGCCTCCTCGTCGCCATTGAAGGGCTGGCCCGCTGATGGCCGAGTCCACCGAAGACGAGGACACCGACGAGCCCGACGACGGCGACGACCCGGTAGCCGAGCAGATGGCCAAAGGCTCGGTTCGGTTGGAGGTCGTCTCCGACCCCGACCAGTTGGCGCTGGCCACCCGGTCGACCCGGTTGGCGGCCGGAATGTTCATGGGCACCCTGCTCGGCCTGCCCCAGATCATCGACGCCGCCACCGGCCACGCGGCCTTTGAAGCCACCATGGTTCGGCTCCTGATGTTGCTCGCCGTGTCGGTGGGCGCCAGTCTCGGACTTGGCTCCCTGTTCGATTCCCTGACCCATGAGGTGTCCAGCCCGGACGCGACACCCCCACCTGTCGCGGCGATGACCGACGACCCAGATCCCAGCGAGCGAGAGGCCTGAGAGTAGAGTGACTTCCATGCAGGTGGAATCGGCCCAATTCGGGATCCTCGAGGTGGCTGACGACGACATCGTCGTTTTCGAAGGGGGTCTCCTCGGCTTCCCCGGATCGAGCCGGTTCCTGATGATCGAGGCTGATCGCCCCGGGTACCTGTGGCTGCAGAGCATCGATGAACCCCAGCTGTCGTTCCTGGCCACTCACCCCTGGGACTTCTTCCCCGACTACGAGTTCGAGCTGACCGACGAGGACCAGGCCGATCTCGAGATCGCCACCCTCGAGAACGCTGACGTCCTGTGCCTGCTGTCGATTCACGACGACACCGATGGCATGGCCGTGACGATCAACCTCCTCGGCCCCCTGGTGATCAACACCATCAACCGTCAGGGCCGCCAGGTCGTGCTCAGCGGTTCCGACTACGAGGCCAGCGCCCCTCTGGTGGCTGCCTGATGCTGGTTCTCAGTCGCCGAGCCAACCAGTCGATCGTCATCGGCGACAACATCACGATCACCGTGATCGAGATCCGCAACGACCAGGTCCGCCTCGGCATCACCGCCCCCCGCGAGATCCGGGTTCACCGCGAGGAAGTGGCCGCCGAGATCCGGGCCGCCAACCAGCGGGCGGCCTCGACCGGGACCAAGGTCACCAAGGACCTTCCCCTCCCTCCGACCTTTCCCCGTCCCAAGCAGTAGCCGGTCAGGCCAGGGCGGCCCGGAAACGCTCGACCAGGTGGGTTCCGTCGCGAGGCGGAACGACCTGGGTCGGGATGTCGGTACTCACCTTCACGACCACCAGGGCCAGGCTGATCATCACCGCGACTCCCCATCGCCGACGAACTGCTTCACGCCCCATGGTCACGATGAGCAGGGCCGGCACCTGACAGCTGGCCAGCAGGGACAACATATTGATGCAGTCGCCCACCCCGCTCGACTGCATGAGGACCGCGCCCCGGCTGCCACCCAGCCAACCACCGGTCACCAGGGCGATGCCCTCCTCTTCGGTGGTCAGAGAGACACAGTCGATGGCCGGATCCCGCTCGCAGCACCCGATGAGATGTTTGAGCCCACCGTCGGGCACATGCCCGACCAGGGTCACCCCGGAGGGCCTGGTGGGTCGGCTCGACCCACGCCGGGGCCAAATCGCTCACTGGTCGATACCACCGATGCAGAGGTACTTGTCCTCGAGGTACTCGTCCATGCCCTGGTGGCCGCCCTCGCGGCCCACGCCCGACTCCTTGACACCGCCGAAGGGAACGACCTCGGACGAGATGGCACCGGTGTTGATGCCAACCATCCCGTAGTCGAGGCCTTCGGCCACCCGCCAAATCCGACCGTTGTCGCGGCTGTAGAAGTAGGCCGCCAACCCGAACGGGGTGGCGTTGGCCAGCCGGACGGCTTCGTCTTCGGTCGAGAACCGGAACACGGGGGCCACCGGGCCGAAGATCTCCTCACTGCTGATCGTCATGTCGGTGGTGACGCCGGTGAGCACGGTGGGCTGGTAGAAGCTACCTCCCAGCTCGTGACGGGATCCGCCGGCCACCACCTCGGCGCCGGCCCCCACCGCGTCTGACACCAGCCGTTCGACCTTGGCTGCCCCTTGCTCATTGATGAGCGGACCGATGGTGACCCCGTCGGCGTCGCCCGGGCCGACCACCAGGTCGGCCACCGCGTCCCGGAGTCGGGCCACGAAGGTGTCGTGGATCCCGTCCTGGACCAGCAGCCGATTGGCGCAGACACAGGTCTGGCCGCCGTTGCGGTACTTCGACACCATGGCTCCTTCGACCGCGGCGTCGACATCGGCATCGTCGAACACGATGAAAGGAGCGTTACCGCCCAACTCGAGTCCGACCTTCTTGACCGTGTCGGCGCTCTGACCCATGAGCAGCTTGCCCACGTCGGTCGAGCCGGTGAAGGACAGGGCCCGCACCCGAGGGTCACCGGTGAGCACGCCGCCCACTTCGGCCGGGGCGTCGGCGGTGACCACGTTGAGCACGCCGGGCGGGAGGCCCGCATCCTCGGCCAGCGCGGCGATGGCCAGGGCGCACAGCGGAGTGTCCTGGGCCGGCTTCACGACCACGGTGCAGCCCACGGCCACTGCCGGTGCCACCTTGCGGGTGATCATCGCGATCGGGAAGTTCCAGGGGGTGATCATGGCTGCTACCCCGACCGGCTGTCGGAGTACGACGATGCGCTTGTCCGGGGCGAAGGTGGGAATGGTCTCACCGTTGACCCGCTTGCCTTCCTCGGCAAACCACTCGATGAAGGACGCCCCGTAGGTGACCTCACCCCGCGACTCGGCCAGCGGCTTGCCCTGCTCGGCCGTCATGAGCTGGGCCAGCTCCTCGGTGTGCTCGAGGAGCAGGTCGTACCAGCGGCGCAAGACGGCGGCCCGGTCCTTGCCGGTGCGCGCCGCCCAGGCGGGGAAGGCCGCGTGGGCCGCGGTGACCGCGGCGGCGGCCTCGTCGGCGCCCATGTCGGGCACGGAGCCGATGAGGCGTCCGTCGGCCGGCGAGCGACTGTCGAAGGTGGCGCCCCTGTTGGCGGTCAGCCACTGGCCGCCGATCAGGGCACGGTCTCGGATCAAGTCCATGGCGCCAAATCTCCTGCCGTGGCTTCGATCCAGGCCAACCACTCGTCGACCGTATCGCCCCGTGGGGTGAGGATGAGCCGTTCGACGCCCAGGGCCGCGTAGGCCTCGACCCGCTCGGGCGTGACCCGGCCCCGCGGCGTGACGCTGATCTCGAGGTCGCCCAGATCAGGAGGCCGCTCGTGCTCGTCGGCCGCGGCCGCCAGACCGGCCATACACGCTTCGGTGGCCTCCACGGTGAGGGCGTAGCCGTACCAGCCTTCGCACATCGTGACCGCCCGACGGTAGGCGGGGGCCGAGTGCCCGCCCATATGGACCGGTGGGCCCGGCTGCTGGACGGGGCGGGGGTGGGCCTGCACGGCCGAGTAGTCGACGAAGCGGCCGTGGTACTCGGGACTGTCCATGCTCCAGATGGCCCGCATGGCCTCGATGTACTCGACCGTGCGGGCCCCTCGGTCCTCCATGGGGATACCGAGGGCGTCGAACTCGGCTCCCAGGTACCCCAAGCCGACCCCGAACTGGAGGCGACCCTCCGACAGAACATCGACACTGGCCAGTTCCTTGGCCAGCACCAACGGGTTGCGCTGGGGAAGGATGATGATGCCGGTCCCGAGCTTGATGGTCGAGGTGTGGGCCGCGGCATGGGCCAAGGCCACCGCGGGATCGAGCATGGCGGCCTCGGGGGGTAGGGGCGATGGCGGGGCCTGGGGGTCGGGCAGCACGACATGCTCGCCCGTCCACACCGAATCGAACCCCGCAGCCTCAGCCGCCGGTGCCAGGCGAGCAATCGCCCCCGGCTGCGCCCCTACTCCCATATTGATGCTGAACATCCCGATCTTCATGCAGAGAAGCTATTCGATCTGGACCACCCCTTCCGGCGTGTCGCACCGAAGCGCCACCCATTGCCGAGATCGGAACACCATCTGGCGGCAGCTCAAGCAGGGGCGGGGTTGAGCAAAGCCAACTGCCGCGCCTGGGCCACGAGGCGGTCGTTCTCGTCCCACATGCGGCAGTCCTCGATGAGTAGGCCGTTGTGGAGGTCGGTGGTGACCAGGTGGGCCTTGATCCAGCCAGGCGCGGGAGATCGGCGGACGTGGACGGTGAGTTCCAGGGTGGGTACCCATCCGATCCGTCCGAAGCGGGTGAAGACAGATGGCGGGAAGGCGTCGGCCAGGAGCACCAGACCGAGGGAGTCGATGGGGCGACCGTCACCGAAACGAATCCAGCCTCTGACTTCGGCCTCGTCGAGGGTGCCGGGCTGGGCGATATCGGGGTGGACGACGGCCTCCACTCGATCGAGGATCGGCAGATGGACACCCTGCTCGAGGCTGGCCCGAGCGACACATTCGTTGGGGGGTGGCAGATCGGGAGGCGGGTTGGCGGTCAGCTCGCGATCGTCACCGGCTGTCGACAGGTCGCCGAAGGTGGCGAGCATCAGGAGACGGGGGCGCTCGTCCTGGATCAAGCGACCAGTGGCGTTGGAGGTCCGGCGCCCCGCCCGCACAGCCTCGACCTCGAGGTTGGCGTCGCCTGATCGGGGCGGACGCAGGTAGTGGGTCGTCACCGATAGGGGGTCGGGGTGGGGCACCTCGGCCAGGAGCGACTTGAGCACCAGCGCCGCCACATAGCCACCGTTGGGGTTCTCGCCGATGTTCCAATGGGGCGATACGTCGGCCCTCCACCGCCCTCGCCCCGCAGGGGTGATGTTCGTCTCTCGATCCAGCTGGTAGGTCACGGCCGTCGAGTCTGGCCCCGTTGGGCCGTCCCAGTCGAGCTGTCATACGGGCGATCTGGCCGGGGGCGGACGGGACGGTGAGCAGCCAGATGGAGATCGGGCCCGTGACCTGACCATTGACCCGCTCGGCGGTCATGGGCCCCAGCCGATGGAACACCTGTCCTGGAGCCCTACCCAGTCAGGGGTGGAGGTCCCCGGACTCAACCAACCTCGGAAACTCGGCGATGTAGGCAGACAGGCTGAGCCCGAAGATCTCACGGTACAACTCGTCGATCGACTGTCCCTCGTCGGCCAGATAGCGATCGACCAGGTGCCGACAACGTCCTCGTCTGAGCCGGGGTTGTCGCACCGGAATCGGCGGGTAGCGCTGAGGATGGCACGCCGCAGCCAGTGGATAGGCGACGTACATGCCCCATTCGTCAGCGGGCAGCCCCGCCCGTTCGATCAGACGCAGCACCATCTGCTGTTGGGCACAGGTTCGCAACATGTCCTGCCTCCGGGAGTCAGTTCGCCCGTCATCGTTGACGCACAACACCGGTGGGAAGTCGCGGCAATCACCCCCAACAAGCCAAACAACCCACAAATTCAATCGGCGTCGGCCTTGCCCTGACTCAATCGGCGTCGGCCTCGACAGCCTCGAGGAGGCGTTCGAACACATCGGGTATCGCACTGGTGACCCGGCTCCAGCTGGCGATGAACGGGGTTTCCATCGGATTCTCGAGGAACGCCGACCCGGCCTCCATGACCGCCCGGGCGAACAACTCGACCGCTTCCTCCTCGCGATGACGATCGAACCCGAGGCCGTTCAGGACGGCATCGTTGTGATACTGATCGACCAGATCGAGGGCGCCCCGGTAGTACGACGCCTTGAGCATCCGGAAGGTGGCCGTGGTGAACACCTCACCGTCCACCGCCAGCTTTCGAAAGAGCGCCTTGGTGATGTCGATGGCCATCTTGTGGAGCCCACTGTCGGGGTCGTGGGCCGATAGCTCCCGGTGCTTGTGGTCGTAGGCGTCGGCGATGTCGATCTGGCAGATGCGTCGCGGGGTGTAGCGCCGGTACACCTCTGACAGCAGCCCGATCTCGAGACCCCAATCGCTGGGGATGCGCAGGTTGTGCACCACATCGGACCGCATGGCGAACTCGCCAGCCAGGGGATAGCGGAAGGCGTCGAGGTACTCGAGGTAGTCATTGGCCCCGAGGGTGTCTCGCAGGGCCCGGATGAGGGGGCTGACCAGCAGTCGGGAGACCCGCCCGTTCAGCTGGGCCCCGTCGGAGCGGTAGTAGTACCCCTTCCCGAAGGCGTACCCGAAGCTGGGGTGGGCCACGGGGTAGAGCAGGCGGGCCAGCATGTCGCGCGAATAGCCGACGATGTCGGCGTCGTGGGTGGCCACCACCGAGCCGCGACCCCGGGCCAGGAAGTAGCCGAGGCAGTACCAGACATTGCGGCCCTTGCCCTCGTGGCGGGGGGCGATGCCTTCCTTCTGGAGCTCCTGATCGAGCTCGCGCAGAAGGGGCCCATCGTTCCACAGGAGTCGGTGACCCTGAGGGAGCCGGGTGAAGAACCGCTTGGCATCGGCGAACTGGGCGGCGTCGGCCCGGTCGATCCCGACGATCACCTCATCGAGGTATGGAACCCGGGCGAGCTCGTTGACGATGGTGTTCATCGCCGGTCGTTCCAGCTCGCGATACAGCGACGGGATGACCAGAGCCAGCGGTGTGGAGACCGACCACTCGGCCAGGTCGGCCTCGAGCTCGGCGGTGGGTCGGTCGGACAGTCGGTGGAGGGTGGCTATGGGCCCGTTCTGGAAGAAATCAGCCATGCCGCCCGGCCCCCGGACGCGACAACGCCGCCGGCCCAAATGAGCCGACGGCGCCGTTCAAGAGTTAGTTGCGTACCGAATCGGCCGAGGCCAGTTCAGACCGCCCGGACGTTCTGGGCTTCGTCGCCCTTGCGGCCGGGACCGATGTCGAATTCGACCCGCTGTCCTTCTTCCAGGTTGCGGTAGCCCGAACCCTCGATGTTCGAATAGTGGACGAACACGTCTTCGCCGTCTTCACGGGAGATGAAGCCGTAGCCCTTCTCCGAGTTGAAGAACTTGACGGTGCCTGTAGCCATTGATCTTTCCTTCTTGTTTCTACGGCCGGGCCGACGTGACTCGATCGCACCCCTAACCGTATTGGGTACGGAGGCCAGAACCTCCCTGCGACTTCGAGGATCAGCTGAACAATCCGTCGAGCGAGCCGTCGATGGCGTCGTGGCGAGCTCCCTCGTGGGTGATCCTGCTCAGCCAGCTGACCGACACAAAACCCTGCATCACCGCACCCGCATCTGTCTCTGCGGGCAACTCGACGGGGTCACCCCATGTCATCTTCACCCGCCAGCTGTTCTCGTGGCCGGCCACAGGCTCGAGATCGACGCCAGACATGGTTCGGGGGGGCCGGAGACCCACCTCGGTGTGACGCCAGCCCTTCATCTCGGCGATGGGCAGGTTGGGCACGTTCACGTTGAGCACCACCGGCTCGGCGGGAAGGCCGTCAGCGACCATGGCCCCGACCGCGGTGCTGGCCACCTCGACCGCCGGATCCCACAGCTGCCTATCGAGGACGTCATCCCAGCCCTGACCTTCAACACCCCATTCGGCCACCGCCTGGCTCACGGCGACTCCGCTGATCCCCCCATTTCGACCGGTCAGACAGGCGCCGATAGTGCCCGAGTGATAGACGCTACGACCCACATTGGAGCCTGGGTTCACGCCTGACACCACGAGGTCGAACGGCTCGCCGAAGGCCCCCAGGCGGGCAAACATCACGCACAAGCCCGGGGGGCCGGTGACGGCCCAGGTCTCATCGATGCCGGAGAGATCGCGCCGGTGGACCTCGGGCTGGAGCACATGAAGGGCACCAACCGCAGCCCCGGCGCCGGAGTACTCGGTGTCGGGGGCGGCCACGACGACCTCGCCATGGTCGGTCATGGCCTGGGCCAGCTTGTGGAGCCCGATCGAATCAATGCCGTCGTCATTCGTTACCAGGATGCGCACGTGCTCAGAGCCTTCCAGGAGGGGGGGGGTTCCAATGGGGTGAAGAGGCCGTCAGCCCGCCTCGCGCGGAATCGTCCATTGGAGCACCGTGCCACCGGTAACCCCCACGGTGATGTCGAGCGAGCCATCGAGTCGGCCGGCCCGGTCGGCCATGTTGGCCAGACCACTGCGGCGGGTCACGTCAGCCAGGCCCACACCATCGTCGCTGACCGTGACCCTGATGCGGTCGGTGACCTCGACACTGACCTCGGCACTGCTGGCCTGGGCGTGCCGGGCCACATTGGTGAGTCCCTCGCGGACCACGGCCACGATGTGGGGCACGACCTCGCTGCGACCCAGGCTGTCGATGGGTCCGCTGAACGCCAGATGGGGCTCGAATCCCAGGGTGGGGGTGAGATCGGCAACGATGCGAACGATCTCATCCTTCATGTCGACCCCCTTGTCGGACTGCCGCGTGCTCACGTCATAGATCACGCCGCGGATCGAGCGGATCACGTCATCGATGGCGACGATCGATCGATCGACCCGGGCGGCGGTATCGGGGTCCCCGATGGTCGAGAGGGTGGCCTGTAGTCCCATGCCGATGGCGAACAGCTCCTGGATGACCGAGTCGTGGAGATCGCGGGCGATGCGGTCGTGGTCCTCAGCCAGGAGATGGCGGCGAGTGGACTCGGCCAGCCTCTGTTCGGTCCCGACCCAATCGCTCACGTCACGTACCGCGGCGAGCGTCCAGCGGGTGCCGTTCTCGATGAGCGGAGCCAGAGAGATCTGCACCGGAAAGATGCTGTCGTCAGCCCGACGGCCCTCGAGATGGCGATCACGACCCATGGGTCGGCGGGCTGGATCGATGGAATACGCCTCGCGCAGATTCCTGTGGGCCACCACGGCATCGGCGGGCACCAGATCCTCGACGGGACAGCCGATCAGATCATCGGCCGCCAACCCGAACAGGGCCTCGACCTCGGAGTTGGCCCAGCGGACACAACCGTCCTCGTCAACGAGAATCAGGCCATCGGGAACCGACTCCCAGGCGGTCTCCAGGTTGATATCGGGGAATCCAGAAGCAGTCACCGCGCGGCATTGTACGGCCCAGCCTCCCGGCCACGGCCAATCGGTCCCGGTGGCAACCGGCCCAGAGCCGGGTCAGGCAGGGTGGGTGGGACCCGAACTGATGAGGGGCGACGTGGCGACCAGGGCATCAGCCAGCTCCTGGAGGAGCCTCCGCACGGCGTTCACGGTCACTCGATGGGCCAGGCTGGCCTCGCGACTCAAACGACCGATGTCGGCGTTCAGCTGATATCGACCCATGAGCTGGAGATCACACCGGCTCGGGCCGCATTGAGCCAGCTCGAGATCGGCCTGCACCGACGGCACGAGCCGGGCCTGACCGTCCCACGCCACCGGGACCACGATGGCGTCTTCGCGACTACGGATTTCGCCCAGCAGCACCGGCACCGTCAGCGGCGGAGTCAGGTCACGAGCCAAGAGCCCGGCCCCCGTCCAGTCGTCGAGATCAACGGTCCAGGCCGCGTGAATATGGTCGCTCAACCAGGCTTCGAGCTCATGAGGATCGACAAGGACGCGGTTGAGCGCCATGCCGATGTGCACGAAGTCGTGGATGAACACACTGCGATCGTGCCCACGCGACCCGTGACCCAACAGGGCCGGAAGTCCCTCGACGGCTGGCTGAGCCTCCTGACCACCACTACCGTGCCCCCCGTGAGCCCAAACACCGAGACCGTGGCGGTCATCCTCGTCGACGACCATGAGGTGGTCCGACGGGGCGTCGCGGGGCTCATCGATGCCGAATCCGATCTCGACGTGGTGGGACACGCCGCGACCGTTGCCGAGACCCACGAGCTCGTCGATCAGCTCCTCACCGAGATCGACCCCACCTCCTGCCCCGTCGTGGCCGTTCTCGACGTGCGCCTGCCCGACGGCAACGGGATTGCCGCCTGCCGCGAGCTCAAGGGCCACCACCCCGACCTCCATTGCCTCATCTTCACCTCCTACGCCGACGACCAGGCGATTGTCGACGCCGCCGAGGCCGGTGCCGCCGCCTATGTGATCAAGGAGGTGCGCAGCAACGAGCTGGTCAGCACCATCCGCTCGGTAGCCGAGGGTCGGGTCCTCCTCGACCATGCGGAGGTCCGCCTGGCCAACAGTCGACTCCGAGAGAGCGGCGAAGGTCGCCTCCTCGATCTGACCGACCGCGAGCGCAGTATCTTCGATCTCATCGGCGAGGGACTGTCGAACCGGCAGATCGCCGACCGACTCTTCCTGTCGGAGAAGACGATCAAGAACAATGTCTCGAACCTGCTTGCCAAGCTGAGCATGCGCCGCCGCACAGAAGCCGCCGCGCTCTCGGCCCGGCTCAGCGAACGTCGTCACGAGATGGGTACCGACTTCTGACCACCTTGCTCATCGTGGTGATCGTTCTGGTGGGCACGGTCACGGCTATCACGATCTACGACCTGTTCCAGCGCAAGCACGCGATCCTGCGCAATTTTCCGGTCATCGGCCATCTCCGCTATGGGCTCGAGGCCATTGGGCCCGAGCTCCGGCAGTACATCGTCACCGACAACGACGACGAGCGGCCCTTCACCCGTGACCAACGCCGATGGGTCTACAGCACGGCCAAGGAAGAGAACCCCTATTTCGGCTTCGGTACCGACAACCAGTTCGAGATCCCCGACTATCTCATCATCCGCCACTCGACATTCCCTCGTCGACCCGTCGAGCACCACGACGGACACCATCTCCTACCGTGCGTCAAGGTGCTGGGCGAGTGGCGCAACCGGGCCCAGGCCTTTCGGCCGTCCTCGGTGGTCAATGTGTCGGCCATGAGCTTCGGATCGCTCTCCGGGGCCGCGATCGAGGCCCTCAACCGAGGCTGCGCCCAAGCAGGCGCTCTGCACAACACCGGCGAGGGGGGCGTGTCGGTCCACCACCGGGCCGGCCACGGCGACCTGGTCTGGCAGATCGGCACCGGCTACTTCGGTTGCCGGACCTCCGACGGCAGCTTCGATCTCGAGAAGTTCGGGGTCACCGCCGAGCTCGACCAGATAAAGGCCATCGAGATCAAGCTGAGCCAGGGAGCCAAGCCCGGACTGGGTGGGGTCCTGCCCGGGGCCAAGGTGACCGCCGAGATCGCCGAGGCTCGCGGCGTTACCCGGGGCAAGACCGTGGTCAGCCCCAACTCCCACGACACCTTCTCCGACGTTGCCGGTCTGATCGACTGGGTCGAGGAGCTGGCCGCGGTGAGCGGCAAACCGGTGGGCATCAAATCGGCCATCGGCGACACCGGTTTCTGGAACGCACTCGCCGACGAGATGGCAGCCACCGACCGGGGCCCCGACTTCATCACCGTCGACGGCGGCGAGGGCGGCACGGGGGCCGCTCCCCTGGTCTTCAGCGACCATGTGGCCCTCCCCTTCCGGCTGGCGTTCGCCGAGGTCTATCGCCGCTTCGCGGCACGCGGCCTGCACGAGAAGGTGGTGTTCGTCGGCTCCGGCAAGCTGGGTTTCCCCGCCGAGGCCCTGGCGGCCATGAACCTGGGGGCCGACCTGATCAATGTGGGTCGCGAGGCCATGTTGGCGGTGGGCTGCATCCAGGCCCAGCACTGCCACACCGGCCACTGCCCCACGGGCGTGGCCACCCAGAATCGGTGGCTCAGCCGCGGGCTCGATCCCACCGACAAGGGGGTCAGGGCCGCCAACTACCTCGACGCACTGCGGGGCGATCTCCTCAAGCTGTCCTGGGCGTGTGGGGTGGCCCACCCAGGACTGGCACCGGCCACTGCCATCGACCTGCTCGAGACCCCCGACACGACGGTCAACCTGCTCGAACGCTACGGCTACGACCCCTCATGGCGGGTGGCGACGCCTGATCAGATGACCGCCATCGAAGCCCTCATGTCCCACCCCTGATCAGGCAGCCGGAGAGCTCGAAGGGGATGCCCTCGCCCCACGTACGGTCCCGACCCGGAAAGGGCCGCTCGGTTGGGTCCGACTACCCTGACCTCCCTACGTTTCGAGTCGGCCAAAGGACAGGGACACCATGGCGGTTGCGCTGCAGGGTCTTGATCTACCCGAGATCGATCTAGGGCAACGGGCCGGACCCAATGGTCGGTAGCTCATATCCGAGTTGGCCAGCCAGAACTGGTTGGTACGTCATCCCTTCGGTCATCTGCTCACCCGCCACGAGGACTGCATCGCGGTGCTGAAGGACCAACGGTGGCACCAGGCCGCCCGTCGACTCGTCGAGTTCGACATCACCACCGACCGGGGTGGCGCCGGCCACCTCACCCTCGGCTTCGGGCTCCACTACTGCCTGGGCGCCAACCTGGCCCGCGCCGAGCTCCAGGAGGCCCTCACGGTCCTCGCCCAGCGGATGCCGAACCTGCGACTCGACGGCGAGATCGAGTGGAAGCCCGACGGGGTCGCCATCTGGGGGCCGGCCCGCCTCCCCCTCGCTTTCGACCCGGCCAGCTGAGTCGGGCCCCAGCACCACCGTCGGCCGCGCGACCACCACTCCTGCCCTAGCATGCGGCCATGCCCTCGATCCGTCTGCTCGGTCCCATCGAGCTTCGTATCGGGGGCCAGATGGCCTCCCTGTCCGCCAAAGACCGGGCCCTCCTCGCCGCTCTGAGCCTGCGGGTCGGTCAACCCATCTCGATCGCGTCCCTCACCGATTTCGTCTGGGATCACGGCCCGCCGGCCAAGGCGGCCCAGTCGATCCAGAGCTATGTCCGTCGGCTACGCCAGCACCTGGGCGACCAGATCACCCTCGACGACCGGGGTTATGCCCTCAGGGTCGCACCCGAGACCATCGACGTGGCTTGCTTCAACCAACTGTTCGAGACGGCCTGTGACCTACGCCGGTCCGACATCGACCTCTGCGAGGAGACGACCGCCTGTGCCCTCGGGCTCTGGCGAGGCACCGCTCTGTCCGGGGTCGACAGCTTCCAGGCGGCCCACGCCCGCAACGTGCTCGAGGAGACCCACCTCTCGACCATCGAGCTCCTGTTGCGTTGTCGGCTCGACCGGGGCGATGACGGCGCGGTGGCGGCCGACTTGCGCCAGCTCGTCATCCTCCACCCCACCCGAGCTCCTTTCTGGGCCCTGCTCATGGTCGCCCTCTACCGAGGCGGACGCCAGCACGAGGCACTCCAGGCCGCCAAACAGGCCGAAAGGCAGCTGGGCGCCCAGAACGCGGTCTTGGACCTCCGCAGTCTCGAGACCGCGATCCTCACTCAGGATCCCGGGCTCGATGAGTCGCTCCTGCTGAGCACCCACGCCGCCGCCATCTGAGGACCGCCGCGTGGCTCCTGAACCAGCCCCCCTGTTCCAACGTCTGGGCCCCGATCGCTTCGCCCCCACCCACCACAGTCGCGGGCCCTGGGATCACCGCTTTCTCCATGGTGGCCCAGTGTGTGGCCTCCTGGGTCATGTCGCTGAGACCGAGGTCGGGGGCGACGCCGATCTACTGTGCTCCCGGCTCACCGTGGACCTGCTCCGGATGGTTCCTCTCGAGCCCCTGACCGCCCGCACCCGGACGGTGAAGCCGGGGCGCCGATCCCGGGTGGTCGATGTCGAGCTCATCCTGGATGCCGGAACGGTGGTGGCCCGTGCCTCGTCCCAATGGATCAACCACCACGACAACCGGTCGGTACCGTTGGGCACCCCCGACGATCCACCCCCGGCCCGGCCGGCGACCGCCCTCGAGCCCCAGTCGGCCGACCTCGACTACCCCCGCCCCGGCTTCAACTGCGACGCCGCCGAGCTCCGCCCCCTCGTGGGCAACACCGAGGAGTCCGGCCCGGGCATCGTCTGGGCCCGCCTCACCGCCTCGGTGGTCGAGGGTGAACCGGTGACCCCGTTCACGATGGTGGCCACCCTGTCCGATCTGGCCGCCGCCGTCGGTTGGGAGCGCTCGAAGGCCGGCACCGCCTTCGTGAACCCCGATGTCACCCTCCAACTCATCCGGGAGCCCGAGGGTCCGTGGGTCGGTCTCGAGGCCCGCAACCATCACGCCGCCCATCAGGTGGGTACCAACGAAGCGACGCTGTGGGACGATCACGGCCGCTTCGGCTGGGTGCTCCAGAGCCTCGTCGAGAGCCCCATCCCAGTCGCGTCCGATCCGTCGACATGATCCGACCGTTGCTGGCGCGGGTCGCAGGGGCGCTGGTCCTGGTGGCCGCCTGCTCCAGCGACCCGCCGAGACCGGTCGAAGACCTCATGATCACCGGCGACGATCTCCCGACCGGACTCGAGATCCAGCGGCGCGAGCTCGAGCCCGGGGTGGAAGCCTGCGCCGGCGTGCTCGATCTGGCATCGGCTCGCCCCGGCACCGAGAGCGCGGCGGCCGACATCCTCGGCCCCCACGCCTTCTTCATCGAGGTCCACCGCTACGACGACGCCGATGAAGCCCGCACCGCGTTCATCGAGGCCATCAGGATCGCCGAGGGATGCACCGGGAGCATTGCTTTCGAACCCGACGGCACCACCACCCGATTCACCATCGACCCAGTCGATCTTGACCTCTACCTGCCCGACGACACCGAGGTCGACGCCCGCCACCACCTCATCGCCAACGCATTCGAGGTCGAGCTCGACATCATCACCATCCGGTTCGACGACGTGGTCGCCCTGGCCGGAGGCACCGACCGGGCAACCACGGTGTCGATGATCGAGCTGATCGCCGCCCGGGCCGCGGAGACCACCCAGTCGCCAATCGTCCCTCCTGATGGGTTCTACGAGGCCCGCCCGGCCGATGATCTCGACCAGCAGTTGGGTGAGGCCGACCCGGCCACCCTCTTCCGGCTGGCCGTGGCCGGCATTCCCCGGCTGACCCCCGAGTCGGTCGGCTGGGTGACCCGGGCCTCCGACTCCGAAATCGAGCGGCTCGGCTCCCTGGCCTGCGGGGTCGTCGCGGCCGCGGGGAGCGACATCGAAGCCCAGGACGCCGCTCTGATCGACGCGTGGGACCAACTGACTGTCGAGGAACAAGGCGTCCTCGACCCTGGATCATTCGGGCAGCTGGCGGCCGCCGCGCTGGTCGTCTACTGCCCCGAGGTCGCCCTGGATATCAACCCGGATGGGTAGGGCCCACCGGGTGGTTGCGCCGGAGAGCATCGCAAGCCCGGTCGAGGCCGGGCTTGCGATGCCGTACCAAATGCCCACCACCCCGTCCTAGGTGAAGTCGGGCCGAGTGGCGGCGAGCTGGGAGCCCATGACGGCCACCGCGCCGAGCTCCTCGTTGACGCCAGGCACGAACTCGATGGGGAGCTCGGGTACCTGGGCTTTCATGCGGGCCGTCTCCTGGTCGAACCCGCCGACGGGACTAGCGGGGTAACCGATGATGAAGGCCGCGGTGTTGAGCTGATTGCGCCGATCGATGCGTAGCTGCTCGACCGGAATGGGGGCCAGGGCCTGGATACCACTCAGGAAGACGCGGCCCTCGTCCTTGGTGTACCGGTCCGAGAGTGAGTGCTCCGGAAGGAGGCCGGTCATGGTGATCCCCCCGAACACGACACGACCCAGACAGGGTGCCCCACCTTGACCGCCTTGACAATGACCCGAAGGGTCAGATCCCCTCGCCCGAGAGGTAGTAGGCAACCTTGTTCAGGGTGTCGGTGAGCTCGAGATGATCGGTCTCGAAACGTTCGATCGCAGACCAGATCCGACCCAGCAGGCCCTCGTGGTCGTCGCCGTTCTCGTCGGCGTGGGCATCGGCAGCCTGGGCGAGGGCCGCGAGCTCGTCGTCCTGGCCATGGGTGTCGACATGTTCATCGACCGCTTTGCGCAGTCGATCAAAGGCTTCCCGTCGTTCGCTCATCACCCTCGACGCTACCCGGACACGACCCCAATCCTGAGCCAGAGCCGCAGTTTTCTGCGCCTCCAGCTCCGGATTCCCATCCGGTGACCGGCTAGGGTCGCCGGCCATGAGCCACGAGTGCCGGGCCTGTGTGAAGGGCCCCGACCAGGTCGTGTTCCGCGACGACACCGATCGCCTGTTCCTCCAGTTCCCCGGACGGTTCGTGGGCCCGCCCGGACACGCCAACGGTGGAGCCTTCGCGGGAGCACTCACCTGTCTGGCCCGCCATGCCACCGGGGACGGGTGGGTGGGGTCGTTGTCGGTCCGTCTGAGCCGCCCCATCCCCCTCCACACGGACCTCGGGGTCGAGATCACCCAGGTGGACGATCGTGTCGAGATGACCGTCACCAGCGGCGAGACCACAATCGCCACCGGCTGGGTCGATACCTGCGCCACTCCCGATCCGCTCGGTGTGCTGTCCATGCCCGCCGAGCGTCTGGCGGAGCTGGTCACCGCCGCCGTCCCTTCGGCCGCCGCGTCGGCCCGGGCCGACGCGGCCCCGATTCGTCATCCCGACGCAGACATGGACTTCGACACCTGTTTCGTGTGTGGCGAGGACCATCCCGACGGGTTGCGCCTGACCCTGGGCGCCCTCGACAACGAGACGGCCTGGCGGCGCTGGCACCCACCGGCCGAGTTCGCCGAAGCGGGCGGCCTCTCACCCCTGGTCAGTACGGCCGCCCTCGACTGCTCGTCGGCCGCCCTGCTCCGCCTCGACGGCACCCTCCAGAGGGGCGAGTCGGTGCTCTTGGGCACCTTCGACGTCGACCACTTGCGTGCCCCCGACCCCGAGGCCGACCTTCGCCTGGTGGCGCGCACCTCACATCGCGAGGGTCGCAAGATCTGGTCTGACATGGCCCTGGTCGACGCCGACGACGGCGCCGCCGTCATCTCCCGCGCCACCTGGATCGTCGTCGACCCCAGCTACGCAGCCGCCCCCGGCCCAAACACCCAAAACACCC
>JAAEMS010000171.1 GCA_024225275.1 Actinomycetes bacterium
AGCAAGATCACCTCGGGCAGGAACCGGTAGCCGGCAAACGAAGCAGACTCAGCAGGGTTGCGACGATTCACCCGGACACGCTCGCCGGGCCGCACCCGATCCGTCAGGGCAACGGTGCCGACACGATGGCCTCAAGCCGGGGCAGACAGAACACCGGGAGTTCGTTGCATGGCCGACCGGCGTCTCCCGGTAGAGACCGGCCATCGGGCTCCCGGCGACACAGACCCTGACCGCATGTCGTTCCGGGCAACACCGCTGGGGGGCCGACACGCAGACGGGACCGGTGGGGCCGAGGAGGCGGTGAGGTGGCGGCGCTACTGTTCGAGTGTCTGGGGGGAGGTGGCCGAATCGTGGGACCGCGGGTGTTGGGTATCGACGCAGCCGGCAAGCACGGCTGGGTCGGGGCGATCGTCGACGACCGGGGTTTCGTCGCCGCTCACGTCGGAGCCCTCAACGAGCTGATCACCTGGGCTGAACCGGTCGCCACCGTCGGCGTCGACATCCCGATCGGCAACCTGCCCGAAGGCGGTCGGGCGGCGGACACCGTGGCCCGCGGCTTCATCGGCCTCCGCCGATCGAGCGTGTTCAACGCCCCACCGGTAGCCGAGCTACGACAGGACTCATTCGACGAGACCAACCGCCAGCTCGCCGAACGCGGTCAGCCCAAGATGTCCCGCCAGACGTGGGCGCTGCTGCTCAAGGTCGAAGAAGCCGAGGCATTGGCGAGTTCGGATGACCGCCTTATCGAGGTCCACCCCGAGGTTTCGTTCCGGGCCATGACCGACCGGGATCTGGAGTGGCCCAAGAAGTCCTGGAACGGTCAGATGCTCCGACGTCGTCTACTCACCGACGCGGGCATCGTGCTCCCCGATCAACTCGACAGTGCCGGGGTGATCCCGGTCGACGACGTGCTAGACGCCGCAGCCGCGGCTTGGTCAGCGAGACGCCACGCCCAGGGCCAGGCCCGAGCGCTTCCCGATCACGTCGAAGTCGACCGGACCGGCCATCGCCTCGCAATCTGGTACTGACACCCGGTACTGGCGCA
>JAAEMS010000172.1 GCA_024225275.1 Actinomycetes bacterium
AGTCCACCGGTGGTGCACTGGAATCGGCTCGTAAAAAGACCGGCAACCTCACTGAGTCGTTGAACAGCGTCCAGCCCGTTTACACCGTACCCCGTAATGCCACACTCATCGGATCGACCGCGATGACCGCTCTGGTCGGGCGGGTACCCGTGCAGGGACAGGTGCGTGATCCCATGCCGTTTAAGATAATCACAGGCGCGGATAACCTAGCCGCGAACGGCCTGACTGTGCCTGGTGTGCAGGGCATGGTGTGGAGCGGCACAGCTATCGGCGACTGGACCCTCTCGTGTGTCACCGGCCGCCTCGACTCGGTCACCTTTGTCTTTGATGACGGCACCATCCGCACCATCTCCGGCGATGACCGGGGCAACCAGAGTGGTGGCGCACAGAAGCCATTGGGCTGGATCTCGGACGAACAGGGCATTCCCTGCATCACCGGTGAGCGCAAGACCAATGCCCCGGCATTTCTTACCCAACGTATTGGCGTAATGGCCATCCAGGCTGCCGCGGAAGCGGCAGCGAGTGCCGAGACAACCTCGATCGTGAGTGACGCCGGCAGTGTGACCAACAGTGTCACCGGTGATGCCGGGACCTTCGTGCTGGGCAAGACCGTCGCCGGCGGTAGCGATGAAGTTGCAAAATGGCTTCAGGAGCGCCAGTCCCAGAGCTTCGATGCGGTCTTCGTACCGGCCGGCACCCGCATCGCTATACATGTCGACCATGAACTCCCCATCGATATTGAAACAACCGGCAGGAGACTGACCCATGAACCACCCATCGACCCTTAT
>JAAEMS010000173.1 GCA_024225275.1 Actinomycetes bacterium
AGTAGTCGGTGAAGCGGGCCCCCTCCTCGGCGATCCGATCGATATTGGGGGTCCGGTAGCCCATCAGGCCGTCGCTGTAGCAACTCAGGTTGGAGACCCCGATGTCGTCTCCCCACAAGACCAAGATGTTGGGCTGACCGTCAGGCATACAGACTCCTGCGAGTTGGCGGTTGGAGGCCACCGTAGTCGCAATTCTCCGTAGGCAATGACAGCACCGGGGAACGCTACCCGGTGTACGCGGCACGGCCGAACATGGCGGGACCCCAACGGTTGCTGCCACACTCGGACCCGATGGAACACCCGCCAGTAGCTCCCCCCGCACACCGTGAACGGCAATAGACGGTTCGCCGGGCGAGCAATCTCGCTCGCCGTCGCGGCGCTCTCGATCTACCTCGTCATCCCCAGCATCATCGCGACATTCAGCTCATGGCCCGAGCTCGAGCGGCTGAAAGACGGTTCCCTACTGGTGATGGCCGGCTTCACCCTGGCCAGTCTCGTCTGCTTCTGGATCATGCTCGGGCTGTGCTTGCGATCCCGACACTGGTTGGTCATGGCCACCTCGCAGTTGGCCTCGGGGGCCATCGGCCGGCTCGTGCCCGGCGGGGCCGCCACCGCGACCGCCGTCCAGTACCGCTTGCTCAGCGACGCCGGTGTCGCCAAGGAGACCGCAGGCACCGGTCTGACGGTGGCCACCCTCCTGAACTTCGCGGTGTTGTTCTCCCTACCGGTGTTGGCGGTACCGGCCCTGGTCTCGGGGGCGCCAGTGAGCTCAGCGCTGCTGAACGGCGCGATCGCGGCCGCTATCAGCTTCGTCGCCGCCGCGATCCTCGGTGCCCTCTTTCTCTTCTGGGATCGACCCTTGCAAGCACTGGGCCGGGGCATCGACCGGACCATGGCACTCTTTCAGCAGGGAAACGATGACTCGCCCCCCTCAGCCGAACGCCTGGTCGGCTCCCGCAATCTGATCCGCTCTCACCTGGCCGACAGTTGGTATTGGGTGGCTCTTGCCAGCTTCGGGAAATGGGGGTTCGACTATCTGGCCCTGGTCATGGCGGTCCGGGGCATCGGCCACGACGACACATCGTCCCTACTCCTGTTGGCCTTCGTGACCGCATCGTTGTTGGGTCGGATTCCCCTGACCCCCGGAGGTCTCGGGTTCGTCGAGGCCGGCCTCACCGGAACCTTGACCTTGGCCGGACTGAGTCCGGGTGATGCCGCCACCGCGACATTGGCCTATCGGTTGGTGTCGTACTGGCTCCCCATCCCCCTCGGCGCATTGGCCTACGGCCTCCATCGGGCCCGGTTGGGCCGGGACGGCATCGACACCCCCCGCTCCGGCGAACTGGGCACAGCGGACCGCCCAGCCGGACCCTTGGTGTGAACTGATCGGAGGGGTCTCGTTATTCGCTCGACCCACAGATGTGATGCTCCCCGACGCGTCGTCGCGCCGCGACGGCTCTACAGGAATAGATCAGTTGAGGTTCTCTGTGTCGTTGATGCGATCAGCCATGTGCTCCTGCTCACCAAAGACTCGGTCGGTCCTTCTCTCCTCTTGCGGAACCTTCCCACCATCGAGCAACTAGGTTCTCCGGTGGGATACCAGCGCCGAACACAGGCCATCGAAGGGACAGATGTGATGATCCGGAGCCTCGCCATCCGCACGGTCAGTATGGCCGTCGCCTTTCTCGGGCTCGACGCGATCATGGACTCGGTATCGCTATCAGGAGGCTTCTTCGGTGCCATCGGCCTGGCGGTCGTCTTCGGCTTGGTTTCGGCCGTTCTCGGCACCCTGATCCGGCTCCTGACCCTTCCCCTGAGGATCATCTCGTTCGGTCTGTTCGATCTGGTGATCAACGGAGCCCTGCTCCTGGTCACCTCCTGGCTGACCGACTGGCTGGAAGTCGATGGATTTGTCGCCGGTATCACCGGAGCCCTGATCCTCGGGGTGATCGCTGCGGTCACCGGCTATCTGGTCACGGCGCTGGCACCCAATCGGTGACGACCAAAGGAAGACCCATGGACACTGAGCTCGTCGTTCTCTATTTCGAATCGGCCGAGACCGCAACAGGGGCCCTCGACGCCGTCCGCGGCCTCGAAGCCCAGGGCTTCCTGGAGCTCGACGAGGCTGCCATCATGACCAGGGACGAGCAGGGGTGGGTGACCGCCAAAGGGGCCGACCCGGGAGCCGTGCCCCGGGCCGCCTCCTTCGGCGGAGTCGTCGGGCTGGTCGTAGGGGGTGTGATGGGCCTGCCGGTCATGGGCCTACTGGCCGGAGCGGGACTCGCGACCCGCAAGGCCGCTCACGCCGATCAGCTCGAGGAGCTGATCTCCAGCGTCGGCCGCGACATGACTGCCGGCTCCGCGGCCCTGGTGCTGTCCGTAGCGCGCATGAATGATCTCGAAACAGTCATCGACCGCCTCCAAGGACACCGGGAAGGTCTCCTTCGGGCTGATGTTCCCGAGGAGCTTCGCGCTGAGATCGATCGCCACCGTCCCGGCTGAGCCGGGGCCGGTGTTCTAGGCGTCTTCGGAGGGCGACGCGCCCAGCTTGAATCGGTGCCTTGCGTCGTCGAGTACGTCGTCGAAGGTGTGATCAGGAAACTCCGTCAGCACCTGGCGCCGAAGACCAACCACGGCACCCGCTACGAGAGAAACGAGGGTGATCCCGGTCACCCAACTGTTGAACGCCCGCCCCGGACTCCACCAGACAAGCAGCAACAGCAACACAATTGTTGCCCCTGCCACACTGCTCGGCGACGTCGACAACGCAGGGCTCAGTGTCCGCCGAACGGCAACCGCAAACGGCCGGTGGCCAAGGAGGGCCACGAAACCGACGATGAGCAGGCCATAGAAGACCTGCGCCCACCCCATCTGCCTCAGCAGGCCGGTGGACACGAAGGCCCCGACCTCGGCCACCGGGCGTCGGGCCGAGTCCTCGACCACCGATCCAACCAGCCCGGCCACAGTGAGGCGTCGCAGAATCAACACCGAGACACCGGCCACGAGCAGACCGAGACCGACCGACCGAAGGGGAATCAGCCGGCGACCGTACGCCAGGTAGACGGCCAGAGCGAAGAGCCCGACCACGATCAGGAACAGAAACCACGACAGGAAATCCAGCACCCGCACGGTGGCCTGAGCCTGGTCGAGCTCGTCCGACTCGAAGATCACAATCCGGCCCGTATCGTCGGGTAGGTCATCAAGCAGATCAGCCGAGAAACCAAAGTCCTCGGCCACCAGGACCACCAACTCGCCCAGGTCCAGTGTGACAGCACCGTCAGCCGTCGACACTCCCGGTGGCGTGTCATCACGAAGAATGGCGACCGCCGTACCGTGGGCTGTCTCGTTGGCACGGGCCCATCCGGCGCGGACGGGCGCGGTATCGAGGAGTCGGTCGACGGCATCTATGGCCGGGCCCCGCAAGGCTGCCGACATCGGACCGGCGAGGCCCTGGAGACTCTCGGGCAGGAAACCCTCCACCTGGGTGGCCACGTCGACTTCCTGGTACATCTCATCGACGAGGAAGGCGGCAACCTCACCGCGGATCTCGGGCTCTTCGAGGAGCTCACTGCTCAGCCGAACCCATTCTTCGGTGTCGAGAGCCTGTACTCGCACCCATGTCGTGAACGTGGCCACAACGGTCAGCACGGTGGCCACCGCGATCAGAATCGTGGGCCATTCAGTCCGGCCCGGCCCTGACGTTCCCTGAGAATCGGGGTCCTCGGATGCAGCCGTTGGGGTCATGGGGTCATCGTAGGCGAACACCCCGCGGCTGTTGACCCTCCGGGCCCTTCGCACGGCCCTTAGGACCGGATCACAGCCTGTAGGCTGCCAGCCGCCGACCGCCCGGGATTCGTAGGATCACATGACCCGAGACCTCCGCCGCCCTTCTCCTGATAGCCGCCGACTCCGCGACGGGCTCACCGGCACCCTGGTCGGACTGGTCGGTGTCGTCCTGGTGGCCTGGCCCGGCCTGACCCTGCTGATGGTCTCCCAGCTCGCCGGCTGGGCGATGGGCGTTGCCGGATTGGTCCGGGCGTCAGAGCTGGGCTCCGAGGGCCGATGGAGAAGCCTGGAGTTCGCCGGATCCTCGATGGCCGGCCTGCTTGGCGTTGCCCTGATCGCCTGGCCCGACCGCTCTCTCGTGGCCGTCTCCGTCCTCGCCGGCGGATTCCTCATCACCAACGGTGCCTCCCGACTGGTGGCGTCGATCAACGCCACAACGCCCCGGGCCGAGGCCCTGGCCAACCTCCTCGGTCTGGGAGAGGCCATGCTCGGCATCCTGATCATCGCCCGACCCGTGGCCGGACTCCGCGCCACCACTGTGCTCGTCGGTATCGGCCTCATCCTCCATGGTCTCAGCCACATGTGGCGCTCAGCTCGCGCTCCGGGTCGGGCCCCGGTCACCGATTCCGGCTAGGCGCGCAGCACCAAGACTTGCGGGTCCCTGATCGGTCGCGCAGACTGCCGCGGTGGCCGAAGCAGAACGACACTGGGTTCGCAACCTTCGGTCTGTCGAAGCGGCCGCCGTCGCCGGAATAGTGTTCGGCGCCTTGTTCATCGCCGCGGTGATCCTGATCGCCCGGCAGCCACCCCCGGGGGCACCGGATCGGGAGATCACAGTCTGGTTGAGCGATGACTCGTCGGCAACGGCCATGGCAACAGCCAGCAACTTGACGACACTCGCGGTCATCGCCCTGCTCTGGTTCATCGGTGTATTCCGACGACGAGTTGGTGACCGCGTCGATCACTTCACCTCCACCGTCTTTCTGGGCAGTGGACTGGTGGTGGCAGCGCTGCTGTTGGTGGGTGCAACCCTGCTGACTGCGCCGACCATGCTCGCCGGGAGCAACCGGCCCTCGCTCTCCCCGGACACCTTCGCTGCGCTCCAGGCGGTGGGGCGTCATACCTTGCTCCTTCATGGCGAGGCGCTCATCGGCGTCTTCATGCTCAGCTCTTCGACGATGATCCTACGGAGCGCAGCCTTTCCGGTCTGGCTGACTCTGGTGAGCTACATCGCTGCGATGGGGGTGATCGTGAACCCCTTGAACCAGCTGGGGACGCTCTACCTGTTCCCGTCCTGGGTGGTCGTTGTCAGCGTGTTCGTCCTGCTCCGGCGCCACCAATTGCCCACCCTCCACCCGTCAGAGAACTGACACACGCCCGCTGCGATACTTTGTCTTGGCGCAATGCGGGCACTACGGTCTCCCGCTGACGACTCGAGATCGCGACGGGATGGGCGAAGATGATCGTGGCAGCCGAATTCGGGACCGGTAGAGTTCTGTGGTCGATTGTGGTGTTCGCTCTCTTGGTCTTGTGGTTCGGGCTGGTCTTTCGTGTCTTCGCCCACATCATCGGCAACTCGAGGCTGTCGGGTTGGGGCAAGGCAGTGTGGGTGCTTGGCATCGTGTTCATGCCCTTCCTCGGCATCTTGTTGTATCTGATCGTGAACGGAGGCACCGAGAGTCGCCCGGCCCCGGGCCGACCGACCCCGATCTCCAGCACCACGGTCGACGATCTGGAACGCCTGCGCGGGCTCTGGACCTCAGGTGCTCTCTCCGACGACGAGTACGAGAGGGCCAAGAGCCACTCCCTCGACGGTTGAGCCCATCCCATCCTCTCTTGCCTTCACGACAGCCCCAACTGGAGACAGCCCATGACCATGCGAACACCGCGACGACCGGTCCAGGACAATCGCTCCGGCCTCAGAGTCGTCGCCCTCATCCTGACCGCCCTACTGGGTGTGGGCCTCCTGGCAGGATGTAGTTCCGAGGCCAAGGACAAGATCTCAGACGCCATTGGGGATGGGGCTCCGGGCGAGGGCGAACCCGACCCAGAACCCGACCCAGAACCAGAACCCGAACCGCCGGACGAAGGAGAACCGGAACCCGAACCGGAACCCGAACCGGAGGATGACGACGGGTTGTCGGCCGAGGATTGGCTACTCCTGGCCATTCTCGGTGTTGGGGGGTTCATGATCATCATGGTCGGCACCTCGCTGGCCAGCCGGCACTCCGAGCAGAAGGCGTCAGCGCGGCGGGTGAGGAACCGACGTCTGGCCGAGATCGTCGGCACGGGACGCTGGATCCACGACCAGGGCTCGGTGGACCTGCTTCGAGCGACAAGTGCAGAACAGCTCCGCATGTTGTGGGCGGGAACCCGCGAGCGGATCATGGAGTCCGAGCGGGCCGTGGCGGTCATGGCCACCGAAGAATCCGACGAGTCGCTGGCCCTGTCCCTGGACGAGGCCGGCCGAGCCCTGGTGGGTCTACGGGGTGCGGCCGAGAGCTATGTATCGGTGAAGCTCAGCCCGCCGACAGAAAGCACGGGAGCCCTTCTCACCGCAGCCACCCAGACCCTCTACGAGCGGCGCCAACAGCTGGAATCAGCCCTGCGTCCCATCGAGGCGGCCCGCCGATGAGCCACAACCGGCGCCCCACACCTGTTCGGTTGATCCCGCCCCCGACATCGTCGAGCCCTCGCCGAGGAGCACAGTCAACATGAGAGCCGAAGCCAATCCCACGACGCCCACCAAGACCAGCGGTTGGGTGGTGTTCTGCGGTGTGATGATCCTGCTCGCCGCGGCCGGCAACCTCCTGTTCGCCGTCACAGTGCTGGCCAAGGGCCACTGGATCGTAATAACCGAGACCGAGCTCATTCGTTTCGATCTGACAACGTTGGGTGTGATCTACCTGGTCTTCGCCATCTTCCAGGGATTCGTGGCCTTCGGCGTATTCAACGGTGATCTCTGGGCCCGCATCCTGGGAATCATCGGTGCTTCCCTCAATCTCCTGGCCCACATGTCCTTCATGTCGGTGTATCCGCAGTGGTCCTGGTTGGTCATCATCCTGGATGGTCTCGTGATCTACGGGCTGAGTGTGCACGGCGACGAGGTCGCCGAGCTCTGATCTGCCTGCCCACCCCAGGGTCGGGCCCACCCACGGCCCCAGGAGCGGGACGACGCCGAACGCGAAGACAGCCGGCGGCTGAGCCACCGGCTGTCTTGTCTCACTTCGTTCAGGGGGACCGTAGGCCCGCTCCGGGGCGATGCATCAGCCCAGAATCTGGGCCTTGGCCTTGGCGAATTCGGCATCGTCGATCGTTCCGTTGGCCTTCAGCTCAGCGAGCGCGGCAAGCTGATCGACCGTGCCCGCCCCCCCGGCCGCGTCGCGAACGTAGGATCGGAACGCTTCGTCCTGGTCCTCGGCGTCCTGGATGCTCCGTTTGGCCATCGAATCGCCACGAACGATCAGGTAGGCGAACACACCGATGTACGGAACGATGATGATTACCAGCGACCAGACGGCCTTGGCCCATCCGGAAAGATCCGAGGCGCGGATGATGTCGCCGAACACCGAGATCACCAGCCAGATCCACATGAAGAACAGGAAGAACCAGAACATTGACCAGAGGACCTGGCCCACACCGAAATCAGCAGCAAACACGAGAAGATCTCCCTCGAAGAGTCAGCGACCAGAGGTTCTTGGCCGCGGAGAATGGTCGCTTGATCCCGATCCGGTGTCAAGCCCGCACCGACCACCCATCACCGGTCCCAGGGCTCCCCTGGAGCTTCGGAGCCGAGCACCTTTGTCAGCTGGGCGCCCGCCAGGATGATCTGGGCCTCGTAGTAGATCCAGCTCAGCACGGCAAGCAAGGTCCCGAAGGCGCCGGTGACCGACGCCCCTCCGTAGGAGCGGAGAAGCCAACCGATCACCGAGGTGCCGGCCACGAGCAGCAACGCGGTCACTGACGCAGCTACCGCGGCGACCTTCCACGGCACCGACGCCGGGGGGAGGTGGCGATAGAGAAGGGCGAGCATGATGGCCAGGGGAAGCACCGATGTACCCGCTGTCACCAGGTCGGCCAGGTCGTTCAGGAGACCTGATTCGCCGGGCAGCAGGGCACGAGCCGCCCCCGTCACCGCCGACACCGCGAACGACACGACGATGAGCAGAACCGTGGTGAGCACCATGATGAAGGCGACAAGTCTACGGCGGAGCGAATTGCGCAGACCCGACCGAACCGGCTGGTGCCAGATGGTCTGGATGGCGTCCTGGAGGGCCAGGAACACCAGAGAAGCAGCGAACAACAACGACCCCAGACCCAGCAGACCGAGAGAAGATCGCATCGACTGCCGAGCCACTAGTTCCGTCACCGCCTCAGCCACGGCATCGGTCTCAGCGACACCCATCGCCTCGAGCCGCTCCACCACATACACCTGGATGTCGGCACCGCCGAACAGGCTCCCGGCCAGCACCACGAAGAGGGCACCGAAGGGCAAGACGGTGAACAGGGTGTAGTAGGCCAGGCCGGCCCCGAGACGTAGGGTGCGGTCCTCTCGCCAGGATCGGTAAGTACGACTCAGGACTTCATGAAGTTCTCTCATGACCAGACCGCATCTCTCCGCAGCCGTTGTACTTTGTCGAGGGTGGGAGAATACGCAGAGAGTGCAGACCAACCGGCTCGGGCCCCCCTCCCTCCATGGTGGTGGAACCAGACCCTCCGCGTCCGCCGGTTGATTGCCCTTGGCGTGCTCTGCTCGCTGGTGATCGTGCTAGCCGTGGTGTTCATGTCGATCCTTGGCGGGGAGCAGGGTGCCCGGGCGTTCGTGGCCTCCCTGCCCGACGAGCGAGTGGCCCTCTGGGACGACCTGGCGGCCTGTGAGTCAGAAAGTGATTGGAGCTTGGACACCGGCAACGGCTACTTCGGAGGGCTGCAGATCACGCCGGAGTCCTGGGGCGAAGCCGGCGGAGATGGTCTGCCCCACCAGGCATCGCGCCATGAGCAGATCATGCGGGCCGAGAGAATCCAGGAGAGCAAGGGGTGGGGGGCGTGGCCCCGCTGCTCCGCAACCCTGGGCCTCGGCCAGTGACCGACCCCCAGGCTACATGCCCTCCATGGCAACGTCGGAGAAGTACCCAGTGCTCGGGTCACCCTGTCGGGGTGGTCGGAACCCGAGCCAGACGAATACGCCGACCAGGGGGAAGACCAGGGTGAAGATGATCCAGAAGATCTTGTAGTTCCTGGTCAGACGGTCATGTCTGGCGATGTCGGTCACCGCCCAACCCCACACCGCCACCAATACGAGAACCGCCAAGCTGACACCAGCTGTTGTCATCCGGACCTCCTGAGTCGGGCCCGACCCTACACTCGGGCCCATCTCAGGCACCCAACAGGAGCCAAGACCCAGGGACTAGAGGTAGTCGTTCTCGGCAAGCCACCGCGATGTGTACCAGCCATAGATCGGCGGCAAATAGGTGGTGACCATGCGATGGGTGACGGCAGCGGCCAGGGCCGGAGCCTCGCCCATTCCCAAGGCGGTGAGGCCGGCCGCCAGCGCTGCCTCGCCGACGCCGACGCCGCCAGGCACCGGCATGAATCCCAGGAAGAGGGACACAATACTATTGATGAAGAGCGCCTCGGTGAAACCGATCTCGGACCCACCGAACGCCTGAGCAGCGGCGGCCAGCGTGAGGGCAAATAGCAAACGCTGCAGCAACGTACCCGACGCCACCCTCGCCAGCCGCCGCGGGTCGGTGACCGAATCGCGGATTGCAGCCAACCCCTCCTTGAGGGGAGGTAGCACCATGTGACGCAGTTTCGGAACGGCAAAGGCGACAGCGGCCCCGACCACCACCAGCACGACCACGAGAACGATGATCCGCAACACTGGTCCGCTGTCGACGTCATCGAGGTTGACGGTCTCGCCAATGACCTTCGCGCTGAGGACCAACAGGATGATGTCGAACGCCTTGGTGAAGATCGTCAGGAGGGGCCCCTGGGCGACCGCCGCAGCCCAGGCCACACCCTGCTTCTGCATGAAGCGGATATTCATGGCTATCGAGCCCGCGTCCGACGGCACGGCCAGGGAGATGAAGGCTATTGCGTACCGGAACTTCAAGGTCGGCCAGAACGGGACGCGGGGCACGAACCCGGTGAGACTGATCCACTCCCCTACGTTGGTGAGCTGGGACAGCACGAGGGCGGTGATGATCCAGGTCCAGCTGGCGTTGGCGACCTCGTCGGCGATGGTGTCGAACCCGATGTCGGCCAAGGCACCGATCAACGCCGACACCGCGAAGGCGGTCAGAGCGACCATCGCCACATTGCCCCACGTGACCCTTACCAGTTGGGCGAGGGGAGGCGCCTCGATCCCGACCGCCTCGATGGCGGTCTCGCGGAGACTCTTGAGCTTGAGCCCGCCGGCTTTGACCTCACCCCTCAGGGCCGTCGACAGGGCACTCGTCTGAACCAGCGGGAGCGCAGCTCCGAGCTCTGGGTCGCCCAGAACCCGGCGAGCGACGGCAATCGCCCGCTCCGGGCCCACCTGCACCGCGGTGGTGACCAGCATCTGGGCCACATCGGCGGAGCGAACCGAGGGGTCAAACGACACCGCGGCGCCGGACAGATCGGTCAACACCACTCGGTCCTCGAGCACCACCACCCGCTGGGAATCGATGTCGCGGTGAACGATGCCCGCTCGGTGGAGTCCGGCCAGGGCTTCCCAGCATTGGTGAAGGGTGTCGTCGCCGATCTCGGCCGGATCGAGCGACTCGAACCGCTCGCCTGACTGCCCGCCTCGAACAACAAGCAGGGCATCGCCGGCGTCTCCCGGCCCCCAGGCCACCAGCTCGGGCACCGCCGCACCCTTCCGGTGGGCATCGAGCAGCAAGAGGCCTTCGTGCTCCACCTGCTGTAGTCCGGTGGCCGCGACCGGCCGATGCGAATCGCGATACCACATGGCCCGCCACGCCCGGACCGCGAACGCCGCGTCAACTGCATCGCGACCATAGATCTTCACCAGTAGACGGCCATCGTCGGGTAGATCAGCGCGCACCAAGGTCTCGCCAACCGGTTGCTCCGGCAGGAACTCGATGTCGAGAACCTCGACCCCCAAACTCGCCAGCGCGTCGATGATCCGCGCCCGGCTGGGGATCCCGATTCCGGACCCGAAGACAAGATGCACCGCCGCAGCTGTGCCGATCCCGAGCGCGAGACCTCCGATGATGGAGGTCACGCTGCCGTAGCCCAGGAGGAGTGAGGCGGCCATCATCCCTCCGAGCAGTCGTCCGCCCAGGTGTCGCATCGGTGCCGACAGATAGGGGTGGGCCACCCGGATCAGCGCCGCGGCGAGCGCCAGCCGGAATACCGGAAAGGAGGGAACGCCTTCTCGCTCATACAGCTCGGGCAACCAGTCTGGCCATTCCGGCCCCGTCAGCTGGGACACCCCCATGGCGAGAGCGGAGGCGAGCAGGCCGGCCAGGAACATGTCACGGGCCACCGCCCGTCGTCCAGTGCCGAACAATAGGATGGAAATGAGCAACAGCCCCGAGTACACACCACCGAGAATGAAGACGATTGTGAACGGGGCACTGATCCAGCTGGGCAAGTCCTCGCCGAAGAACTCGGCCATCCGCTGGTCGAACTCGTTGCCGTTTCGGTAGCTCTCGGAGGTGACGAGGATGATGATCGCGGCCACAACCAGCCGGGCAACATCGACCGGACGTCGGGCCCGCGGATCGTCGGCGGGGGCAGCGAAGACCAGGTTCCGCGCCGGTTTGGTGCGGACATCTGACAGCAACGCCCGTACTGACGTGTCATTCTCGGACCCGAGCGCACTGTCCGGGTTGGTCATCGTCTACCTCGAGGTCATCGCCGGAGTGTCGGGGCCCAACCCTGCCCGCCCACCATCATGGCCTACCAACGCCGAGTCGGACGCCTCATCACCGACTGCCGGGGGGCACCACAACGAGCACTCAGTAGGTCGAGGCGGAGGCGCTGCCCAGCAGGGCGGAGACCAGGATCCCCAGAGGGAGGGCACCCCAGTAGCCAACGGCGAGCCCAATGTTGCCCATGAAGAGCATGAGCAGCCAGGTCGCGGGAAATGTCGCGACCAGAAAGACGGCGGCGAAACTGAGCAGTAGCTTGATCATCAGGCTCTCCCAACACTGGACGCGTGATCACACCACGCAACGGCAACTGACCCCAACGCTACCCGAGCGGTTCCTACCCTGGGTGGATGACTCGGTGCGACGCCGAGCGCCTCGGCAACGATCCCGACCCGAGCCACTCCCGGCAGGTGGGTGTGGGGCCGCTCCGACCTTCTGTCCGGGCATCCGTATCGAAAACACCCCAGAATCCCGGACAGAACGGCTGCCCGGACATACCCCCTGCCGGTCACCCCAAGGTGTCGGGCCCGACGAGAGACACGGGCCGCCGGCTTCGGGGCCCTGACAGATCCCCCACACCAGACGACCCCCGCTCCTGCGAGCGGAGGTCGTCCGTGGGTGTGGGTATCAACAGGTGTTGACTGAACCAGTCGATTCGACCAGCTCACAGTTCTATCGACTGCAACCAGCCCGTAGTGAGTACTTCAGACTGGATTTCGCCGACTCACGTCGGGCCGCCCCACGAGCGGGCCGGAATGGGCACCGGGACCGGGTAGGACTATGATCGCCGACCATGACCATTCCCTCGTGCCCGGTGGTTGTCCGTTGACCACCTCAGAGCCGGTCCTCGAGGTCTCTGACCTGAAGACCGAGTTCCACACCCCCGACGGGGTCGTTCACGCCGTGAACGGGGTCAGCTTCACACTGAATGCCGGTGAGTTCCTGGGGGTCGTGGGCGAGAGCGGCTCGGGAAAGAGCGTCACGATGATGTCCCTGTTGCGACTCATCCCCATGCCGCCCGGTGAGATCGTCGACGGTACCGCCGTGTTCGACGACGCCGACCTGCTGTCGATGAGCAACGACCAGTTGCGCAAGGTTCGAGGGGGGAAGATCGGCTTCATATTCCAGGATCCGATGACCTCCCTGAACCCGGTGCTCACCCTCGGACACCAGATCTCCGAGCCGCTCAAGATCCATAACGGGCTCAGCTCCAAGGAAGCGGGCGAGAAGGCCGCCGAGCTGCTGGCGGTGGTTGGCATTCCCGACGCCCATCAGCGGCTCAAGGCCTACCCTCATGAGCTGTCGGGCGGCATGCGCCAGCGGGTCATGATCGCCATCGCCCTGGCCTGCTCTCCTGATGTGATCATCGCCGACGAGCCCACGACCGCCCTCGACGTGACCGTCCAGGCTCAGATCATCGAGATCGTGAAGGACCTGCGCGAGAAGCTGGGCACCGCGGTCATCTGGATCACTCACGACCTCGGTGTTGTGGCCGGTATCGCCGACCGGGTGGTCGTGATGTACGGAGGTCAGATCGTCGAGGAAGCCACCGTCAACAATCTCTACGGTCAGCCCGAACACCCCTACACCCAGGGCCTGCTCAACTCCATGCCGCGGCTCGATCAGAAGGGCCAGGCACTCGAGAGCATCAAGGGCCAGCCCCCAAGCCTCCACGAGCCTCCCTCTGGTTGCTCGTTCGCCCCCCGCTGCCCGTTCGTGGTCGAGAAGTGCACCCAGGAGGTGCCCAGCCTGACCGAGATCCGCCCTGGCCACCATGTCGCCTGCTGGTGGGATACCAGAGCCGGAGTGCCCCGTCATGGCTGAAACCACCGAACGCGAAGTCCTGGTCAGCGTCAAGGGCCTGAAGAAGCACTACCCCATCACCAAGGGCCTGTTCCGCCGCAAGGTCGGTGCCGTCCGCGCCGTCGATGGCATCTCGTTCGATGTGTACCGGGGCGAGACCCTGGGCCTGGTGGGTGAGAGCGGGTCGGGCAAGTCAACGGCCGGCCGCGCGGTGCTCCGTCTCGAAGACGTCACCGACGGCACCATCAGTTTCGATGGCGAGGACCTGACCCACCTGCCGATGGGTCAGGTGCGGCGCATCCGCCCCCGAATGCAGATGGTCTTCCAGAACCCCCACGCGTCGCTCAACCCTCGTATGACGGTTGCCTCGATCATCGGCGAACCCCTCGTTGAGCACAAGAAGGGTCGGGGAGGGGAACGGAAGGCTCGCATCGAGGAACTGCTCGCCCTCGTCGGACTCGATCCCACCCACGCCAACCGCTACCCCCACGAGTTCTCCGGCGGCCAACGCCAACGCATCGGCATTGCCCGGGCCATCGCCCTCAATCCCGAGTTCATCGTGTGCGACGAACCCATCGCGGCCCTGGATGTCTCGATCCAGGCTCAGGTGGTCAACCTCCTGGACCATCTCCAGGACGAGCTGGGTCTCAGCTACCTTTTCATCTCCCACGACATGAGCATGGTGCGCCACATCGCCGACCGGGTTGCTGTTCTGTATCTCGGCCGCCTCGTCGAGATGGCCGACGTTGATGCTCTGTACGACAACGCCAAGCACCCTTACACCCGGGCTTTGCACTCTGCGGTGCCCGTACCCGATCCGATCATCGAGGCCAGCCGGAACCGGGTGATCCTCGAGGGTGACATACCCAGTCCTGCCGACCCCCCGCCGGGTTGCTCGTTCCATACCCGGTGCCCGGTGGCCCAGGACCAATGCTCTTTGGATCTGCCCGTTTGGCAGGAACTCGAACCGGGCCATTGGGTCGCATGCCACTTCGCCGACGACCCCGAGTGGTAGCCCCATCAACCAAAAACCATTACCAGCGAGTAGGGGGCGCCTCGCACAGCCGTCATCCAGCACCTAGGGTGACGAATCGGACGTCGGTCCCCCGACCGACATGGGAGGAACAGAGAATATGAAACACACGAAACTACTGGCGCTACTGGCGGCTTTCCTGCTGCTGGTAGCGGCCTGCGGTAGCGATAGCGACGGAGACACCGCCGAGGGTGGCGACGACGAAACATCGTCCGACGACTCCGAAGATTCCGAAGATTCCGACGACTCGGGTGACACCGATGCTGACACCGATGACTCCGAGGACACCGGTAGTGAAGATGAAGAAGACGAGGCCCCTGAGGATGCCGTGGCCGGCGAGGGCGGCAATCTGCTGCTCCTCCAGTGGCAGGCACCGTCGCAGGCCAACGGCTATCTGTCCAGCGGCACCAAGGACCTTCTCGCCAGCAGCCTCGTGCTCGAGTCGCTGGCCGACTGGGCACCTGACGGCTCGATCATCCCCTCGCTGGCCACCGAGATCCCCTCGGCTGACAGCGGCATCTCGGATGACAAGACCCAGATCACCTGGAACCTCAAGGAAGGCATCGTCTGGTCTGACGGCACCCCGTTCACGGCCGACGACGTCGTGTTCAGCTGGGAGTACTGCACCGACGAGCTGACCGGTTGCTCCAGCGACGCCTTCACCGACGTCACCGACGTCACCGCCGACGACGACCTGACCGTCACCATCACCTTCGGCGGACCTACTCCGTTCCCCTTCACCCCGTTTGTCGGATACCAGAGCCCGATCATCCAGAGGGCTCAGATGGAGGGATGCAAGGGTGATGGCGCCAAGAGCTGCACCGACCAGAACTTCGCTCCGGTCGGTACCGGGCCCTTCATGGTCACCGAGCTCCGGCCCGAAGACACCGTGCTCTACGAATTCAACCCCAACTACCGCGGCGTCGATGAAGGCAAGCCCTTCTTCACGACCGTCGAGATCAAGGGTGGCGGCGACGCGGAAGCGTCGGCCCGCTCGGTCCTCGAGATCGGCGAAGCCGATTACGCCTGGAACCTCCAGGTGGCCCCGGAGATCCTTGCCCCCATGGAGGACGCCGGAAACGGCTTCCTGGTCTCGGCCTTCACCGCCAACGTTGAGCACATCAACCTGAACCAGACCGACCCCAACGGGTCGCCCCCGTCGGACTACGCCGATGGCTCCAACCCCAACCCCTTCTTCCACAACAACGCCGAGCTGGCCCGGGCTCTGTCGCTGGCCATCAACCGCGACGAGCTGGTCCAGGTCGGCTACGGCCCCACCGGCGTCCCGACCTGCAACATCTGGCCGGTTGGTTCGCAGAACTCCACCAACAACGACTGGTGCCTGACCCAGGACATCGATGAGGCCAACCGGATCCTCGAAGAGGACCTCGGCTACGTCGACTCCGACGGCGACGGGGTGCGCGAGCTCCCCGACGGCACCCCGCTCGAGTGGGACTACGTCACCTCGACCAACGCCGTGCGTCAGTCGAACCAGGCCCTCATCGAGGACTACTGGTCGGAGATCGGGGTCCAGGTCAATATGCGCAACGAGGACGCGAGCCTCTTCTTCGACGGCAACAACGCCAGCCCGGTGTCGATCTGGCGCTTCGAGACCGACATCCAGATGTTCACCAACGGCTCCAGCAGCCCCGACGCCCAGACCTACCTGTCGGGCTATCAGGTCTCGGAGATCAAGGACTCCGACCAGAACTGGGGCGGCAACAACATTCCCCGCTACGCCAACGACGACTACGACGCCCTCTGGGCTGAGCTGTCGGAGACCGCGCTCGACGATCCCGCTCGTGACGAACTGGTCATCGCCCTGAACGACAATGTCGTCACGGGTGGGGGCGTCATTCCGCTGATCTTCCGCGGCACACCGTCGGCCTTCCACAACTCCATCAAGGGTCAAGGCGACATCAACGGCTGGGACAGCAACTACTACAACATCGAAGGCTGGTACCGCGAGTAGTAGCGAACCAGTTGGACACTGAGTAATGGTGGGGCCCGTGGCAACCGCTGCGGGCCCCACCGCTCTCTGAGACCCCACCGAGGAGCATGCTTACATGGGTAGCTACATCATCAGGCGCACCCTGTTCGCCATCCCCACCCTGATCGCCATCAGCCTGATCATCTTCATGATCCTCGATTTCGCGCCCGGTGATCCCACCGCACAGCTCCCCCTCACCATCCCCGCCGAGATCAAGGAACAGATCCGCGAGAGCCTCGGCCTGAACGATCCGTTCTTCCAGAAATGGATGAGCTGGAACCGGCTCATGTTCATCAACGAGCCGCTCCACGCCCTCGACTCGGTCACCGGCATCTGCGTCGGCGACTGCGAGAACCGTGACCGCATCATCTCCTGGTCGTCGCGGGCGCCGGCCATGGACATCATCTACCAGCGCCTCCCCCAGACCCTCTGGGTCCTTGGTTTGGCCTTGCTGCTCGGCACCCTGTTGGCGATTCCGGTGGGCGTGTACTCGGCCTACAAGCAGTACTCGGCGTTCGACAACTTCGGAACGCTGATCACGATGATCGGCTTCTCGGTGCCGACCTTCTTCACCGGCCTCCTGGCCATCATGATCTTCAGCGTCTGGCTCGGCTGGTTGCCGTCCTTCTACAAGACGACCCACGACGTCGACTTCACCAGCTGGAGCAGTATCTGGTTCCAGATCAAGCAGCTGCTCATGCCGGTTGGTGTGCTCACCATGTTCAACGCTGCCAACCTCAGCCGCTTCACCCGAGCCGCGGCCCTCGACAACCTCCACGAAGAATACGTACGCACGGCCCGGGCCAAGGGCGTGTCGGAGGGCAAGGTGGTGTCGGTTCACGTCATGCGCAACAGCATGATCCCGGTGGTCACCCTCATCGCCTTGTCGATTCCCGGCATCTTCTCCGGGGCGATCATCACCGAACAGATCTTCCGCATCAACGGTCTCGGGGCCCTGCTCATCACCGCCATCGGCCAGAACGACATCCCGATGGTCCAGACCCTGACCTTCATCTTCGCGGTGCTCATCGTCGCCTTCAACCTGTTCGCCGATGTCCTCTACGGACTTCTCGATCCCCGGATCCGGTACGACTGATGACCGACATCGAACCAGCAGCCAACCATCCTGTCGCCCTCCCCGATGAGGGGGTCGACGAAGTAGTAGGCAAGCACCGCTCCCTACGGGCCGACGTGTGGCGCCAGTTCCGCCGCCACAAGGGGGCCATGGTCGGCCTCGTCCTGCTCACGATCATTGTCGTCGCCAGCTACATCGGCCCCTGGGTGTACCCCCTCGACCCTTTCGAGATCGACGTGGCCGGCGCCAACCGGGGGCCCTCGTGGGACCACCTCATGGGCACTGACAACCTCGGCCGCGACGTCATGGCCCGAGTCCTGGTGGGCGGCCGAATCTCGCTGTCGGTCGGCTTCGCAGCCATGCTGGTCGGGCTGGTGGTCGGAACGGCCGCCGGAGTGGTCTCCGGCTACTTCCGTCGGGCCGACGGTCCCATCATGCGTGTCACCGACCTCTTCCTGGCTCTCCCCCTTCTCCCCCTTCTCCTGGTCGTCATCGTCCTCTTCCGTGAGCCCCTGAAGGACCGGTTCGGCGAGAGCACCGGTATCTTCCTCTTGGTCGTGGTCATCATCGGCCTGACCAACTGGATGCAGACGGCGCGGGTCGTGCGCGGTGACGTGCTCTCCCTCAAGGAAGAGGAGTTCGTGCTGGCCGCCCGCAGCATCGGCACCCGGCCTCGCAGGATCCTCACCCGTCACATCGTGCCCAACGTGCTGAGCCCGGTCATCGTGGCCGCCTCGCTCGGAACGGCCACCGCCATCATCACCGAGTCGGCCCTCTCGTTCCTGGGCCTCGGCTTCCCCGCCAACTTCCCCACCTGGGGCCGGCTCCTGTTCGACGCCAAGGACTACATCAACCTGGCCCCGGCCCGCGTGATCTGGCCCGGGGTGATGATCTCGGTCACCGTGATGAGCGTGAACTTCATCGGCGACGGCCTGAGAGACGCCCTGGACCCGAGACTCCGCTCCAAGGGCTAGATCGGGGCCTGCGCCCACCAACTGCGCCCGAAGTCCGGCTTCTCGGGCGAACTTCGGCTGCTGGCCGAACGAAACTCACCCAACTTGGCGGCGGCGGCCGTGCGAGCCACCACTCGAGTCGTTGCCCTCTGGTGGCCCCGCGCGCGGTGGCGGGATCAAGAGAGGTGCGAGACGTCGTTGAAGCGAACCAGGCGGGGGTGGCCACGGTCGGTGGCCAGGGTGGTCTGTGAGGCCTGCCCGACGAACAACCTCCAGGTGACCTCGTCACCCACCCCCAGAGCCCAGACGACGGCGGCCTTGATGGGCGAGACATGGGAGACCACCAGGATGTTGCGCTCGGCGGCGGCGTCCACCAGGTCAGCGGCCCCCTGTCGGACCCGTTCACCCAGCTCGGCCAGGGTCTCCCCGCCGGGTGGCCGGAAGTCGGTATCGGCCCGCCATTGGGCCCAGGTCCCGGCGCTGATCTCCGATATCGGCCGCTCGTCCCAGTCGCCGTAGTCGAGCTCGATCCACCTCTCGTCGACCTCGGCGGCCAGCCCGAACGTGTCCGCCACGGCCTGAGCCGTCTGACGAGTACGGGCCAGAGGGCTGGTCACGATCCGGTCGACACGCTCGAGCGATGCGGCCAATTGCCCTGCTTGCTCGCGCCCGGTGGAGTCGAGGTCGGGGTCGGCCCGGCCCAGTAGCAGGCCGCGCGCGTTGCTCTCGGTTCGGCCGTGGCGGGCGATGATCAACATGTGGGCTCCGGTCGGTCGCCCACAGTCTCGCGGGGCAGCTGCCCGGTGCGCAGGGACCCGGCTCGGTTGGGAGCGGTGAGCAATTCGAAACGGGCCGCGAACCACCAGAGGGCGGCAAGGCCGATGACCTCCATTCCCAGCAGTGGGCCCCAGCCGCGATCGAGCTCCGGGGGGCCGGCTCCTTCGAGGTCCGGCCCCAAGAAGGGCCACCAGAACAAGTTGGCGTCGCTGAACGTGCCGTCGAGCACGAGATGGAGCAACAGGCCGATGGGCAGCCCGAGCCACCGCCTCCGCACCAGTCGTTTCCGTACCGTGCTGAGCATGACGATGGTCAGGGCCAGGATGGCACCGAGGAGGGTGTGAAGGATCACGATGCGATCGAATACGACCTCGATCAGGGGCAGTACGGCCCCGAGGGCGACCATCCGGTAGTCGACGCCCGGGCTCTGGAACACCGCCCACACCGTGATGATCGATAGTCCGATGAACCAGAACAGCATGGGCGTTGTCTCAGTGGGAGACGAGGCGCCCACAGTCCTCGCAGGTGGCGAGGCTGCCGGCCGGTTCCTGGCGGATGCGGTCGGCCTCTACGGCCGAGAGGTGGACCGGACATCCTTCACAGTTGGTGCCCACCAGCTTGACCACGGTGCTGGCCCCGAACGAGGCGCGGCGCTTGCGGTAGGTGTCGAGCTCGGTGGGTTCAGCGACACCAGCCGCGGTCTCGGACTCGGCCTCCGCAGCGGCCCTCCCCTCGTAGATCGCGCCGGCGGCTGCCTCGACGGCGGCTTCGGCGCGAGCAAGCTCGGCGTCGATGGCCTCGCGACCGGCAGCCAGGCTCGCGAGCTCGGCGTCGATGGGCTCGAGCTCCTCGAGAGCTTCGAGGACTTGGTCTTCGACCGTCGACGCCCGCTCGCGCAGACCGGCGATCTCGTCCTGGAGGGCTTGGAGCTCGCGGGGGCCGGTGACACCGCCCCCGTACACCTTGGCTTCCTGGTCGCCGATCCGGGCCTCGACCGCGGCGAGGTCTTCTTCCTTTCGTTTCTGGCTCCGGGAAAGCTCGTATCGGCGGGCCTCGGCGTCGTCGACCCCGGCCTGGTTGGCCTGGGCGGCCGAGCGGGCCCGGTCGAGCTCGGCCTGCTCGGGGAGGTTGGTGAGCCGGTGATCGAGCTGCTGGACGGTGGTCTCCAACTCCTGAACCCGGAACAGTGCGGCGCGGGCCGCCGACGGGCCGCTCCCGGTGCCGGAGGTGTCGGAAGTGTCGGTCATGGGGTGCCTTGCCGCAGGGCCGACTCAGCCGGCCGGTGCTGTGGTACTGGTGGAGGTGGGAGTGGAGGTGGAGGTAGGAGTGGAGGTGGGAGTGGAGGTGGGAGTGGAGGTAGTCGAGGTGCTACTGGTGCTCGACGTGGGCCCGTTGCCTCCGCCGTCGGGACCGGTGGTGCTCGTGGTGGTGGTGATGGGATTGCCTTCGTCGTCGGCCGGTACACACTCGTCGGCGGCTTCGTCCTCGTCGCCGTTGGTGTCGATACCGACCTGACCTTCGGGGCACTCGACCGGTTCATCGGGCTGGTGGTCGCCCAGGCAGTCTGGTTCGTCGTCGAAGTCGGTGTCGACCTCGGTCTCACCGCTGCCCATGCCCGCGCAACGAGGCAGGAGCTCAGCGTCGGTCCGCTTGATCGACCGCCCGCCCCGGGTTCCTTCGGGCGGGGTGAACTCGATGGGTTCGAGATCGGCGTGGTAGGCGTTCATGAACACCCCCCAGGCCTGGGCCGGGAACGAGCCGCCGGTGACCGACCGTCCAGCGACATTGCGCATGGGGATCTTGGCCTCGGGTGCGCCCATCCAGACCGCGGTGGACAGGTGGGGCGTGAACCCGACGAACCAGGCATCTTCGAAGTTCTGGGCGGTGCCGGTCTTGCCGGCGGCGATGTGGCCTCCGTCGAGACGAGCCGCCTGGCCGGTGCCACCTTGCACATTGGCCGCCAGCACATCGGCGGCCAGGCGGGCCGACTGGGTGGAGATGGCACGGCGGCCGGCGGGCTGGTGCTCGTAGAGGGTGTTGCCGAAGCGATCCTCGATGCGCTCGATGTAGTACGGCTCATGGCGGATGCCGTCGTTGGCAAGGACCCCGTAGGCCGACGCCATCTCGAGAGGCGAGACCTCCATGGCCCCGAGTGGCAGGCTGAGAACGTCGGAGCGGAGGGGGCTGGTAAGGCCCATACGCCGGGCCGTCTCGACCACCGCATCGAGGCCCACGGCCTGTCCCAGACGGACGTAAGCACAGTTCGAGGACCGGAGGGTCATGCTGCGGATGGTGCCGACCCCTCCCCTACTCCGACCGAAGTTGTTGGCCTCGTAGGGGTCAGGGAAGCCTCCAGGGTTCTCGAACAAACACGGCCCCTTGCCGCTGATGGAGTCGTTGGGGACGAACCCGTTCTCGAGCGCCGCAACCAGGACGAAGGTCTTGAACGATGAACCCGGTTGGCGGAGCCCCTGGGTGGCCAGGTTGTACTTGTACTCGTCGAAGCCGGGCCCTCCAACCAGGGCCCTGACGGCTCCCGTGCCGGGCTCGACGCCGGCAATGGCCATGGTGAAGCCCTGATCGTTCTCGGGCAGGATCTCGTCGCGGGCGGCCAGGGCCTGGTTCTGGGAGTCGGGCTGGAACGTCGTGTAGATGTTGAGCCCCCCCTTGAAGATCGAGTTGTAGCGGTCGGCGAAGGTTCCCCCCAGGGCTTCGTGATCCTGGAGGATGGCCGTGACCTCGCGGATGAAATAGTCATTGGGCTCGGGCAGTACCCTCTGCCGTGTGGTGGGCAAGACGGCCCCGCCGTATTCGTCGGCCTCTTCCTGGGTGAGTGAGCCGGTGACGACCAGCCGGTTCAAGACGATTTGCCGGCGCTCGAGGGCGGTCTCCGGGTATCTGGTGGGGTCGTAGTCACGGGGGTTGCGGATGAGGGCGGCCAGCAGGGCCCCCTGGTCCCAGTCGAGATCCTCGACCGCAGAGCCCCAATAGAGCTCGGCCGCGGCCTGCACACCGTAGGCGCCACCGCCGAGATAGACCGTGTTGAGGTAACGCTCGAGGATCTCCTCTTTCGAGAACTGATCCTCGAGGCGCAGGGCGAAGAGCGCCTCCTCGGTCTTGCGGCCCAGGGTCTGTTCGCTGTTCAGGATGCCGTTCTTCACCACCTGTTGGGTGATGGTGGATCCGCCCTGGACGATGCCCCCCTCTTCGACATTCTCGAGCAGGGCCCGGGCCGTGGAGCGCAGGTTGACCCCGGGGTGAGTCCAGAACTCCTCGTCTTCGATGGCCAGGACGGCATTGACGACGGAGTCGGGAATGCGCTCGAGCGGCACCGATGAGCGGTTGACCTCGGCCTTGAGAACAGCCAGGACCTGGCCGTTGTCGTCGTACATGATCGAGCGCTGGGACAGGGTGTCAAGACCCACGTCAGCGGACTCGCCGTGCTGGGCGCTGACGACATCGACGGCTTGAGGGGCGAGCGCGACGAGCGCACCGGCGAGAACCACGCCAGCGAGGCTGATCACCAGCACGATCCCCAAGAGATCTCTCAGTACCCGCACCACCAGGCAGCGATGGTACCGCACCCACCCGGGCTGACGACATCACCAACCAGGGAGGACTCTCAACTTCCTGCTGGGCAGGCCGAATGAACTACAGGAATGGTTCGACGCTTACAGCAGTCGTCGCTCCAACAAGGAGGAACGTTGAGCAGGGACACGTCGGGGCGAGACTCGTCGGATACTGAGAACGAGAAGCCGAGGGATCCGTATCGGATCCATCCGGCGCTGCCTACTGGGTCGGTCCGTATCGTTGCCGCGCTCGCCCTGGCCTGGGGTCTGGTGTACCTGGGGTGGCGTCTGACCAGCACGTCAACCGACACCCACCCGGTCCTGTTCTGGATGCTCTTGGTGGCCGAGGCGATGGGACTGTTGGGCCTGGCATTCACGGCTCACCGCACCTGGGTGCGCAACGAATGGGAACGCGAGCTGATCGGCACCAACCATGAGGTCGACATCTTCGTGACGACCCACAACGATCCACTCGAAGTGGTCCGCACCACGATGGTCGCCACCCGAGCCATCACCTACCCCACCCGGGTCTGGCTCCTCGACGATGACTCATCGCCCGAGCTCGAGGCAATGGCGTTCGAGTTCGGTGCCACCTACCTGACCCGAGAAGGTGTTGCCGAAGCCCGCGGCGGAAGCCTCAATCATGCTCTCAGCCGGTCGCACGCCGAGCTGGTGCTTCTCCTGAGCGCCGGCGACGTGCCCCTGCCCGACATGCTCGACGCCGTCGTTCCCGAGTTCCTGGACTCTTGGGTGGCTGTCGTCCAACCCGGCTACGAGTTCTCCAACCGTGACTCGGTGGAGCACGCCAACCGCTACCAGCACGACCAGGCCTACGACCTCCAGGTCAACTCGCCCAGTATGAGTGCCCGCAACCAGGTCCCGTGGATGAGCCGGGGGCCTGCGGTTGTCCGTCGGAGCGCTCTCAAACAGGTCGGTGGCTTCGTCACCGCGACCCAGACCCCCCAGTTCCAGACCGGGATCCGGCTGCACCGGCATGGCTTCGAGATCCGGTTCATCCCCGAGACCCTCGCCGAGATCCGTGCCCCCCACGACCTCGAGTCGCTGCTCGGTTCGAAGGAGCGGGTCGCCCGAGGACAGCTCGGTGTGTTCCGCACATCTGACAACCCACTCTGGTGTAAGGGCCTGACTCTGGGCCAGCGGGTTGCCTACACCGGCTGGCTCTACCGGTACATCATGTCGATCCAGAGGCTCCTGCTACTGGCTACGGCCATCGGCACCCTCACCCTCGGCGCCCTACCGATGACCGCGTCGGTACGTGATCTGGCCGGTTTCTGGTTCCCCGCTTTCGCACTTGCCGGCATTGCCCGGGTCGCCATGGGTCGGGGCCGGCTGGGCCCCCTCGACACCATTCGCCAGGATCTCCGAACCCTGGGCGTCCACTTGTCGTCACTGGGCGCCGTGCTCAGCCGCGATGGTCAGCGCTTCCAATTCCTCGAGCGGGTGGGCTTCTCCAAGGGCGGACTGCCCGTGCTGGCCCAGATGCGGCTGCTCACGGTGTTGCTCGTAGTTCTCGACATGGCCTTGATCTACCGGGCCATCGCCTACCGAGCCTCGTGGGAGGCCGGCGACATCGAGGGCTTCGGCCTCTACGCATCGGTCCTGTGTTCGCTCTGGGCCGTCGCCCTGATTCTCAACGTGATGCAGATCCTGATCCTGCACCGCCAGGAGCGCACCGTGTATCGCATCCCGGTCCGCGGTCCGGCCCTGCTGGGCCTTTCGATCGGCGAGCTCGTCGACCTCACGCCCCGTGGGTTCGGCATCGAGATCGACACGGCCTACGACGCCGAGGAGGAGTACCAGTTCCGTTTCCCGCTAACCGATCTCAGCGGCAAGCCCCGCGAGGTCACGGGCCGCGGCATCGTCCGCTATTCCCGGCCCATCCAGAACGACGGCGAAGAGAAGTGGCGCGTCGGTGTCGAGGTCTCCAACGTCAGCATTCCTGATCGGGACTGGATCATCGAGTACTGCTCGGTCGTCCACCCCTACCGGACCCTGCGCGGCAAGCTCGGCCGCACCCTCTCGATCAGCCCGGTTCGCACCTAGCCACCGCGGCCGAAACCGCCTCGACCTGAGGGTCCGAGCCCATCCATTCGAGCAGGGCAACCGACGGCTCGACCAGGGTCACCCCGGTGGAGGTCTCGGTACCTCTCACGATTCCCACCAGCTGGCCCTCACCATCGAGTACCGGCCCGCCTGACCATCCGGGGCTGACCTGGACATCAACGATCAGGAGGGGGCCACTCCCCTCGCCCCACCAACTCTGATCAGAATGTGACAGCACCGACCCCGTCACCACCACCAGGCCACCGCCGGCGGGGTAGCCGGCAACCGTCACCATTTCCCCTTCGACCGGTAGTTCGTCAGCCAGAGTCAGGGCCTGAGCCGACCATTGAGCAGGACTCTCCAGCAAGGCGGCGTCCATTCCCGGGGCCAACGCCCGGCCGATCACAGAGCTGCCCGCCACCACGAGCCGGGACGCACCCTCCACCACGTGTCGGTTGGTGAGGATCCCCTCGGTGGTGGCCACCGCGGTCCCACCCCCCATCTGACCACAGCCCCGAGTCTCCACCCGCATGGCCGCGGCGCGGGCTCGGGCGTCGACGGAGAGCCGAGCTTCAGGGGGGTCGGCATCGCCTGCGGCTTGTTCGGCTTCGGACCCGAGCGCGAGAAACAGGAGTGTCCAACCGGTCACGAGTCCGACCGCCAGGGGCCAGAGACCGTGCCAGCGTCGATGACGCCCTATCGCACCGCCCATGCGAGTTCTCCTTCAAGCATGAAGGTACATCTCACTATGAGTGCATACAAAACCACCCTCAGCGTCAGACCTGACCCGGGAGGTGGTCGACGGCGTGTTCACCCCAATGGCGGACCGCAGCCAGCGCCTCGGGTACGCAGGCACGGTCCGGGCGCTCGTGCTGGAATGGAGGGGACGACCGGAGGGACCTCATGCTCGAACTGGTGGTGGCCGGAAACGACCCCGAGGCGGCTGTGGCCGTGGCCCAACAGGTGGGAGGTACAGCCCACATCGATGACCGCCCTGACATCGACCTCGCCTTCCACACCCTGGTACGGGCCTCGACCGACGACCCCGACCTGCTCACGCCTGCGGCCGAGGTCGGTGCCTGGGTCACGTTCGAACGGGTCATTCGGCCCCGGGCCGCGGTCCCGTCACCCGACGAGGCAGTGGTTGCAGTGTTCCCCATGGTGCGTCATCCCGCCCTGACCCACCGCCAGGCCGACGACCACTGGCGCGACACCCACGCCCCGCTCGCTCTCGAGCACCACCCCGGCATGTCGCACTACACCCAGCTCAGCGTGGTGCACACCATCGACGGCTTCACCTATGACGGTTTCGCCCTGTGCGGCTTCGAGACCCTCCACGACGCCAAGACCCGCTTCTTCGCCGGCCCCGACGGCCAGGAGGTCATCCGCGCCGATGTAGCCGAGTTCGCCGACACCCTCAGGTCACCCCGGCGTCTACTCACTCGCCGGGGCTAGGGGGAGCCGCACTCAATTGACATATTGGCTGGTGGGGCCGGCGACCTGGCTCACGCCCTTGCCGCGGATGGGCGCCACCGGGGCCCCAGAACCGACCAGCCGGCGCCCACACCCACACCTCCTCGACACCCCCGCGGCCGTCCATCTCGAACTTCAGTCCGGCCACCTCACTCCCAGCCCGGCCAGGCGGGCTTGGATCTCGTCGAGCACGACCGACGCCCGCTCGACTCCTGACTCGTCCCACGAGCTGTCACCGCCCACGATCGCCTCGGGTCGCAGCTCGGACTGATCGTGCAGATCTCCCGCCCCCGACACCACGAACGACGGCCGACCCCCATCGCTGGCGGGCAGGGTGAACCCGAAGGCGTGGAGCGAGGTCCCCGACGGGGGGTCGATGCGGGGTGCCACATTGGTGCGGGCCACCGGGTTCAGCCCCTCGTCCAGCAGAAACCCCCGCCCATCGAGGGCGGCCCGATAGTCATCGTTGAAGGATCCGAAACCCCCGAACGAGTAGGGCTCAGGACACCCCAGCTCGACCGAGCACAGGGCCCGCGGGGGCCGGCCGCGGCCAGGATCTCGTCGATGACACCGAACCCCTCCTCCCACCCGACGGTGGCACCCAAATTGACGTGACGGATCCGGTACCCGGCTCCGGCCCGAACGCCGGCCGAGTAGGGCGAGATGCCGGGCACGTACGCGTAGCCGCCATCGGGGTGATCGACGAGATTCATGGCTTCGTCCTCCTGGTTTCGGGTCAACAGATCTCATCAATGGCAGGGTCTGGTGGATGGGCCGCCAGATCCACGACCCAATCGTCTCACCGGGCCCCCTGCGCCAACCTCCCGGTGGGAGACCGCTACCGTTCGTTCCATGGCCCGACTGCGCCCGCCGGTGGTGATGCTTGCCCTCTGCTCCGGTCTGCTGGCCGCGTGCACCGGGCTCGATGAGGGCACCAGCCCCGAGGGTGGAGCACGGGACTCGAGCATCGAGCTGGCCCAGATCGAGCTCCCCACCATCGACACGGTCCCCCGATCTCTCTCGGCCCCCACCGTGCGTACCGGTGCCGAAGTCCTGGTTGCCGACGATCTCGAGCTCCTGCACGGGCGCCGGGTCGGGCTCATCGCCAACCAGACCACCACCGCCCACGGCGTCCACCTCATCGACCACTTCCATGACCATCCCGACGTCGACCTGGTGGCGGTCTTCTCCCCCGAGCACGGTGTGAGAGGCACCGCCGGGGCCGGTGAGCTCCTCGACGACACCCATGATCCCGCGACCGGCGTGCCCGTTCTGAGTCTGTACGGCGAGACCAGGAGCCCCACCACGGAGATGGTCGAGGGCATCGACGTCCTGGTCTTCGACATCCAGGACGTCGGGACCCGCTTCTACACCTACATCTCCACCATGGGGCTGGCCATGCAGGCGGCGGCCGACCACGACATCGACTTCGTGGTGCTCGACCGCCCCAACCCGCTGGGTGGTGAGATCTCCGCCGGGTTCATGCTCGAAACCGACCAGCAGTCCTTCATCGGCCAGTACCCGGTGCCATCAGCCTACGGCCTCACCCCGGGCGAGCTGGCCCTGGCCATCCAGGGCGAACGATGGCTCGAAGGACTCGACGAGCTCGACCTTCTCGTCATCGCCATGGAGGGTTGGCAGCGCGACATGCTGTGGCTCGACACTGGTCTGGCGTGGACCGCACCCAGCCCCGGGCTACCCACGTTCATCACTGCCCTGGGCTATCCGGGCACGGTGCTCTTCGAAGCCACCACCCTCAGCTACGGGGGCGGGACCCATCGCCCCTTCCTGACGGTGGGCGCCCCGTGGGCTGACGGCGAGGCCGCCGCGGCCGAGCTGAACGGGCGTGGCCTGGCCGGTATCGAGTTCACCGCCGTCGAGTTCGAACCCCGCCCCATCCGGTCACCATCGGTACGGGGTGAGGGTGAGCTGCACTCGGGGGTGCGCTACCGCTTCACTGATGTCGACGGGGTGGAGCCGGTCGCGGTGGGTATTCACGTGCTCGAGGTCTTCCGCGACCAGGCCGTCGATGCGGGCGAGGATCTCATCGACCGCCCGGTGACCTTCGACCTCTTGTCGGGCACGACCCGACTACGCGAACAACTCGAGGCCGGCACCACCGCCGAGGAGATCGTGGCGGGATGGCAGGCCGAAGCGGTCGCCTTCCGAGAGACCCGCGCTCCGTACCTGCTGTATCCGTGAGGGCTGGCCCGAACCTGGCATGATCGGGTCATGACCACGATCGTCGTCGCCCACGGAGCCTGGTCAGCCGGCTGGCGTGGAAGAAGATGCACCCCCTGCTCGCCCCGCACGGAATCGACCTGATCACGCCCACCTACACCGGTATCGGCGAACGCCACCACCTGGCTCACCGGGGCATCGACCTGGCCCATCACATCGATGACCTGGTCCAGGTGTTCGAGTATGAGGACCTCTCCGATGTCGTCTTGATCGCCCACAGCTACGGGGGGATGGTCGGTACCGGCCAATCCCCTACCTCCCGACACGGCCGCTGACGACGTCGAGTGGATCGCGTCGCGACGGGGCTTCCAGCCCATCGGTACGTTCGAGCAGCCAGCGTCCTGCCCGGGCACCACCGATCATCGGCGCAGCTACATCTACTGGCTCGGGGCCGGGCCCGGTGATGTGTTCGCTCCTTTCGCGGCGCGAGCCCGGAGCGATGAGGCGTGGCGGTACCGCGAGATCGATGCCAGCCACAGCCCCCACATCACGGCTCCCGAGGCGCTCACCCAGCTCCTGGTCGATCTGATCGGGGCCTGACCGTCGGGCCTACAGGTCGCTGACCCGGGCCGCGTGGGGGTTGCCGACGGTGGTGGCCACCACCCGATTGCGGCCCTCGTCCTTGGCCCGCAACAGGGCTTCGTCAGCGGCAGTTGCCAGCACCGGTACCGGTTCGTCAGCCCCGGTGGCTACTCCCAGCGAGATGGTCACTTCTTCGCCGCAGGTCTCGACTGCCTTGCGGATGCGTTCGGCCACGACCTGGCCCGCGGTGCGATCGGTGTAGCGGAGCAGGACGAAGAACTCCTCACCTCCATACCGGTAGACCACGTCGCCCTCCCGGACCGAGGAGACGATGACAGCTCCGACGACCTGCAGGATGCGGTCACCTTCGGCGTGACCCTTGGTGTCGTTGACCAATTTGAACTTGTCGACGTCGATCATCACTGCGGTGACCGGCGCCCGGCCCCGAATACGTTCCCGTTCGAGGCTCTTGAGGTCCTGGTCCAGCTGGCGGCGGTTGGCCAGCCCGGTCAGCGGGTCGAGCAGGGCGAGATCAGCCAGGCGGGCCGCCCGGTGCCGGAAGAACAGGACGGTTCCAGCCAGGGCGAAGCAGATGACCACGATGGCCAGCAGCCAGACGACAGACACGGTGGGCCCCAGCTGAGGGGCCCCCTCCCCCGGCAGTTCCAGCGGATCGGTGACGGTCTTGCCCGTTTCGACCATGAAGATGGCGGTGTCGTAGATGACCAGCCAACGGATGCGCTCGTCCTCGTCGGCGACGGCGCTGACCGGCCAATCCTCGGTGAGCAGGAGTGACGCGAGCACCGGCAGGTCGGAATCGGAGTTGCCGCTGAGCCACTGGCGCCCAGTGTCGCCCAGTTCCTCGTGTTCCCGCAGGAGCTGGGCCAGGCCCTCGGCTGGTGTGCCAAGAAACTCGGCCACCAGCTCTCGCTCGGCCACCAGAAGATCGCGGGCCTCGGACGCCTCGTCGGCAACCGCCACCGGCGACGCCGCGAAGAGGGCGGAGAACAAGACAACGGCCAGCAGGCCGGTGAGGGTGCGACGAACCACCCGAGCAGTGTCGACGAGCCCGGGCCAGGCAGTAGCGTCAGGCCGGTGACCGACCGCCCCGACCGCCGTTTCGCCCTCTACGACCTCACCGAACACCGGGAGGGTACGGCGCTGAGCCAACTGTTCGAGGAGCGGTTCGAGCTGCTGGCCGCCGCCGAGGACGCCGGTTTCGTGGCATACCACACCACCGAACACCACCTGAACCCGGTGGACGCGACCCCGTCGCCCAACATCTTCCTGGCCGCGGCCGCTCAGCGCACCAGCCGAATTCGACTCGCCACCCTCGTCAACGTGCTTCCCCTCTATGACCCGATCCGTCTGGTCGAGGAGTGGGTGATGGTCGACCACCTGAGCTCCGGCCGGCTGGAGGTCGGGGTGGGCAAGGGGGTCTCCGCGGTCGAGCTGGAGATGATGGGCCACGATCCAACGACCAGTCGGGCCTCCTTCGAGGGCCGGCTGGACCAGATCGTGGAGGGTCTGACCACCGGGGTGATGGCCGGCGCTCCCCTGCCGGCCCGTCCGGCCCAGAGCCCGCATCCTCCCCTGTGGTACGCCGGTGGAGCCGAGTACGCAGGCCGTCGAAACCTGCACGTCATGCTGGGCGGCTCGACCGACCGGGTAGCTGAGGGAGCCGCCCTCCACGCCCAACTGGTGGCGGAGCAGGTCGAACCCGAGCGGCGACTCAACGGCGGGCTGGCTCCGACGGTGGGCATGGGTCGACACGTGCTGATGGGGACCGACGCCAACGAAACTCGCCGAAGGGCAGGCCAGGCGTGGGCCGTCTACCACCAGAACCTGGACACCCACTTCGAACGTACGGGTGCCCAGGCCGAGACCAACCCCGGGCTCGGTGGCGACGCTGACCTGGCCATGGCCGTGGGCGCCCTGGTGGCCGGTTCCCCCGGCGAGGTCCGGGCCGAGCTCGCCCGCCAGCTCGACCGCACCGGCATCGACTATCTGGCCGTCAGCTTCTGCTGGGGCGACCTCGACCACACCGAAGCCATGGCCTCGATGCAGCGGTTCGCCACCGAAGTCATGCCGGCCCTCCGGTAGCAGGCCCACTCCAGAGGTAGTGTCGCCCCCACCATTGGGATATCGGGGGTAGGAATGGTCCAGCGAGCCGTGGTTGCCATGATGGAGCACGAGACGAACACGTTTTCGCCCGTGCCCACACCCCTGACCCGCTTCGGGCGCCACAGTGAGGGTGTGCCCCGAGGCGAGGAAGTGGTGGAGCAGTACGGAGGCACCGGCACCGGGATCGGAGCCTTCATCGAGGTGGCCCAGTCCGCCGGCATGGAGCTGGTGACCCCTATTGCCGGTAACGCGGCTCCCAGCGGAAAGGTCGATCGTGAGGCCTATCGGATCATGACCGACACCATCGTCGACGCGGTGAGCGCCGGCTGTGATTCCCTCTTCCTGGACCTCCACGGGGCCATGGTCACCCAGGATCACGACGACGGTGAGGGCGCCCTACTGGCCCGGGTCCGCCAGATCGCCCCCGACCTCCCCATCGCCATCAGCCTCGACCTGCACGCCAACATGACCGACGACATCGTCGACAACTGCACGGTCCTGGTTGGCTACAAGACCTACCCCCACATGGACATGTACGAGGCCGGCCTTCACTCGGGCCGGCTCCTCCTGCGAGCCATGGCCGGCGAGATCGACCCGGTGATGGTGTGGGACAGCCGCCCGATCCTGGCCCAGACCCTGCGCATGGGCCACGACGACCGACCCATGGGGCCTCTCATCGCCCAGGCCCGCCAGGCCGAGGCCGATGGGCTGCTGGCCGCCAGCGTCTTCGGCGGATTCCCGTTGGCCGACGTGCCCTTCGCCGGGGTGTCGGTGGTGACCATCGCCGACGGCAGCCAGAGGCGGGCCGAGGAGGTTCGCGACCAGATTCTCGGGGCAGCGTGGGAGGAGAGGGCCGAGTTCGTGTTCGGTGATGAGCCGCTCGAGGAGTCGATCGCTCGGGCTGCCCAGCTGGACGAGGGCCCGATCATCCTGCTCGACCACGCCGACAACACCGCATCGGGCGGCACCCAGGACACCAATGCGGTCCTGGCCGAAGTCATACGCCAGGGCCTCGATGACGTGGCCATGTTCGCCATCTACGACCCCGAGGTCGTGGACCAGATGTTCGCAGCGGGTGAGGGGGCCGAGATCACGGTGTCGCTCGGGGGCAAGACCGACATGCCCACCATCGGCCGGGTGGGTGAACCGCTCGAGGTCACCGGCCAGGTGGCGGCCCTGACCGACGGCACCTTCGAGATCACGGTGGCCATGGGGCGCGGCACCCGCGCCAGCATGGGCCGGTCGGCGCTGCTCGACACGGGTCGGGTGCAGATCGTCGTGGTCTCTCGCCATACCGAGCCCAACGACCTCGGTCACTTCCGCAGCTTCGGGGTCGAGCCCACCGAGAAGCGATACCTGATCCTGAAGTCCCGCATCCACTACCGGGCCGGCTTCGCCCCGATCGCCAAACACACCATTCCGTGCAACGGCGTGGGTGTCACCAGCTCCGACAACAGCCTGTTCCGGTTCGAGAACATCCGCCGACCCATCTACCCACTCGACCCCGACTGCCCCGAAGTGAGCTGAGGTGTGGGGGGAGGGCCTGAATTTCACGGGCATCCGGACCGAGAGCAGTCCTACACTGGGGTCCACCGCCGAGCAGGGGAGGTCGTGATCGTGATTGTCACTGTGCCCTGCCCCAGAGGTGAATCCCGATGCGTCCGATTCCGGACTGGCTCGTTCGTGAGCCCTACCACGACGTCGACCTCCGCGTCCTGAAGACAGGCAAGGAAGCCCAGATCAATCTGATCGAAAGGAGCGTCCACGGCGCCTCGTGCATGGTGGCCCGCGAGCGCTACCTCCCCAGGGAGGTGAAACAGAAGGGAACCCTGGAGGCAATGAGTGTCCAGGGTGCTTCGACCTTCCTCAACGACGTCGAGTACCGCGAAGGTCGCCAGCTCCGCAAGACCCGCGACCGACGCTCCGTCGAACGCAGGACAACCTACGGGAAGCGCCTCCTCCAGGATCGCTGGACCGGGCACGAACACGACATCATGCACCGCCTCTGGGCTGCCGGACTCTCGGTCCCCTACCCCAGCTCGGGAGCTGCTCCCCAGCTCCAGGCCGCCTGCCTCCGGGGGTCGGCTCTGTCGTCGGCCTACAACCTGCTCTGGTGGGACGGCCGATTATGGTTCACCCGACGAGGCCTCGAGGTCGATCCCGAAGAGGTGTTCGAGGACTTGATGGCCAAGCTGTGAAGGGACTCGGTCCGCCGGCCGGCTCCTCGCGGCGATGAGGACCCACCGCGAGAAGATGACGCCGATGAACGAAGCCAACCGACCCATCACCAGCGCCGACATCAGGGCCGCGACCGAACGCGTCCGGCCCCATGTCGTCCGTACTTCGCTGACCGTCTCGGCGCCCATGTCCGAACGAACCCGGGCAACGGTGCTCATCAAGGCCGAACACCAACAGGTCACGGGCAGCTTCAAGCTCCGGGGGGCCCTCAACAAGGTCCTGACCCTGGAGCCCGAGGAGAGGGCGGCGGGCATCGTGACGGCCTCATCGGGAAATCACGGGATTGCCACGGCTACCGCCGCAGCCATCGACGGCACCCCTTGCACCGTCTACCTGCCCTCGATCGCATCGCCCACCAAGGTGGCGGCCATCACCAAGGCCGGAGCCAGGGTCGTCACCGTCGACAGCACCGACACCTACGAGGCCGAGAAGCACGCTCGGGCCGCGGCGGTGGCCTCCGGCGCCACCTATGTCTCCCCCTACAACGACCTTGGTGTGGTCGCCGGTCAGGGGAGTGTCGGGGTGGAGATCACCCAACAGATGGCCGACACCGGCCGAGGGCCACTCGATGCGGTAGTCGTGGCCGTCGGGGGTGGCGGCCTCATTTCGGGGGTCGCCACATGGATCAAGGCCCACTCCCCCACAACCGTCGTGATCGGTGCGTCGCCCACCAACGACCAGGCCATGGCGGCCTCGGTCGCGGCCGGTGAGATCACTGCCCCTCCGGCCGCCGAGACCTTCTCCGACGGCACTTCCGGAGCGGTCGAGCCGGGCGCGATCACATTCGATCTGTGCCGACGGCTGGTCGACGACTGGATACTGGTCGACGAACCGGACATTGCCCGGGCTGTGGCCAACATGGTCGATGACCATCACCAACTGGTCGAGGGGTCAGCGGGTGTGGCTCTGGCCGCGGCCGAATCCTGGGCCACCGACCATCCGGGTCAGTCGGTGGCCACCATCACCTGCGGATCGAACGTGACCTCATCGGCCCTGCTGGCCATGCTCGGGGCCGCTCAGCTGAGCTGACGGCGAGCTGAGCCAGGCACAGATCGTCTGGACGAACTCAGCGGCCGGAGCGCCGTCGAAGGCCCGATGGTCCCAGGTGAGGCTCAGGGTCATCGTGGGTCGTTTCTGGATGCCCTGGTCGGTCCACTCCACCTCGTCGCGGATGCGGCCGACACCGAGAATGGCGGTGTTGGGCGGGTTGATCACCGGCGTGAACCCGTCAACCCCGTACATGCCCAACGCGGTCACCGAGAAGGTACCGCCTTCGAGCTCTTCGAGCTGGAGCTCGCCGGTTCGGGTCGCCTCGGCCAGGCGGGTGGTCTCGACCGACAACTCCTCGAGCGACAGCTGAGGAGTATTGCGAACCACCGGCACCATCAACCCGTCTTCGAGGGCCACCGCCATGCCTACGTGAACCTCGGGGAGCAGGGCCACCCCGTTGTCGGTGACCTGGCTGTTGACGATGGGGTGCTCACGTAGCCCCACCCCCACGGCGGCGATGACATAGTCGGTGATCCCCGGCGCGGTCTCGCCCTTCGACTTGCGCATCTCACGGTCCGACATCACGAACCTCATGTCGACGTCCATGTTCAGGGTGAGCTGGGCCATGTCCTGAAGGGAGCCGTACATGCGCTCGGCGATGATCCCCCGCATCCCGGTGAGGGGGACGACCTGGGCGGGGGTCTGGAGCAGGGGTGACTCCGGGGCGACCGAGGAAGCTCCGGCGGCCAGCAGGGCTCGAACGTGGGCCGCCACGTCCTCGCGGGAGGTGCGGCCATCGGGGGCGGTGGCAGGCACCGCGGCCAGGCTGACGCCGAGGAGGTCGGCGAGCTGGCGGGCCGCCACCGAGGCCAGACCCGAGCTGGCCCGGGTAGCCGCCGCGGTCGGGGCTGGAGCGGGGACCGGTTCCTCAGCCGGGGTTGCCTCAATGTCTTGGGACACAATGCGACCGCCAGGGCCCGAGCCCGACACGGAGGCCAGGTCGAGCCCCTGCTCGCCGGCGAGGCGGCGGGCATTGGGTGAGGCCGCCACGCGACCCGACGGGGCCGCCCCTTCGACATCCTCGGAGACGATCCGTCCGCCCGGACCCGAGCCGGTGAGGCCCACCACATCAACGCCGAGCTGGGCGGCAACGCGACGGGCGTTGGGCGAGACGAAGAGCCGGCCGCCAAGCGGTGCCACGGTGGGGGCGACCCCAACCACAGCCGGCCCAGGAGACCCAGCCGGCCCAGCCTCGGTCGGTTCTGTCACCACTGGAGCCGGTGGGGGTGTCGGTGGCTCCGAGCCGTTCGGTGGGGTCTCGCCGTCCGCCAGGTACCAGCCGATCAGCTCACCACAGTCATAGGTCTCGTCTACCGCGCCGGTCCGGTGGAGCCGGCCATGGGTGGTGGATTCGACCTCTGACTCCACCTTGTCGGTCTCGATGACCAGCACCGGCTGACCGGGGCTGACCTCGGCCCCGTCGTCGACCAGCCATCGCAGGATCTTGCCCGACTCCATGGTGAGGCCAAGCTTGGGCATGTGGAACTCGGAAGCCACCGGTTCACTCTCCCGGGATGGGCCGGCCGAGGAGGTCGCGGACGCCCTCGACCACGCGGGCGGCGTTGGGAACGTATTCGGCTTCGAGACCGGGGGCGAACGGCACCGGGGAGAACGGCGCTCCCACCCGAGCGACGGGCGCATCCAGGTAGTCGAAGGCTTGCTCTTGGACCTGGGCCGCGATCTCGGCTCCGAGCCCTCCGAACTTCACCGCCTCGTGGACCACGATGATGCGGTTGGTCTTGCGGGCCGACTCGGTGACGGTGTCGATGTCGAGGGGTTGGAGACTGCGCAGGTCGATGATCTCGCATTCGATGCCCTCGGCGGCCAATTCGTCGGCGGCTTTGGCTGACTCTCCAACCATGCGCCCATAGGTGACGATCGTGACCCCGTCTCCTTCGCGCACCACATTGGCCTGGCCGATGGGGATCTCGTAGAGCTCTTCGGGCACCGGCCCCTTGAGACCGAACAGGCGCTTGTGACTGATGAACACCGTGGGGTTGTCGTCGCGGACACAGGCGGCCAGCAGGCCCTTCACGTCATAGGGCGTGGACGGCAGCACGACCTTGAGGCCAGGGATGTGTACCAGCAAGGCCTCGAGGCTCTGGCTGTGCTGGGCGGCCGCCGAGAGCCCGGCCCCGGCGTTGGTGGTGATGGTGAGCGGCACCTTGGCCTTGCCACCGAACATGTACTTGAGCTTGGCCGCCTGGTTCGAGATCTGGTCCATCGCCACCAGCATGAAGTCCATGAACATGATGTCGACGACGGGACGGAGCCCGCTGACGGCCGAACCGATACCGAGACCGATGATGGCCTGCTCGGAGATGGGTGTGTCGAAGCAGCGCCGGTCTCCGAACTCGGCGGCCAGGCCACTGAAGCTGCCGAACACGCCGCCGGCCTTACCGACGTCTTCGCCGGCCACGAAGATGTCCTCGTCGTCGGCCATGAGCTGGCGCAGGGTCTCGGTGAACGCGGCGCCGTAGGTCAGGGTGCGGACGTCCTGATCGGGGTTGGGATCGGTGACAGTCATCAGTTGGCCTCCCCAGCGCTCGTGTAGACGTCTTCGAGCAGGACTGCCGGATCGGGCACCGGGCTGTCCTCGGCGAAGCGGATGGCCTCCTCGACCTCGGCATCGACCAGGGCATGGACCGAGGCGATCTCATCGGCCGACATCACCCCCAACTCCTGGAGCCGCCCTTCGTGGATCTCGATGGGATCACGCTTCTTCCACTCGGCAAGCTCGTCGTCGGTACGGTACTTGACCCCTAGGACCTGAACTCCGCTGTGGTTGTAGAAGCGGTAGGTCTTGGCCTCGATGAACGACGGGCCCTCTCCGGCGCGGGCCCGGTCGATGGCCTCACCTGATGCCTCCCACATCGCTACCGCGTCCATACCGTCCACGATGACACCGGGCATGCCGTAGCCGGTGGCCCGGTCGACCACATCGGTGATGTTCATGGTGGTCATGCGGGGCGTGTATTCGCCGTACTCGTTGTTCTCACACACGAACACCACCGGCAGCTGGAGAGCTGAGGCCATGTTGGCGGCCTCGTGGAAGGCCCCGATGTTGGTCGAGCCATCGCCGAAGAAGACCACCGACACATTGTCCGAACCCTTGTACTTGTCGGCGAAGCCGGCCCCGACCGCGATGGGGATGCCGGCGCCCACGATGCCGTTGGCCCCGAGCATGCCGAGATCGAGGTCGCAGATGTGCATCGACCCGCCCTTGCCGTTGCAGTAGCCGGTGGCCTTGCCCATGAGCTCGGCCATCATCTGGTTGAAGTCACCACCCTTGGCCACCAGGTGGCCGTGGCCCCGGTGGGTGGAGCTGATCTGATCGGAGTCGCGGAGGTTGGCACAGACACCCGACGCGACGGCCTCTTCGCCGACGTAGAGGTGGAGGAAGCCGGGCAGCCGATTGGCTTCGGCCAGCCGGCCAGCCGCCTCCTCGAACAAGCGGATGCGGACCATGCGGTGGTGCAGGTCCTTCAGAGTGTCTTCGGTCGGTTCCACGGCGGGCTCCCTGGGTGGCGTGCTTCTGCCGAATCTAATGCTGGGCTCAGGCGTAGCTGAAGGACCCCGAGTCGAGCACCGTCCGGTCATCGGATCCGTGGGCGCGGAAGAGGGCTCCGTCGTCGGTTCGCCACATGCGCACGGTCACCGTCTCGCCCGGCATGACTGGTGAGGTGAAGCGGGCATCCATCGAGCCGAAGCGGGTGGGGTCGTTGCCGCACAGGCCTTCGAGGAGGGCCCGGCCGGTGAAGCCGTAGGTGCACAGGCCGTGGAGGATGGGCTTGGGGAACCCACCGGCCGCGGCGAACTGGGGATCGGAGTGGAGGGGGTTGCGGTCGCCGTTGAGGCGGTACAGGAGAGCCTGATCAGGGCGGGTGTCGTAGGAAACCTCGATGTCGGGTGCGGATTCGGGGACCTCGACGGTCTCCGACGAGCCCCGCTCGCCACCCCATCCGCCCTCGCCGCGGAAGAAGAGCGAGGCCCGGACGGTGAAGAGAGGCTCCTTGGTGTCAGCCAGAACGGAGGTGGCTTCGGTGTCGACAACCGCGCCCTTGCCCTTGTCCCAGATGCCGGTGATGGTCGACATGGTCTCGAGGGTGCCCTCTACCGGGATGGGGCGATGAAGGGTGATGCCCTGCGAGCCGTGGAGCAGCTTCGCCAGGTTCACCTCACCCAGCTCCTCGAGGGGCAGACCGCCGGCCGACAACACGACCGCCTGGGTGGGCAGCACCTGCTGCTCCATTCCCGCGGTGTTCTCGGTGGTGAACTCGAGCTCGGCCCCCACCGGGTCGTTCATGCCGGCCCCGACTCCCAGGGAGTAGAGGAGGCAGTCCTTGGAGTCCCACGACCGGGTCTTGGGCCCAATGACCGAACCTACGGCGTCAGCATTGATCGTCATACCGACATCCTCGCACAGCCCCGAAGAGTCAGGGGCCGAACCGGTAGACCCGTCCATCAGCATCGGCGAGGACGTACTCGTCGATGACCGGATTGAGGGCGGCTCCAACGATCGGGGCCGGGATGGACTGCCCGCCGAGCGAACCGAGGAAACTCACCTGTCCAAAGGCGAATGTTCCCCCGTCACTGGCGAACATGAGATAGCCGTCAGCCCCGGACACCATCCCCACGACCGGCTGGTTGAGGGCAACGCCCGACATGTCACCGAAGTGGGCAAGTAGGCCGTTGGAAGGGATCACCCGGCCTCGATCGGTGAACTGCCACCACCCCACCATGTCGGGCGGGGCCATCGATGTGGCCACCA
>JAAEMS010000174.1 GCA_024225275.1 Actinomycetes bacterium
GATAAGGGTTGCGCTCGTTGCGGGACTTAACCCAACATCTCACGACACGAGCTGACGACAGCCATGCACCACCTGTGTAGGGCCCAAAAGGACACCATATCTCTATGGCTTTTCCCTACATGTCAAACCCAGGTAAGGTTCTTCGCGTTGCCTCGAATTAAGCAACATGCTCCGCCGCTTGTGCGGGCCCCCGTCAATTCCTTTGAGTTTTAGCCTTGCGGCCGTACTCCCCAGGCGGGGCACTTAATGCGTTAGCTACGGCACGGAATCCGTTGATAAGATCCCACACCTAGTGCCCAACGTTTACGGCATGGACTACCAGGGTATCTAATCCTGTTCGCTCCCCATGCTTTCGCTCCTCAGCGTCAGTACCGGCCCAGAGTGCCGCCTTCGCCGCTGGTGTTCCTCCTGATATCTGCGCATTTCACCGCTACACCAGGAATTCCACACTCCCCTACCGGACTCTAGCTATAGCAGTATCGAGTGGCATCTCCAAGTTGAGCCTGGAGGTTTCACACCCGACTTACCAAGCCGCCTACGAGCTCTTTACGCCCAATAAATCCGGACAACGCTTGCCCCCTACGTGTTACCGCGGCTGCTGGCACGTAGTTGGCCGGGGCTTCTTCTGCAGGTACCGTCATTTTCTTCCCTGCTGAAAGGGGTTTACAACCCGAGAGCCTTCATCCCCCACGCGGCGTTGCTGCGTCAGGCTTTCGCCCATTGCGCAAGATTCCCTACTGCTGCCTCCCGTAGGAGTCTGGGCCGTGTCTCAGTCCCAGTGTGGCTGATCGTCCTCTCAGACCAGCTACCCGTCGATGCCTTGGTGAGCCGTTACCTCACCAACTAGCTGATAGGCCGCGAGACCCTCCCAAAGCACAAAAGCATTTCCTCATCAGACCATGCGATCCGATGGGGATATTCGGTATTAGTCCGGGTTTCCCCGGGTTATCCCGATCTTTGGGGCAGGTTTCTCACGTGTTACTCACCCGTTCGCCACTTGACCATATGACCCGAAGGTCGGCCTCGTTCGACTTGCATGTATTAGGCACGCCGCCAGCGTTCGTCCTGAGCCAGGATCAAACTCTCCGTCGAAAATCCACTCGGCGAACCGAGCTTCAGTCAGATTGCTGGGATTACCCTTTACGTAGTCCCGAAGGCTACGAACCGCGGGCTCTCCCGGCGAGAGAGTCGCTCTTCGAACCCGAAGGTCCGTCGAGAGACTGGCACATGAACATTATTCCGTTTCCGTCACCACCGAAGTGGCTCAGGAGCAAGATTGTTGTCCGTCAGTGCAATTGACTTCATATTTCTAGACGACATCGTTCAGCCACCGATCGAAACCGGCAACCGTCAGTACGTCGCCCGCACTGGCTGTTTGCTGTCCTCTCTTCTGTTTTCAAGGAGCAACGGGCCAGGTCAGTAGCAACCGGGAAGCCCTTCGACTCGATCCGGACACGCAGCTCAGTCGCCGTTGGTGTCCAGGTTGCCGATTCGACCGGTGTTACCCGGCCTGCCGGCAGAACTCCGATCGGCGTAAGCGCCGTGTGGAGCGAGGGTCAACGATAACGGTACCCCACCGAAGCGTCAACCTCTGGCACAGAATTTTCTGCGACTACTCGGCGGCCACCACCACGTACCGCTTTCTTCCGCGCCGTAGCAGGAGATGTCGGTCGTGGAGGAGTGTGGCCGTGCCGATGGTCACATCGCCATCGTGGCGTTTCCCGTTGACCGAGATCGAGTTCTGCTCGATGGCGCGCCGGGCGTCACCCTTCGAGGTGGCCAGTTCGACGGTGACCAGCAGGTCAACCAGATCCATCCCCTGGCCCAGACTGTCTCGGTCGATCACCGCCGAGGGCACCTCGCCGGCGATGGTGTCGAGAGCTTCGGCGGTGATGTCGTCCACCGGTTGACCGAACAGGATGGCCGATGCCTGTTCCGCCGCGGCGGTGGCGGCCTCACCGTGCACGAGATTGGACAGCTCGCGGGCCAGAGTGCGTTGACCCAGCCTCTGGCCGGGATCGGCCCCGTGGTCGGCCACCACCGAGGCGATCTCGCCTAGGTCGAGAAACGTCAGACGGAGCAGCAGCTTCTCGATGTCCTCGTCAGGGGCCTGGATCCACGACTGGTAGAAGCGGTACGGACTCATACGGTGGTCACCCAGCCAGATCTGGTCACCCCCCGCTGTCTTGCCGTACTTCGTGCCGTCGGAACGAGTCAGAAGAGGAACGGTCAGGCCATGGGCGTGGGACGCGGTGCGCCGACGGATCAGGTCAATGCCCAACGAGATGTTGCCCCACTGGTCCGAACCGCCGATCTGCATCTCGCAGCCCTCGTTCTCGTACAGCCACAGAAAGTCGTGGGCCTGTAGAAGCATGTAGGAGAACTCGGTGTACGAGATGCCGTCGGAGCTGGCCAGCCGGTTCTTGACCGACTCCTTGCCGATCATCGTGTTGATGGTCACGTGTTTGCCCACGTCGCGCATGAAATCGAGCATCGACTGGTGAACCGTCCATGCCCGATTGTCGAACAGACGGGCCGCCGACTCACCGTCGAAGTCGAGGAAACGGCGCAGTTGGGGGGTGACCAGCTCGAGATTGCGGGCCAGGGCGTCGTCGTCGAGCAGATTCCGCTCGCTGGACCGGCCGCTCGGATCACCGATCATGCCGGTGGCTCCCCCGGCCAGCACGATGGGCTTGTGCCCGAAGAGCTGGAATCGTCGAAGTGTGGCCAGCGGCACCAGATTGCCCACATGCAGACTGTCGGCGGTGGGGTCGAAACCGCAGTAGAGCTGGATCGGGCCCTCGGCCAGGCGGGCCCCGAGGGACTCGCGGTCGCTGGTGTCACTGATCAGGCCACGGGCGGCCAGATCATCGAGGATGCCACTGTGGTTCACCCGACCATGGTGGCCGGGAGAAGGCCCTGTCGCCAACCTCATTTGGAGCGACTGCCACCACTTCGGGTGGTTGAGGCAGCAAAATGGCGGATATGGGCCTCCCCCCGAATCGCCCCCGGATTCTTGTCGCGCTCGTTGGTCTACTGAGCCTGACGGTCGGCGCCTGTTCGTGGTCGACCCCCGAACTCGACCCCGATCTTCCCGAAGCCGCCCTCACCTCGGCCGTCTACGCGGCCGACGGCACCCTCATCACCGAGCTCCACGGTGAGGAGAACCGCAAGCCGGTGACCTATGACGCCATCCCCCAGGTACTGATCGACGCAGTGATCGCCATCGAGGATGAGCGGTACTGGCTTCACAATGGAGTCGATGTCCGGGGCGTCATCCGGGCCGCATCGGAGAACGCCACCGCCGGCGGTGTCCAGCAGGGTGGTTCCACGATCACCCAGCAGTACGTGAAGAACGCCCTCGTGGGTGACGAACAGACGGTGAACCGCAAGGTTCGCGAGGCGGCCCTGGCTCTCCAGCTCGAACAGGACTACTCGAAGGAGGTCATTCTCGAGCTGTACCTGAACACCATCTACTTCGGGCGGGGCGTGTACGGCGTCGAGTCGGCGAGCCTCGAGTACTTCGGCACCTCGGTGGGCGACCTCGACCTCACCCAGGCCGCCCTGCTGGCCGGGCTGATCCGGTCGCCGGTAAGCACGGATCCGTACGTTTCGCCTGATCTGGCCATCGGTCGCCGCGATCTCGTTCTCGACCGGATGGCCGAGCTGGGCTACCTCACCGCCGACGAATCGGCCTCGGCCATCGCCGAGCCGCTGGTCTTGGCCCCCGAGTTCGACAACACCGAATCGTACCCGGCCGCCCACTTCGTGGAAGAGGTCAAGGCGTTCATCCTCGATGATCCCACCTTCGGTGAGACCTGGGAGGACCGCCGCGACCTTCTCTTCACCGGCGGGCTCCGCATACTGACCACCATCGACCTCGAGCAACAGACCCTGGCCGAAGAGGCAGTGGCCGCGGTACTCCCCACCGAGGGCGAGCCCCCCGAGGCCTCGGTCGTGAGTATCGAGCCGGGCACCGGGTACGTCAGGGCCATGGTGGGCGGCCAGGACTTCTTCGCCGACACCGACACCGCCAAGTACAACCTCGCCACCGGCAAGGGCCGCCAGGCCGGCAGTGCGTTCAAGCCTCTGGTGTTGGCCGCTGCCCTCCAGAATCGGGTCATTCCGGTGACCCACGTGTACGACGCCCCCTCGACCCTCGAGATCCCGCTGCCCGGCAACCGAGAGTGGAAGGTGTCGAACTACGGCGGTGCCGGCGGGGGTCGGGTGACGATGGTCGAGGCCACCGTTCGTTCCTACAACACGTCATACGCCCAGCTCATCATGGACACCGGCCCTGACCTGGCCGCCAGCGTGGCCACCGACATGGGAATCACCACCCCTCTCCAGGCCGTGCCGTCCCTGGTCCTGGGATCGAACGACGTCACGCCTCTCGACATGGCCAACAGCTTCGCCACCCTCGCCAACCGCGGGGTCAAGGTCGACCCGGTCTACGTCACCCGTGTCACCCGCCCCGACGGCACCGTGTTGTGGGAACACACCCACGAGCAGACCAAGGTCCTCGACGCCGAGGTCGCTGACCAGGTGACCTGGGTGCTCTCCCAAGTGGTGCGCCGGGGCACCGGGTCCCGGGCCCGGCTCGAAGGCCGCGACGTCGCGGGCAAGACGGGTACCGCCCAGGATTGGAAGGACGCCTGGTTCGTGGGCTTCACCCCCGAGCTCGCTACGTCGGTATGGGTCGGATTCCCCGAAGGCCAGATCTCGATGACCCCGCCCCTCACCCCCATCCGGGTCACCGGTGGTTCCTGGCCAGCCGAGATCTGGGCCACCTACATGGAACCGGCGCTGGGACTCGGCGCCGAGGAACCCCGGGCGTTCCCGGCTCCTCCCCCGTCGACCACTTCGACTACCGCGCTCGAGGACACCGTCTTGGCCGTCCAACCGGTTGTGGGCCTGCGCTCCGATGTCGCCGAGGAGGTGCTGGGCGCCCTCGGCTTCGAGGTGACGGTGATCGAGATCGACTCCGCCGAACGCCCGGCCGGCTATGTCGTGGCCCAATCACCTCCGGGAGGCACGGAGGTGCAGGGCGGCTCCAACGTGATCCTCGAGATCACCCGCCGGTCGGCCACCGACGGTTTTCTGGTGCCCAACGTGCTGGGCCTGACCGCCGACGCGGCCCGAAGCGAGCTCCGGGCCAACGCTTTCGCGGTTGAGATCATCACCGAGTCCGGGGGCGATGGGGTCCCGGAGACCGTTTGGAGCCAGACACCAGCGGGCGGAGAGCTCCTGGCCGCAGGGAACACAGTCACCGTACGAGTGAACCCATGAGCTGCACGAGGCGAAGCCCCAAGCGGCCCACGTGGAC
>JAAEMS010000175.1 GCA_024225275.1 Actinomycetes bacterium
GCCACCTCGTATCCGAGGCCAGCCTGCCGGTGGTTGCGGTACACCCCAAGACGGCTCACGTCTCCTGACTCACTTCCCAATGGGTGGCCACGCCCGCTCCTGACCCTGAACCGGGAGCAGCACCGACGGCGGATCGGGCCGTTTCGGCCTGATCACCTACTACGCGCGGGCGGGCAATAGCGGTAGTGCCCACCGGCGCCGGCACGACAGCCAGGTTCGCCTGACCGTCGGCGCTCAGGCCGAGGCGTCGACCATCTGCCCGAGGAACAGGATCAGGCCACTGTCGACATGCCTGATGGCGTAGAGCAACGGCCGGTCGACCCTGATGTCGGCCCCAGTGCGCTCTCAACACCAGGTGGAGACCATCTCGATCGGTCGAGGAAGTCAGACGCCCGAAGCGCGAGAACCGGCAGAGGAGTGTGGGTTGCGACAGGTTCTCGGGGAGGAGCCGAGCGTCGTTGTCGAGCACCACACCGGGGAGGACATGTCGGTGATCCATCCGCCTGTTTCTGCTGTCGGTGACGGTGGTGGGTGCGGGCCAGGACGC
>JAAEMS010000176.1 GCA_024225275.1 Actinomycetes bacterium
CAAACAGATGCCCCAACTCGTCGCCGCGCTCCGCCGTCACATCGAGACTGTCACACCGGTCTGCGATACTGAACAAGACCTCGCTGCATGAACACAAGGACCACCACCCGCAGCGACTTCAACAACCAACGGGACAACCTCCCTGCCCGGGCTGGCTGGGTTAGGTCGGGTGGCAAGTGGCCCATCAGGAGAGAACGGCATAGTCACGGTTCGTTTCCTGAGAATCGCTAGAGAACACCCGGGCCCTGCCGGCAAGCTTTCATCACCCGCGGGCCGGTTCGCCACCTCAACTATCGAGTCCCGTCGCCGATCCATACTCATGGCTGCCATGACTGCGAATCAGATCGGCCAACTTTTGGGAACGACCGTCTTGTTAGCGAGCCTGCTCGGGATATCCAGGACCTTCCTTCGAGGTGACCTGACATGGCGCGAGAAGATCCTCGGAAAGAGGAAGTCCAAATAGATGGCGGGGCCCGGGTCAGTAGCCCTGGGTCTCACTGTCGAACAAGCCGAGCGCTATCAGCACCGCGAATAGAAATACTGCTACGTAGAAGGCTACTGCTCCCACCCACGCCTTTCTAGTCTGCAGCTTGTACCACACGTTCGCATCCGTCTCTTCGTCGCGCTGCAACTGCATGCCGAGCCCCCAAGCGGCGAATGGGCCGACGAACACGGCGATGAGAATCGTTGCGTAGTCCCAGAAGGTCATGGATTCCATCAGTCCAGGTAGACCCTCGCTGTGTAGAGCGTGAGCTCGTTAAACGGGTGGAAGATGAGCCCGATCTGAATACTGGCCAGCTGCTCGACCGAAAGGGCCGAAGTCCCCGAGCCTCCGAGCAACCGCTGGACCGCCGGCGAGGCCTCCAGACCACGCCCTCCGACCGTAGACAGGTTGAGTAGCAGCGCCGTCGCACAGGTCGCGCCCCCGTTGTCCTCACAGGCGCTTGCGGTCGAAGCGAACGCGGCAAAGGCGTTGAAGCCAGGGTTGAAGCGCAACGGAAGAATCAGTGCCCCCCCGATATAGCTGCCAAGCCCTGAGTTGAATGAACCCCAGTTGACCTTGCCGCGGGTAGAGGGCCAGACGTTGTCCAGGAACTCGTCGCCCCAACCCAAGGCAATGCCGTTGAACACGCCACCAGCGAAGTTGGCGCAGGCCTGGCAGATGCCGCCCGCCCAGACTGTGCGCCAGACGCCGCACGCACCTTCAGCTCCCAGGACCAACGCCGTCAGGCTGCCGTCGACCCAGGCCACGGGGCAGCCCGGCGAGCCTCCAAGAAGCTCATTCAACACTGTGGAGTCTCCAGGATGAAGAGCCTCGACCTTGTTACGTGTGTCCAGCGCGGCCAGATTGAACATGAGTGCGACAAGGGACGGCTGGACGAGCGGTCCTCCGAGACCCTCGGCGAGGGTCGAGGGTCGGCCGATCGGCCCGCCTAGCCCCTCACCCGGGGAAGGCGCCCAGGGCTGCGAGGGGACCGACGGGCCCAATCCGATTCCCGCCCAAATGCTCCCATCCATGGGTCGCAGGCCAGACGGATCAGTGTGCCGTACTGGGTCATTGGCCGCGTAGTTGTATCCGTGCGCCTCAGCTACAGAACCCTCGCGTCCGTCCAAGGGATCCAATATGGCGAACCGGGCAGGACCAGGCACCAGATCCCTCGCACGGACATGAACCTGGCTGTCGACGTGCAGTTCCGAGCGGTACCCGAAGCCGATCCCGGTACCAGCCACCGCAGGCTCGCCATACGGGCCGTATTGATCTGACACTGCCAGAGTGCTTCCAGGCGAGGCGACAGCATCGGCGAAGGGGTTGTAGGCGAAGGTTTCGTCGCCGGTGGTTCCGCCTGTGGCGGCGATGCGGGTGTTGCCGTACACGAGGTTGGTGTTGGTGGTGTCGGTCCAGGTGATGATTTGAGGTATCGACCGGTTGTTGTCCCAGCCGAACCCGGTGGTCTCTGTGCTGGTGCCGTCATCGAAGCTGACTTCGACGAGTTGGCCGTCGTGGTCGTAGGTGCGGGTTTGAGTGGTGGTGACCAAGTTGGTGCCTGGCCCGGGGTTGTTGGCGTCACCTTGAGTGGTTTCAGTTTCGCAGGCCGCGTTGGATTCGCCGTCGTCGCAGGTGTCGGTGCCGTCGCCGCCGTCGAGGGTGTCGTTGGTGCCGCGGCCTCCGTCCAGGGTGTCGTTCCCGTTGCCTCCGTAGAGGGTGTCGGCCCCGCGTCGGCCATGTAGTTCGTCGGCGCCTTTGCCGCCTCGGAGAACGTCGGCGCCGCGCCCCCCGAAGAGGAGGTCGTTGCCTTCGTTGCCGGCCAGGGTGTCGTCGCCCTTGCGGGCATGTAGCTCGTCGTCACCGTCACCACCGGAGAGATCATCGGCGCCGGACCCGGCGAAGACCAGGTCGTGGCCGTTGCCGCCATCGATGGTGTCATCACCGCGGCCCCCGTGGATGCGGTCAGCGCCGCGGCCGCCGTTGATGGTGTCGTTGCCGCGGCGGCCTCGGATCACGTCGGCGCCCTTGTTGCCGGAGAGGGCGTCGTGGCCGCGGCCTCCGAAGATCAGGTCGTCGCCGTCGCCGCCGGTGATCACATCGGCGCCCTTGTGGCCACAGATGATGTCGTTGCCGCCGAGGCCGTCGATGATGTCGTTGCCACCGAGCCCGGCGATGACGTCATCGCCTTCGGTGCCCACGAGGGTGTCGTCGCCTTCGGTGCCGGTGATCGTGAAGCTCAGGTCTCCACAGCCGGGGGCCTCGTCGCCTCCGTCGCCAGTGATGGCGACGATCTCGGTCGGTAGCCCGCGGCTGTCATAGGCCCAGGTTGTGGTGGTGCCGTCACCGGCGGTGTGGGCGCTGAGGCGGCCGGCCTGGTCGTAGGTGAAAGTGGTGGGCCCGTCAGGGTCGGTGCCGTCAACCAGCTGGTTGGCGGCGTTCACATTGAACGTGGTGATCCCGTCTTGGGAGTCGTCGATTTGGGTGATGTTG
>JAAEMS010000177.1 GCA_024225275.1 Actinomycetes bacterium
ACCTATGTCGTACGCCGCGACAATGGTTGGCTCGCCACCGTCAATACCCTCACCTACCAAGACACGCCCACGGCTGGCGACCACAGTTACGTCATCCGCGTCTGGGTTGGCGGCGGCATGCAGGACATCTCCTGCCAACCCGACCCCATCACCGTCACCGATGACGGTGGCCCACCTCCGGCCGTGCAGGCATGCGCGGCCACCATCAATCAGGGCACTGTCACCCTCACCTGGGATGCCATCGCTGGAGGGAACGCCTACCAGGTGCGCCGCGACGGCGTATGGCTGGCCGGCACCGGCACGCTCACCTACGACGACTCCCCGGGGGCCGGTAGCTACGAGTACGTGATCCGGAGCCGCCAGGGCGGCAAGCTCACCGACACAACCTGCTCCCCCAACCCGGTGGTCGTTCCCTAGGCGGCGGCCACGCTGAGGGGTTCCGATCTGGTGGGCGCTCCCAGAGGGGCCCGGGGCCAGCGCAACAACACCGGGCGACTGGCGTCGCTGAAGAGCCGCTACACCAGCTCTTCAGTGGCGCCGAACCGCCCGAATCCAGTCCAGGGCCCAGTCTGAGCCAGACGATCATCGGCCTCCGCCCCTCGCACCCCAGCCAGACGGTGGGGCGAGGCCCCCATCACTGTAGTAACACGGCGGGGATGCCCCGAGACCCCCAACACCGATCCTCGGTCTGGCTGATCGGCGGCGCCACCGCCTTCACCCTGCTGGGCGACCAAGCCCTCTACTCCACCGTTCCCGTATACTTCGACGAGCTCGGGCTTCGCGCCGTCCAAGTCGGCATCATCCTCTCGGCGAACCGCTGGATCCGGTTGCTCACCAACGAAGTCGCCCATCGGGCAGTCGGCCGGCTTGATCAGCGTCTGCTCTTCGCCGGTGCAGTGGCGTTGGGGGCAATCACCACCGCTACCTACGCGTCGACGCCGGGGTTCGCCCTGTTCCTGGGCGCCCGGTTGGCTTGGGGGCTGGCCTGGTCATTCATCCGCCACCTCAGTGTGCTGTCGGTCCTCGAGGCATCCGAGGCCGAGCGGTCGGGCCGATCCGCCGGGCTGTTGGGTGGCATCTCACGGACTGGCTCCATTGGTGGCCTGCTCGGGGGTGCCCTCCTGGTCGACTGGCTGGGGTTCGGACCGGCCCTGGCGATCCTCTCCGTCGTCTCGCTCGCGGCGCTACCACTCGTCTGGGTGGGATTCGTTCCGGTGACCGGCCGGGCCCAGGGCAGGTCAGAAGCGGACCGGACCACAGCCACCACCCGGGGCCTGGCATTCACTCACGGCATGGTCGGCCCCGGTCTGGTCATGGCCACCCTGGGCGCAGTGCTGGACGAGCGGCTGACCACCACCGGCTGGTGGTCAGCGGCCTCGCTGACCGGCACGGTGTTGGCCATGCGGTTCTTGCTCGAGAGTGTGGCTGCACCCCGGCTGGGCGGCGTGACCGACCGGTGGGGTATCCACCGGGCGGCCACCGGGTTCTTCGGCCTCGGCAGCGGCGCTCTCGTTGTGGCCACGCTCTCGCCGTCGCTCCCCCTACTGATCGGGGCTGTGGTCCTCTTCTTCGTTTCGGGAACCGCGTTGGGCGCGGGACTGATGGGCGACTCGGGTCGCCGAGGATCCAGAGTCTTGGCCCACTACGTCACCGCCAATGATCTGGGCGCTGCCAGCGGCCCCCTGCTCGGCTGGATCGCCCTGGCCGTGTTCGACGAGCGGCGCCTGGGCCTGGCCATCGGCGCAGTCCTCTACGCCTTGAGTGCCCTCACCGCCCGCCGCCTCGGCGAGAGCCAGAAGCTGAGCGAGTAGACGAACCAAACCGTGGCCCCGGGGGCCGGTGAGCGCCAGGGGCTCTCAACGAGGCGTAGAGACCAGCTTGCGGCGCTGCTCGATGAAGTCGACCAGGACGTAGTCGCCCAGGTTGTCGGGCGTGGTGAAGAAGGCCCGACCACCGTTCATGCGTGACACCTTCTCGATGAACGACCTGAGATACGAGTTGGGGTCGAGCATGAAGGTGTTGATGCGGATGCCCTCGCGGGTACAGCGGGCCACTTCGGTGAGGGTGGCGTCGACGGTCTCCTGGATCGGCGGGTAGCTGAAGAAGGGTTGGCCCCGCTCATCGATGTGGGCGGTGGGTTCACCGTCGGTGATCATGATGATCTGCTTGGTGCCCGATTGGCGGGCCAGCATCTGGCGGCTCAGCAGGAACGCGTGCTGCATGTTGGTGCCGTAGACGAAGTCCCAGGAGACCTCGGGCAGCTCGTGGGCCTGGAGCACCCGGGCCACCTCGCTGAAGCCGACAATCCCCATGAAGTCCTTGGGGAACTGGCTGGTGATCAGGGAATGAAGCGCCATGGCAACCTTCTTGGCCGGCAGGAAGTTGTCGCGCATGGGCATCGAGAGCGACAGGTCGAGCATGAGGACCGTGCTGGACCGGGTGAGGTGCTCGGTGCGCTCGACCTCGAAGTCCTGGGGCTCGAGCCGGACCGGGGTGCCGCCGCCCGTACGGGTGATGGCGTTGCGGACGGTGCGCTCGATGTGGAGGTTGAACGGGTCGCCCCACTCGTAGGGCTTGGTGGAGTACTCGCGCTCGACCCCGATGCCGGTGCGTTCGAGTTGGTGTTTGCCGATCTTGTCCTGGGCCAGCTTGCGGAAGAGCTCGTCGAGGGCGTTCTGCCCGATCTTGCGCATCCCCTTGGGGGTGAGCTCGAGCTTGCCCTCCTTGTTCTCGATGAGGCCGGCCTCTTCGAGCATGCGGGCCAGCTCGCCCAAGCGTTCGAGGCTGTTGGCGGCATCGTCGCCCAGCAGGTCTCGAGCCTTGTCGATGTCCGCCTCCGCCAGAGCTCCGGGGTTGGTGGCCCCTCGCAACAGGTTCTCGAGCTGATCGATGTCGCCCAGCTCCTGCATCATGGCCTGGGCCTGGGACATGCCCACCGGGTCCTGACCGCTGAAGTCGTAGCTCTGGTCCCAGTTCATGTCGGGGAAAGCGTTCATCAGGTTCTGGGACAGCTGGCTGGCCTGGAAGGCCAGGTCCATGTCTTCCATGAGCTGTTCGGACAGGGCCTGGAGCTGAGCCCGCTGTTCGGGGGTCATCGAGTTGAGCATGGCCCGGGCCGCGGCCATGCGTTGGGCCATGATCTCGAGGAGTTCGTCGAGGGTCCGGGGGTTCTCGGGGAAGAAGTCACCGAACTTGTCCATGAAGCCGTCGAAGTCGGGCTCCTCGCCCGCCTCCCGCTGCTCGAGCATGTTGTTGAGCTCGGCCATCATGTCCTTCATGCGCTGCATGTCTTCTGGCGACATGTCGTTGACGGCACCGGACATCTGGTCGAGGTACTGCTGCATGAGTTGCTCACGCAGCTGCTCCATGAGCTCCTCGAAACGCTGCCGAGCCTCGGGGTTCTCGAAGTCATGGTCGCCGAGCTGCTGGACCTGACTGGCGAGGTCGGACGGCATGGTGTCGAGGTTGAACTGTTTGTCCATCGCCGACGACTCGGCCAGGTCGGCGTTGCGCTTGTCGGCGCTGTCAGGTGACGCGTTCTCAGCCTGCTGGCGGGCCTGCTCGATGCGGGCCTGGAGGGTATTGCGTTCCATGTCGACGACCTCTTCGAGGGCGTCGCGGATCTCGTCGTAGACGCCACCCAGGTCGTACTGCTCGAGTCTTTCCTCGCGGGCCCGCCGCAGGTTCTCGAGCATGTCCCGCAGGCCCTGGATACGTTCGCCGTTGCGGTCCTCGAACCCCTGCTGGAGCATCTTGCGCAGGGCGCTGTTCACGTCGCCGTGATAGAGCAGCTCGTCGGTCATCTCGCTGAAGACGTCGTAGGCATCGAGCTCGAAGCCCTTCTGCGTACCGTCCCATTTCGAGTAGCGGAATCGCTGCACCATGGTCCGAGGGTACCCCTCCTCTCGGTCACGGGTCTGCTCGGACGCGTAGCTTGGGGCTCATGTGTCGCAGCATCACGACCCTGTGGGGACTCGAGCCCGGAGCCACCGACAACGGGGTCGAGGTGTTGGGGCAGGCCACCTCGCCCCACGGTGGTCTGTGGATCGGGGGGCCGAAGAAGACCGCGAAGGTCCCCACCGACACAACCGGGGACATCGTGCGCGAGGTCGCGCTGTCGTTGGGTCTGGCCGACAACAAGGTGTGTGCCCTCAACGGGACGTGGTCGGGACTGAGCGTCGTCTGGTGTCGCGAGAACCGATGACTGACCCCTTCCGGTGGGGCCTCTCTGCCAGCTCGGTGGAGGTCGAGGGTCTCGTGCCCGCGGCCGACTGGACCCTCCGCCCCGCGACCTGGCCAACCTCCCCGGGTTGGGACCGCTGGCTCGACGAGTTCTCCGACTCGGCCCCCCGACCCCTCACCGATGTTCGCATCACCCTCGAGTGGGCCCGCATCGAACCGACCATGGAACGACCCGACCTGGGGGTGGTCGAGCACCTCCACGACCTGCTGGGCGAGCTCCGGTCACGCCACCTCCGGGTCTGGGCCACCCTCCACCACGGCTCCCTACCCGGTTGGTTCGCGGTCGACGAGCACGGCTTCGCCGACAAGCGGTCCCGCACCTTCTCGTGGCCCCGCCACGTCGAGAGCTGCGGCGAGTGGTTCGGCGACCTGGTCGACGTGTGGGTCCCGATCGACGCGCCGATCAGGTGGGCCACCGCCACCCAGCCCCCTCAACCCGACTTCGAGGGCCGTCACCTTGAGCTCGTACGCGACACCCTCCGGGCCGAGCTGGCCGCGGCCCGGATCCTGACCGGAGGCTCAGGTCTGGTGGCCACCGCCCACGAGCTCCGCCCCCGTGCCGACGACATCAGCTGGTGCTGGACCCGGGCCCTGGCCGAGGGTGTCATCGATGTCCCCGGCCTCGCCTACATGGAGGAGCCCGACTACGCCACTGTGTTCGACATCCTCGGCGTCACCTTTCGGACCCCGGAGTCGGACGGCGTCGGGCCCCTTTCCGAGGCGATCGAGCGGGCCGCCGACTCGGTACCCGACCTCCCGATCGTGGTGGTCGGCCACGGCCTCGAGACAGCCCACGACAACGAGTTCGCCGAATGGGCCGAGCAGACGGCCGATCAGATCGACGATCTGGTAGCCGACGGTCTACCAATCGAGGGCTGGTTCGCCGGCCGACCCCTGACCCACCCAACCCGCACCCCCCATTCTCGAGGCGGATCGCGTCGCAGGTGACGCGATCGGCCTCGAGCTCGAACCGGGTGGGGGCGATCAAGCTCGGCTGCGGTAGGCGGCGCGGCCGCCTACGGCGTCCTTGTTGAGCCGCTTGGACAGGTGCAGACCCTCGAGCACGAACTCGACAGCCGAGGCCCGTACCGCGCCCGAGCCGTCATCGCCCACCAGAGCGGCCACCGCCGCCCCGAGGGCCGGGATGTCGTTGACGACCTGGGCGTAGTCATCGACCGAGAGGTCCTCACCGGCGCTGACCACCAGCTCCTCCTCGAACGCATCGACCACCTGACGGCCGAGCTCGGCGCTGACCCGCTCCTTGAACACACTGAGCACGGCCGAGCGCAGGAGGTGCTCGACGATCTCACCATCGCGACCCTCTTCGAGCGACTCGATCTCCACCTTGCCCGACGTCGACGACACGAGGGCGTCCAGGTCGCTGATGCGGGGCGCGACCTCGGACTCACCGAGCTTGAGTGACCGGCGCACCGCGTTGGCCACCAGGGTCTCGACGTTGGAGACGGTGAGGCGGACCGACACACCAGAGCGTTGGTTGATGTGGGGGCTCTGGCGGGCCAGTTGGCTGAGCTCGGCCACGATCTCGTTCATGAACGGCGGCACCGCAATGGGAAGATCGCCGTCGAAAGCGCGGACCTCCTGCTCGGCGATGGCCACCTCGATCTCGGTGTCGAGGGGGTAGTGGGTGCGGATCTGGGCGCCGAAGCGATCCTTCAGCGGGGTGATCATGCGGCCGCGGTTGGTGTAGTCCTCGGGGTTGGCCGACGCGAACAGCAGCACGTCGAGGGGGAGGCGGATCTTGTAGCCGCGGACCTGGACGTCACGCTCCTCGAGCACGTTCAGGAGACCGACCTGGATGCGCTCGGCCAGGTCGGGGAGCTCATTGATGGCAAAGATGCCGCGGTTGGTGCGGGGTACCAGGCCGTAGTGCAGGGTGAGCTCGTCGGAGAGGTAGCGACCCTCGGCGACCTTGATGGGGTCGACTTCGCCGATGAGGTCGGCGATCGAGGTGTCGGGGGTGGCCAGTTTCTCGCCGTAACGCTCGTCGCGGTGGACCCAGTCCAGCGGTGTGTCGTCGCCCATCTCGGCCACGAGGGCCTTGGCCTGGGCCGACACCGGGTCGTTGGGGTCGTCGTTGATCTCACTCCCTTGCACCACCGGCATCCACTCGTCGAGAAGCTCGGTGAGACCACGGATCATGCGGGTCTTGGCCTGACCCCGCTCGCCCAGGAAGATCACGTCGTGGCCGGCAAGCAGGGCGTTCTCGAGCTGGGGCAGAACCGTCTCCTCGTAGCCCAGCACGGCTGGGAAGAGGGGCTCGCCGGCCCGGACCCGCTCGATCGCGTTCCGACGGATCTCTTCCTTGACGGGCATGGACTCCCAGCCAGAGGCCCGAAGTTCACCAAGTGTGGACGGTCGATCGTTCGCCATGTCGGCCGACCATAGTTGACCTCGAATTCCGGCGGGCATCCGGACGGCGGGCCAGTACGGTCGGGGAATGGAGTCGTCGGGCCACTCGGCCGTGTTGTCGGGGCCGTGGGCCATAGCGCCGGCCGACGAGGAACTGCGCCGGCAGTTTCACGACCCCGCGTTCGACGATTCCGACTGGTCCGAGACCTCCGTTCCCGCCCACTGGAGGACGGTACGAGGCTTCGAACAGCACGACGGTCCGATCCTGTACCGCCACCACTTCAACGGCGACCACCGACCCCCGCGGCGCGGCGAACGGGCGGGCTCGCCCCGCCACTGGCTGGTCTTCGACGGGCTGCTCTACCAGTCCGACATCTGGCTCGACGGCGACTACCTGGGCGACACCGAGGGCTGGTTCTTCCCCCACCAGTTCGAGATCACCGACCATCTGGCGGCCCGCCGTGACCATATTGTCGCGGTCGACCTCACCTGCTCACCGGTGGGCGACACATCGGCCAAGCGGAACCTCACCGGTACCCTCCAGGAGCCCGAATACATGGGCCAATGGAACCCGGGCGGCATCTGGCGGCCGGTACGCATGGAAACCAGCGGAGCGGCCCGTCTCCGCTTCAGCCGCCTCCTGTGCGAAGAAGCCAACGAGGAGCGGGCCCGGCTCCGAGTGCGGGCCGTCGTCGATACCCCCACCACCGAGCACGTCATCCTCCGTACCCGCGTCGTCGACCCTGACGGCATCGAGGTGGTCGACCATCGTTTCGAGCTTCCCCTGGCCGTGGGCGAGAACCGCCGCGAATGGACCATCGATGTGCCCCGCCCCCACCTGTGGTGGCCCCGGGCCCTGGGCAACCAACCCCTGTACACCGTGACCCTCGAGGTCCATCCCATCGGCACATCCGCCGCGCCTCCACCTCTTGGGCCCGACACGCTCAGCGACGACCGGACCTGGACAACCGGGTTGAGGCGGGTGGAGCTCCGCGACTGGAATCTCACGGTGAACGGCCAACGCCTGTTCGCCAAGGGCGTTCTGCTCGGCCCCACCTCCCGTGATCTGGCCGGTGCCGACCCGGGCACGGTCGGCCACGACGTCGACCTGGCGAGTGACGCCGGCCTCGACCTGGTGAGGGTCCACGCCCACGTGGCCCGGCCCGAGTTGTACGAACGGGCCGACGAGTTGGGGATACTCGTCTGGCAGGACCTTCCCCTCATCCGCGGCTACGCCCACAGTGTTCGCCAGACCGCGGTCCAACACGCCCGCGAGGCCGTCGATCTCCTGGGCCACCATCCCTCGATCGCGTTGTGGTGCGGCCACGACGAACCCCTTCCCGCAGCCGCCGGCCTCGAAGCACTGTCGGAACGAAGGGGACGCTTCCGGGCCATGGTCAAGGGAGCCACCGCCCAGACCCTGCCCACCTGGAACCGCACCGTGCTCGACCGGGCCGTGACCCGGGCCCTCCGATCGGCCGACCCCAGCCGACCGGTCGTTCCCCACTCCGGGGTTCTCCCCCACCCCCCATCGTTCGACGGCACCGACTCCCACCTGTGGAACGGGTGGCTCCACGGCGAGGTCGACGATCTGAGCCTGCTCCTGGCCACATGGCCGCGGCTGGGCCGCTGGGTGACCGGGTTGTCGGCCCAGTCGCCACCCACCGACGCCTCGTTCATCGACGGGTCAGAGTGGCCCGTCCTGGACACTGAAACCCTCAGCACCCATCACGGTTTCCAGGATGCGGTCTTCAAGCGGCGCCTCCCCTGCGCCGCCTTCCCGGACCTGTCCGCCTGGGTGCAGGCGGCCCAGAACCATCAGGCCCACCTCATTCGCGCCCAAATCGACACCCTCCGGCGACTCAAGTACCGGCCGACCGGCGGATTCGTGGTGGCCCGCCTGGCCGACGCCCACCCCTCGATCAGCTGTTCGATCCTCGATGACCGCCGGAACCCGAAGGCAGCGTGGGATGCCCTGGCCGAGGCCTGCCGGCCGGTCACCGTGATCGCCGACATCCCGCCCGGTGGCCCCGTGCCGGGAGAGCGGTTCGAGATCCAGATCCACGCGGTCAGCGACCTACGGGTTCCGGTGGCCGACCTCGAGGTCACCGCCCACCTCACGTGGCCCGGGGGCGAGCTGTCTCGACGCTGGGCTGGAGCCCTCGAACCCGACAGTGTCTCACTCATCGGCACCCTCGAAGTCGACGTTGACCACCGGCCCGGTGAACTAGTCCTGGTGGTGCGTCTGACGGGGTCGGGCCACGAGGTCGAATGCCGCCACCGAGCCGGCATCAATAGCTGAACCGCTCTGAGGTTCACCCCCACTCCACCCCCCGGCTAGCGTGCTCGTCACGGGTGCTCAGGCTGCACCCGGGCACGCGAAGACGGAGGATTCCATTGGCTGCGCCGACAGCGACCCGACCGGGTCCCGTGAAGGTCCGAACCCGACCTGGCCGCCCCATGCCGTTCCCACTGGACCTGTATCAGACCATGGTCGGGAAGAAGTGGGTCATGGCCCTGACCGGGGTTGGGCTGCTGGGCTTCGTGTTGGTCCACATGATCGGCAACCTCCACCTCTACGAGGGGCCGGTCGAGATCCACGAGTACGCCGAAGCCCTACGCGATCTCGGCGGCCACATCATCCCCCGCACCTACCTCCTGTGGGCCATGCGGTTGGGTCTCATCGCCATGTTCGCCCTGCACATCCACAGCGCGGTCTCGCTCTCGAGGGCTTCCGCCCTCTCCAGCGGCACCGCCCGCCAGAAGTACCAGGGCGGCCAGGACTATGTGGCTGTCAACTTCGCCAGCCGCACCATGCGCTGGACCGGCCCCATCATCCTGCTCTACATCGTCTTCCACCTGGCCGACCTCACCTGGGGGAACCGGAGCGATGACTGGGTACGGGGCGATCCGTACCACAATGTGGTGATCTCGATGGGCAATGTGGGCGTGGCCGCCATCTACATCCTCGCCAACGTGGTGCTCGCCGTTCACATCTTCCATGGCGTGTACAGCATGTTCCAGAGCCTCGGGGTGAACAACCCCAAGATCAATGGCATCCGCCGTCCCCTGGCCACCGGCCTGGCGGCACTGATCCTGGTCGGGAACCTGAGCTTCCCGCTCATGGTCCAGTTCGGTCTCATCGACGAGGACAACTGTGAAGCCCCGTGCGGCCTGACGGGCGCCGCTGAAGCCCACGCCGAGGAGGCAGCACAGTGAGCACCGTTCTCGACAGCCACGTCCCCGCCGGATCCATCACGGACAAGTGGGAGAGCCACAAGTTCGACACCAAGTTGGTCAACCCCAACAACAAGCGGAAGTTCGAGATCATCGTGGTGGGCACCGGCCTGGCCGGTGCCTCGGCGGCTGCCACCCTGGCCGAGCTCGGGTACAAGGTCAAGGCCTTCACCTTCCACGACACCCCCCGCCGGGCCCACTCGATCGCAGCCCAGGGCGGGATCAACGCGGCAAAGAACTACCAGAACGACGGCGACAGCGTTCACCGCCTGTTCTACGACACCGTCAAGGGCGGTGACTACCGCTCCCGCGAGGCCAACGTGCATCGCCTGGCCGAGGTCTCGGTCGACATCATCGATCAGATGACCGCCCAGGGCGTGCCCTTCGCCCGTGAGTACGGCGGCCTCCTCGACAACCGGTCCTTCGGCGGAGCCCAGGTCAGCCGTACCTTCTACGCCCGGGGCCAGACCGGCCAACAGCTCCTCATCGGCGCCTACCAGCAGATGATGCGCCAGGTCGGACTGGGCGCCATCGAGCTCCACACCCGCACCGAGATGCTCGACGTCATCACCCACGACGGCGAGGCCAAAGGCATCGTGACCCGCGATCTCGTCACCGGCGACGTCCAGAGCCATACCGGCCACGCCGTCCTGCTCTGCACCGGGGGCTACGGCAACGTCTACTACCTGTCCACCAACGCCATGATGTGCAACGTCACGGCGGCCTGGCGGGCCCATCGCCAGGGGGCGTTCTTCGCCAACCCCTGCTACACCCAGATCCACCCCACCTGTATCCCGGCCTCCGACGAGTTCCAGTCGAAGCTCACCCTGATGTCCGAGTCGTTGCGCAACGACGGGCGCATCTGGTGCCCCCGCAACCGCGACGACACCCGCCCGGCCGGCCAGATCCCCGAGTCCGAGCGCTGGTACTACCTCGAAGAGAAGTACCCAGCCTTCGGCAACCTGGTCCCCCGCGACGTGGCGTCCCGCAACGCCAAACAGGTGGTCGACGCCGGCCACGGTGTGGGGTCCCTCAAGAACGGGGTGTTCCTCGACTTCGCCGACGCCATCGGCCGCGACGGCGAAGACGTCGTGCGGGCCAAGTACGGGAACCTGTTCGACATGTACGAGCGCATCACCGACGAGAACCCGTACGCCACCCCGATGCGCATCTACCCGGCCACCCACTACACGATGGGTGGCCTCTGGGTCGACTACAACCTGATGTCCAACCTGCCCGGCCTGTTCGTGCTCGGCGAGGCCAACTTCTCCGATCACGGCGCCAACCGGCTGGGGGCCTCGGCCCTCATGCAGGGTCTGGCCGACGGCTACTTCGTGATCCCCTACACGATCGGCGGCTACCTGGCCGACCGGTTGGGCGACGCCCCCCTGCCCACCGACCATGAGGCGGCGAAGGTCGCCGAGAAGCGGGTCAACGACCAGACCGCCAAGTGGCTGTCCACCAACGGCACCCGTTCGGTCGACTACTTCCACCGCGAGCTCGGCAAGCTGGTCTGGGACTACATCGGCATGGCCCGCAACGCCACTGGCCTCGAGAAGGCCCTGTCGGAGATCCCGGCCCTCAAGGTCGAGTTCGAAAACGACGTCCGGGTGCTGGGCGCCGCCGAGACCATGAACCAGTCCCTCGAGAAGGTCAACCGAGTGGCCGACTTCTTCGAGCTCGCCGAGCTCAAGGCCCGCGATGCCCTGCACCGCGAAGAGTCGTGTGGAGGGCACTTCCGCGAGGAACACCAGACCGACGACAACGAAGCCAAGCGCGACGACGAGAACTTCGCCTACGTCGGAGCCTGGGAATGGACCGGAGAAGGCCAGGCCCAGAACCTGCACAAGGAACAGCTCGAGTTCGAGAACGTCCCCCTCACCACGAGGAGCTACAAGTGAGCGAAGAGATGATGAACCTCACCCTCGAGGTCTGGCGGCAGAACAGCGCCGGTGCCCCCGGGAGCTTCGAGACCTATGCGGCCAGGAACATCAGCGCCGACATGTCGTTTCTCGAGATGCTCGACGTGGTCAACGAGCAGCTGGTCAGCGACGGCAACGAGCCCATCGAGTTCCCCCACGACTGCCGCGAGGGCATCTGCGGCACGTGCGGGATGATGATCAATGGTCAGGCCCATGGGCCCGAGACGGCCACCGCCACCTGCCAGCTCCACATGCGGAAGTTCTCCGACGGCGACAAGATCGTCATCGAGCCGTGGCGGGCCGCGGCCTTCCCGGTTCTGCGCGACCTGATCGTCGACCGCTCACCCCTCGACCGGGTCATCGAGGCCGGCGGCTTCGTCACCGCCAACACCGGCTCGGCCCCCGACGCCAACCTGATTCCGGTCCCCAAGGATGCCTCCGAGAGTGCGTTCGACGCCGCCGCCTGCATCGGCTGTGGCGCGTGCGTGGCCGCCTGCCCGAACTCGGCCGGCCAGCTCTTCACCGCGGCCAAGCTCTGGCATCTCAACTCCCTGCCCCAGGGCCAGGCCGAACGCTGGCAGCGGACCGAGAACATGGTCGAGACGATGGAGGAGTTCTTCGGCGCGTGCACGAACCACGGTGAATGCCACGACGCCTGTCCGAAGGAGATCAGCCTCGACTTCATCGCCTACATGAACCGCGACTACGTGAAGTCGAAGGTCAAGAACCGTCGACTTCTCGGCCAGAGAAGCTGAGGTAGACGAGCTGAAACCCAGAGCGGCTCTCGCCCAGATCGCCCGTGGGTTCACCATGGGTGCCGCCGACATCGTTCCCGGTGTATCCGGAGGCACCGTCGCGCTCGTTCTCGGCATCTATGAAGACCTGCTGACCAATATCCGCCAGGGGGCGCGTGCGCTCGGTCGCCTGGTGAAGGGTGACCCGACCGGGTTCACGGGCGAGCTGAAGAAGGTCGACTGGGCCTTCCTGCTACCCCTCCTGGGCGGCATCGGCCTGGCCGTGATCGTGTTGACCAGTGTGATCGAGCGACTACTCGAGGAGCAGCCGGTCAGGGTGGCTGCGGTGTTCTTCGGGCTGGTCGCCGGCTCCATGGTGGTGGCCTGGCGCCTCCTCGTCCGCCCGGCCAACTCCGACTTCGTGGCCATGGGTCTGGTGGCCATTGCCTCCTTCGTGCTCCTGGGGCTGCGTTCGGGCCCGGTGTCCGACCCTGCCGTGCCCCTCTTCTTCGGGGCGGGAGCCATCGCCATCTGCGCCATGATCCTGCCCGGTATCTCGGGCTCATTCCTGCTTCTGATGATGGGCATGTACACCGGGCTCCTCGACGCCGTCCACGATCGCGACCTGGCCAACCTGGTCGTGTTCCTGGTTGGTGCGGTGGTGGGTCTCGCCCTGTTCTCATCCGTCCTCGACAAAGCACTGCACACCAACCGCAACCTGGTGTTGGCGGCCCTGATCGGGCTCATGCTTGGCTCGCTTCGGGTGCTGTGGCCGTGGCCCGACGGTGTGGGCTCACCCGAAGCCGGCACCCGTTTGGACGACGGCACCGTCGTCGAGGGCACCAGTGGCACGGCCCTCGGCGCTCCCGAGGGCGACGTATTGGTGCCGATCCTGCTGGGGGTCGGTGCCTTCGTCCTGGTCCTGGCCGTCACCGAGGTGGGCCGGTGGCTCGAGGCTCGAGGCGCGGCGGCGTAGGTCAGTCCTCGACTTCTCGACCCATGACCCGCGTACCGGCCACGCGGTCATGGAAGCCGTAGGGCCCGGCCGTCGATCTCGAGGGGCCGTCGGCCCAACGGGGCGCCCCCAACCCGGCCGGAAGGGGAACGGAGGTGGCCGGCATCCGAACAACCGTAGCCAGGCCGGGTCTGGACATTGGGGCCCTGCTCGGTACTCTCGGGACCCGTGACCATTCCGAAGCGGCGCGCCATCTACTAGATGAGTAGTTCCAAGGGGTGCGCGCGGTCCGCGCGAGGATCCACCACGTAGAGCGCGAGGGTGTCCACGATCAGGGGGCTTACACAGACCCTGATCCGTAAAGGACCTTGGCATGAACCCTGACCTGGACACCCTCGCCACCCGACTCTACGTCACCATCGATGACCTACTGATCGACCACCCCGAATGGGCCCCAGAACGGCCAGCAGCCGGGATCGCCCCACCACCATCTACCAGCCCTCAGTCAGCCGCGCGGTCGAGCCGGTGTGAGCACCCGGGTAGATTCTCGGACATGCAGTATCTGAGCGAAGAATGGTTCGGGGCCGCTGACCAGGCGGTCCGAGCCAATCCCGACCTCGTCGATGCCGCCCTGCCGGCCCCGACCATCCTGGGTTATCGGGTCACCGGCGGGCCCGCAGGGCAACGCCGATGGCGCGTTGTGCTCGATGGCCCCCGGACCCGGATCGACACCGAACCGGGACCCGCCGACGTCGAGTTCATCCAGAGTTGGGACACCGCGGTGGCGGTGGCCCGAGGGCTCCGGAACGCACCGGCCGCCTTCCTGGCCGGAGACGTTCGCGTCGAAGGCGACCGGCAGCTGCTGGTGCGCTACGCCGGCCCACTCAGCACAATCGGCGAAGTGCTCGCCCCGTTGGCCGACCGAACCGAATGGTGACCGTACCGAGGGAGAGACCGTGCCCGAGACGCCCGAGATCCAGGCCCACGCCGAGCGGCTCACCAAGGACTTCGCCGGCAGCGAGCTGAGCCGCTTCGAGCTGATCAACTTCGCTTCGCTCAAGACCTTCGACCCCCGCCCTGACGCGGCTCACGGGAAGGCTCTCGTCGGAGTTGCACGGCGCGGGAAGTACCTGATCCTCGACTTCGGGGGCCCGTCCTTCATCGTCCATCTCATGCAGGGCGGCCGGCTCAAGCCCGACGAGAAGCAGACCAGGAAGCCCCGGGGAGGTCTGGCTCGTTGGTGCTTCGCCGACGGCCGGGCCCTGCTGCTCACCGAGCCCGGTACCGAACGAAAGGCCGGCGTATGGGTCGTGGCCGACCCCACCAACGATCCGCCGCCCATGGATGGCCTCGGTCCCGAGGCCCATGAGCTCTCACCGGCCGAGCTGGCTGCTGTTCTGAAAGCGAACAATGTGCGGATCCATGGGTTCCTGCGAGATCAGCAGAAGCTGGCCGGCCTCGGACGCCGACTGGCCAACGAGATCTGCCATGCCGCCCGCCTCTCCCCGTTCGCCACCACCGGGAAACTGACCGACGAAGAAATCGGACAACTCCACGCCGCGATCGTCCACACGATTGCCGCATCTCTGAACCATGAACGCACCCAGCCCGACATGGGCAAGGCCGCGACCCGGCCGGGTGCTGTACATTCCCGGGCCGGCGACCAGTGCCCGGTGTGCGGAAGCGAGGTCCGGGCGGTCGAATACCGCCGCTACACCGTGAACTACTGCGCCACGTGCCAGACCGACGGCAAGATCCTGGCCGACAACACCACCAGCAAGTTCCTCAAGTAGCCCGGCGCACCGGGAATTCCTGATGTTCGACCACTTCCGAGCTCGGCCCGCGGGACGCGGCTTCCCTGTCCTCTCATGACTCGTAGGATCCGAATCGACCACTGACACACTCATGCCGGAATTGACCGGGCTTGTGTCCCATGCCGAAGCCCTCGACCGGCTCTGTGAGCCGGTGGGGTACTGGAAGGGCGTGCTCAGCGACTGATCTGGCGGTCGGGGGCGATCTTGAGGATCACCCTCTCCGACTGGATCTGGGGCTGATAGTCCTCGTTCCGGTAGCGCTGGGAGAGAGCGTCGATGTGAGCACGGGCCTCTGGGCCCCGCACCGTCTCGACGACACGACCCCGGACCTCCGCAAACGAGTACGGGTTCTCGGCGTTGATGATCGCTACCGTTACCCGAGGGTCGGCCTCGACGTTCTTGAACTTCTGGCGGTGGACCTCGGTGTTGATGAGAACGTGCTCGTCGTCGCACCCCACCCACATGACGTGAGTCTGGGGTTGGCCTCCGGGCATGAGGGTGGTGAGGGCCGCAAAGTTCTTTCCCTCGCAGAGCGAGCGAACGGTGGCGTCGATCATCAGATCAGACCCTGGCCGGCCACCGTGTCGCGCTCTTCGGCGAGCTCGGCCACAGTGGCATCGATACGACCCTGGGAGAACTCGTCGAGGTCGAGGCCCTGTACGATCTCCCACGCGCCGTCCTTGCAGACGCATGGAAAGCTCGAGATGAGACCCTCGGGCACGCCGTAGCTACCATCGGAGGGAACGGCCATGGAGGCCCAGTCGCCGGCGGCGGTGCCCTGAGCCCAGGTGCGCATGTGGTCGACAGCGGCGGAAGCAGCCGAGGCGGCCGAGGAGGCGCCGCGGGCGTCGATGATGGCGGCGCCTCGTTTCTGCACGGTGGGGATGAACTGGCCCTCGAGCCAAGCCTGGTCGTTCACCTTGGCGGCTGCGTTCTCACCATTGACGTTGCAGTGGAAGAGGTCGGGGTATTGGGTGGCCGAGTGGTTGCCCCAGATGGTCATGTTGGTGATGTCGTTGACCGTGGTGCCGGTCTTCTGGGCCAGCTGGGCCATGGCCCGGTTGTGGTCGAGGCGGGTCATGGCGGTGAAGCGCCGGCCGTCGATGTTGGGAGCGTTGTTCATGGCGATCAGGCAGTTGGTGTTGGCCGGATTACCCACCACGAGAATCCGGACGTCATCACCGGCGGCGTCGGACAGAGCCTTGCCCTGGCCGGTGAAGATGGCACCGTTGGCCTCGAGCAGGTCGGCCCGCTCCATGCCCGCGGACCGGGGACGCGAACCCACGAGCAGGGCGTAGTCGGCCCCTTCGAAAGCGACGTTGGCGTCATCGGTCTGAACGGTTCCGGCCAGCAGGGGGAACGCGCAGTCGTCGAGCTCCATCTTCACACCCTCGAGGGCGCCGAGAGCGGGCGGGATCTCGAGCATCTGGAGGATGACCGGCTGATCGGGTCCGAGCATGGAACCGCTGGCGATGCGGAACAGGAGGCTGTAACCGATCTGGCCAGCGGCTCCGGTTACGGCGACACGGACAGGTTGCTTGCTCACGACGACGGGTACTCCTGGATCAGATGTGGGGCGCCCGAGGACACCCTGGAACACCCTCGATCGTAGCCAGTCGGCCGGGGTTCTCCGGACGATCCGGGCACGGTTCGGCTGGTTGGGTCAGAATCGCTCCAGACCGTCCACGAGGAGAAGAAGAGGACCATGGAGTTCGACCTGATGACCGGGGGGTCGACTTGGGCCGACACGGCCGATCTTGCCCGCCAACTCGAAGCCAACGGGTTCTCGGGGATGCTGTACACCGAGACCAGTCAGACCCCCTGGATGCTCATTGCCGCCGCGGCCATGGCGGCCCCCTCACTGACCTTCACCACCGGCATCGCGGTGGCGTTCCCCCGCAGCCCGATGGTGTCGGCTGCGGTGGCCTGGGAGTTGGCCGAGAACACCAAAGGCCGGTTCCGGTTGGGCCTCGGTAGCCAAGTGCGAGCCCATGTCGAGCGTCGGTACAGCGCCGAATTCGATCCACCCGGCCCCCGCATGAAGGACTATGTGGCCGCGGTGAAGGCCTGCCTCCGTGCCTTCCGCCGCGAAGAGAAGCTCAGCCACGACGGCCCCTACTACCAGCTCAGCCTGTTGCCGGGTCAGTGGGCGCCCCGCAAGCACGACTACGGAGACATCAAGGTCGACATCTCGGCTGTGGGCCCCTACATGCTGCGGGCCGCGGGTGAGGTTGCCGACGGCATCCACGTCCACCCCTTGCACTCGATGCCATACATCGAGAACCGTCTCCTCCCCCAGGTGGCCGAAGGGGCGGGCAGGGCCGGACGCAGCCCCGACGAGATCGATCTGATCATCCCCGTGTTCGCGGCCCCCGGCGACACCCCCGAAGAACGGGCCCCGATGGTTCAGCGGGCCAAGGCCCAAGTGGCCTTCTACGGCTCCACCAAGAACTATGGCTTCCAGTTCGACGACCTCGGCTTCGAGGGCACGTCGGCGGCCCTCAACGAGAAGCTGAAGGCGGGCGACTTGCAGGGCATGGCCGACACCGTCACCGACGAGATGCTCGAGCACTACGCTGTGGCGACCACCTGGGACGATATGGCCGACGCCCTCATCGAGCGGTACCAGGGCACCGCAGCAAGGCTGGTGATGTACTTGACCCGGGAGGACCTCGAGAAGAACCCGAACAACGCTGGTCGCTGGGGCGAGATCGCCCGCGCCGTGACCGGAGGAGCGAACTGATGACTGAACGAGTGGCAATGGTGACCGGCGGGGCCCGGGGCATTGGGAGGGAGATCTGCCTGGCCCTGGCCCGCGACGGCAGGAGGGTGGCGGTGGCCGACCTCCGAGCCGAGGCGGCCGAAGAGACCGCGGCGCTGATTCGCGAGGCCGGCGGCAGCGCCATCGGGGTGGCTATGGACATCACCGACTCCGACGGCGTACAGCAGGGCATTTTCCAGGTCATCGACGAGCTCGCCCCCATCGAGATCCTCGTCAACTGTGCGGGCTGGGACGAGTTCATCCCCTTCCTCGACACCGACGAGGACTTCTGGGACAAGGTCATCGACATCAACTACAAGGGCGCCCTGCGCACCACCCACGCCTGTCTCCCCGGCATGATCGAGGGGGGCTGGGGCCGGGTGGTGAACATCGGGTCCGACGCCGGGCGCGTGGGCTCGTCACTCGAGGCCGTCTACTCCGGAGCCAAGGGCGGCATCATCGCTTTCACCAAGACCATCGCCCGCGAGATGGCCCGCAACGGCATCACCGCCAACACGGTCTGCCCGGGCCCCACCGACACCCCCCTGCTGGGCGAGATCACCGCCGGGTCCGAGGACAGCGACAAGGTCGTGGGGGCCATGGCCCGGGCCGTCCCCATGAAGCGATTGGGCCAACCCCACGAGGTGGCATCCGCCGTGGCCTACTTCGCCTCGGAGGACGCCGGCTTCATCACCGGCCAGACCCTGTCGGTCTCCGGCGGACTCACGATGAGCTAGTCCACGCGGTGTTCCGCCGCCTGCCGGCGGACCCGATCGTCGCCGCCCTGCGGCGGACCCCCCACCCTCGAGCAACCACAACAAAGGACTTCTCCACCAATGAGCGATGACTGGTTCGACAAGCATCCGGGGCTGCTCTTCGAGCGCCTCGACCACGGGATCCTGTTGATGACCATCAACCGGCCCGAGCACATGAACGCCACCGACGCGCCGCTCCACCGTGCTCTCTCCCGCGTCTGGGATGACATCGACGACGACCCAGAGGTCAGGGTCGTCGTGGTCACCGGCGCCGGCGAGTCGTTCTCAGCCGGCGGTGACCTCGACTGGATCGAGTCCATGATCCAGAACTACGACGGCATGAAGGTCGCCTTCAAGGAGGCCGGCGACATCGTCTACCGAATGACCTCGTGCTCGAAGATCATCGTGTCGGCCATCAACGGTGTGGCGGTAGGAGCCGGCCTGGCCGTGGCCCTCATGGCCGACATCAGCATCATCGCCGAGGATGCCCGCTTCACCGATGGTCACCTCCGCCTCGGCGTTGCCGCTGGGGACCACGCCAACATCATCTGGCCCCTGCTGTGCGGCCTGGCCAAGGCCAAGTACTACCTGATCACCTCCGACTTCATCGACGGCAAGACCGCCGACAACATCGGCCTGGTCTCCAAGTCGGTACCCGCCGACGAGCTGATGGACGAGGCCATGAAGGTGGCCACCAAGATCGCCACCGGCCCCCAGGACGCGACCCGGTGGACCAAGCGGGCCCTGAACCTGTGGGTCCAGCAGGCGGCCCCAGCCTTCGACGCCAGCCTCGGGTTCGAGATGCTCAACTTCCTGGGCCACGACGCGGCCGAAGGCGCGGCGGCCATCAAGGAGAAGCGCAAGCCGGAATTCCCCAGCGCCCAGTAGCGCCAGACCTCGCCGATGTTGGTAGCCGATGTCCAGACCTTCGTGGTGGGCAACCCACCTCCCGGCAAGGGGGGCCGGTACTTCCTGTTCGTGAAGGTGGTGACCGACCATGGGGTGATCGGCTGGGGCGAGGCCTACGGGGCGACCTTCGGACCGGCGGTCATGGAAGCGGCGATAGCCGACGTGGCCGACCGCTACCTGGTGGGCGAGGACCCCCACCGCATCGAGAGGTTCTGGCGGCGGGCCTACTCATCGGGGTTCTCCCAACGACCCGACCCCACCCTGATGGCCTGCGTCTCCGCCCTCGAGATGGCCTGTTGGGACATTGTCGGCAAGGAGGCCGACCAGCCCGTCCATCAACTCCTGGGGGGCCGGGTCCACGACCGGCTGCGCACCTACACCTACCTGTATCCGATCTCTGGCAGCGCGGTGCCAACCGAGACGGAGGGCCCGACGGTGTACGACGACCCCGATCTGGCGGCGGCCGCCGCGGTGCTTGCCGTCGAGCAGGGGTTCACCGCGGTGAAGTTCGACCCGGCCGGCCCCTACACCGCGTACGACGGCCACCAGCCCCGCCAGGCCGATATCGGGTTGTCGGTGTCGATGGTGTCGGCCATCCGCGATGGGGTCGGGAGCCGGGCTGACATCCTCTTCGGCGCCCACGGCCAGTTCACCCCGTCAGGGGCCACCAGGCTGGCCAGGGCCATCGAACCCTACGACCCCCTGTGGTTCGAGGAACCGGTGCCTCCGGATGCACCCGTGGCCATGGCTGAGGTGGCTCGCTCGACCATGATTCCGGTAGCCGCCGGTGAACGGCTCACCACCAGCTACGAGTTCGCGGCTCTACTCCGAGCCGGGGCTGCGTCGATCCTGCAGCCCAATCTGGGTCGCGCCGGAGGGATCCTGGAAGGCAAGAAGATCGCCGCTCTGGCCGAGGTCCATCACGCCCAGATCGCCCCCCACTGCTACTGCGGTCCGGTGGTGGCCGCGGCCAACGCCCAGCTGGCCGCCTGCATCCCCAACTTCCTCATCCTCGAGGCCATCGGCACCTTCGACGGCTTCCACGCCGAGCTACTGGTCGAGCCCCTCGAGTGGGACGACGGCGACCTGATCGTCACCGATCGGCCGGGTCTGGGGGTGGAGCTGAACGAGTCGGTGCTGGCCGCCCACCCATATGATCCGACCGGACCCCTGCACCTCGAGATGACAGACCAAGCCGTGTTCTAGCCGCCTCACGGCGGGGCCGGCATACATCTCCAAGATGGGCCTCAGAGCGATGAGTAGCATCGGCCCATGGGCGCCACCCTCATTCGTCGGGCCTCCGTCGATGACTTGGCGCGGATCACCGAGATCTACAACCAGTACATCGTCGACTCCCATGTCTCCTTCGACACCAAGCCATGGAATCTCGAACGGCGCCGCGAGTGGTGGGAGCTCTACGACTCGGGCGACGGGCCCTGGCAGGTGTGGGTGGCCGAAGTCGACGGCCGGGTGGTGGGAGCATCCTGGAGCAGCCGGTTCCGCCCTCGGACGGCCTACGACTCGTCGGTCGAGACCACGATCGTGTTCGACCCCGGGGTCACCGGCCGTGGGCTGGGTGGTCGGCTGTACGAGGCCCTCCTCGACGACCTCGACCACCGCGGCGTCCACCGCCAGTACGCCATCATCGCCCTACCCAACGACGCCTCGGTCGCCCTCCACCACAGGATGGGATACAAGACCCAGGCGGTGCAGGACGAGGTGGGCCACAAGATGGGCCGGTACTGGTCGACCATGCTTCTCGAGCGCATCCCCCCAGGTCGCGAGGCGGCTGACCGGGCCCAAGGCCCGCCCGGGTCCATCGGGGGCTGACGAGGCATCCCGTCGACGTCTCGCGCACGCCCAGGCCCTGCCTGAGGTGGCG
>JAAEMS010000178.1 GCA_024225275.1 Actinomycetes bacterium
CTAGGCGCCGGGTTGTCGCAGGGGTAGTCGCTCGGCGGCAAGGGCTGGCATGAGGTTGATGCGGTAGCCGTTGATCAGCGCTCGGGTCACGGTGAGTGCGAGGAAAGCGATGAAACCAGCGCGGTAGGAGATCACGCCGATGAGCGGCAGTAGGGCCGGAATCCACCAGATGACGTTGTAGGCGATGAGCGTCAACCGCCCGGCCCGTGTTGAGGCGGGAGCATCCCGGCCTTCCTTGGTGCGAAGCCATGCGAACCGCATGGAGGAGTGCTGCTCCACGACGATTCAGTAGACGGCTCCGATGAGGAGCAGCCAGACGAAAGCAGCGCCATCGGAGAGGACATCGGTGGCGAGCGCGACTGCGGTGTAGGCCAGAGCGGGCAGGCCGAGTGCGATGCTCAGCCGGTTGTTCCACTGCGCAGTGAGAAAGCGGTCGCGTTGTGCCGGTCCCATCAACTCATTCCTGTCGGAATAGGGGCTGATCCGACCGGTCGTGCGAAGTTCGTATGGAGGTGACTCGCCGGCAGAACTCGTTGCCCCAGATACTTCTTGATCCTTGCTTCCCGTCGACCCCAGCGTGTAGAGCCCTTCGTCCTCCGCGCCGCCGAGATCGACACATCAGAGCGGCACGACCCATCACATATTGTCCGCCCGATAACCCGCCCGCCGACTGTCTCCTACCGCCGGTTCGAGGATGCACCTTCTCGAGCGGATCGCGCTGTCGAGAATGCCGGATCGCGATCGTCGTGCGTGGTGTCACTTCGGAGGCCGGCACCATTTCCGAGCGCACCGAGAGCGCCGGAGTGGTCCGGCGGGTTGCTATCGGTGGCGAAC
>JAAEMS010000179.1 GCA_024225275.1 Actinomycetes bacterium
GTGTCGGGGCTGGGTGCTGGGTTGATGGTTCAGACGGTCTCGATGGGGACGGTGATGCCGAGGCTGTTGGTGAGTTGGGTGATGCCCGCATCAGCGTGATCACCGCATCCGGCCGTTCTGTCCGGGATTCTGTGGTGTTTTCGGTACGGATGCCCGGACAGAACGTCAGAACGCCGGAGAGCCGGTAGCCACACCCAATACCGCGAAGGTGATGTCGGCTAGAAGTCCTCGTCGAAGGCGACGTCGCCGTCGACGCCGATCTGGTACGACGACACGGTGCGCTCGAAGAAGTTGGTGAGCTCCTGGACGTCCTGGAGCTCCATGAAGTCGAAGGGATTCTTCGAGCCGTAGCGCTTGTCGAGACCCAGGCGCACCAGGCGCTGATCGGCGCAGAACTGGAGGTACTCGCGGGTGTCGGCCACCGACATACCCGGGACGCCCATACCGAGCAGGTCCTCGGCGAACTGCATCTCGCACTCGACGGCTTCTTCGATCATGGTGACGATGCGGATCTTCAGGTCGTCGTCGAACAGGGCGGGGTCCTCGGCCCGCACGGTGTCGATGACCTCGAAGGCGAAGTTCATGTGGCAGGACTCGTCACGGAACACCCAGTTGGTGCCAGCGGCCAGGCCATTGAGATAGCCCTTGGAGCGCAGGAAATACACGTAGGCGAAGGCGGCGAAGAAGAACAGGCCTTCGATGCAGGCCGCGAAGCACACCATGTTGAGCAGGAAATCCTTGCGCTGCTCGGGGGTCTCGATGATGTCGAGCTGGTCGATGGAGTTCATCCACTTGAAGCAGAAGTCGGCCTTCTGGCGGATCGACGGGATGCTCTCGATAGCGGTGAAGGCCTCGGCCCGCTCGTCGTGGTCGGGGATGTAGTTGTCGAGCAGGGTCAGGTAGAACTGAACGTGGAGCGACTCCTCGAAGAGCTGGCGGCCCAGGTAGAGGCGGGCCTCGGGGGCGTTGATGTGCTTGTAGAGGTTCAGCACGAGATTGTTGGCCACGATCGTGTCGCCGGTGGCGAAGAAGGCCACCAGACGATGGATCATGTGGGTCTCGGCCGGATCGAGTTTGCGGGCCAGATCGTTGAGATCGTCGGAGAAGTCGATCTCTTCGACGGTCCAGGTGTTCTTGATGGCGTCGCGGAACATCTCGTAGAAGACGGGGTAGCGCATGGGCCGCAGGGTGAGGTCGAACCCGGGATCGAGAAGGTCGCCCCGCTCTTGGGGGAGCGCGGGAGCGGGTTGCTCGTCGCCGGTGAGATCGAAGTCGAATGCGTCAGCGCGGTCGGTGAGTGCCATGGGTGTTGGTCAGCCTCTGGGTTCGTAGGGGGGCGGGAGGGGTTGGGTAGGGAGAAGTCGCTCAGTCACAGGCTTCGCAACTCTCGGGGTTCTCGAGCGAACAAGCGAGCGCCTCGACGTCGGTGAAGGTCTTCACCGGAGCCGGTTCACCACCACCGCTGGGGCCGGATCCATTCGTGTCGCCGGCCCCGGAGGTGACATTGGTCTGGTTGATGCGGGTGGCCGGGCGAGAGCGGAGGTAGTACGTGGTCTTGATCCCGCTCTTCCAGGCGTGGAGGTACATCGACGAGAGTTTGCCGATGGAAGGGCTCTCCATGAAAAGGTTGAGGGACTGGCTCTGGTCGATGAAGGCCCCCCGGTCGGCGGCCATGTCGATGAGGGAGCGCATGGGGACCTCCCATGCGGTGCGGTAGCGCTCGCGCAGTTCGGCCGGGAGCTCGGCGATGTCTTGGACCGAACCCTCGGCCTTCTTGATCTGGGCGGCGATGTGCTCATTCCAGAGTCCGAGCTCCTGGAGCTCGCGCACCAGGTAGGCGTTGATCTGGAGGAACTCGCCCGAGAGGGTCTCGCGCTTGAACAGGTTGGACACCTGGGGCTCGATGCACTCGTAGCTACCCGAGATCGAAGCGATGGTGGCCGTGGGGGCGATGGCGATCATGAGTGAGTTGCGCAGGCCATGGGCGGCAATGCGGTCGCGCAGGGTTTGCCAACGAGCCTGGTCGGTGGGCTCGACGCCCCAGAGATCGAACTGGAGCTCACCCTGGGCGGCCCGGGTTTCGTCGAACCCGCGGTGAGCCCCATTGGCCTCGGCGAGCTCGGTGGACTCCCACAGGGCGTTGAAGTAGATCTCCTCGGAGATGCGCTTCGAGATCTCGCGGGCCTCGGGGGAGTCGAAGGCCAGCTTCAGCTTGAAGAAGACGTCCTGGAGGCCCATGATCCCCAGCCCCACCGGGCGCCACTTGGAGTTGGAGTTGGCGGCGGCATCGGTGGGATAGAAGTTGATGTCGACCACCCGGTCGAGATACGGCACGGCCAGGCGCACGACTTCGGCCAGGCGTTCGTAGTCGAAGGTCAGCTCACCATCGGCGCCGGGCCGGACCAGGCGACCAAGGCTGACCGAACCGAGGTTGCACACCGCAGTTTCGTCCTGGCTGGTGACCTCGACTATCTCGGTGCACAGGTTGGACAGGTGCACCACGTTCTCGGGGGCGCCGGTCTGGTTGCACTTGAGGTTCGAGGCGTCCTTGAAGGTCATCCAGCCGTTGCCGGTCTGGGCCAGGCTGCGCATCATGCGGCTGTAGAGCTGGCGAGCTGGAATCTGACGTTCGTACAGGCCAGCCTCTTCGGCTTCGATGTAGGCCTTCTCGAAGTCGGCTCCGTAGAGGTCGACGAGATGGGGCACCTTCTTGGGGTCGAAGAGGCTCCACATCCAGTCCTTCTCGACCCGTTCCATGAAGAGGTCGGGGACCCAGTTGGCGAGGTTGAGGTTGTGGGCCCGACGGGACTCGTCACCGGTGTTCTCGCGGAGCTCGAGGAACTCCTCGATGTCGGCGTGCCAGGTCTCGAGGTACACACACGCCGCACCCTTGCGGCGACCACCCTGGTTGACGGCGGCCACCGACGAGTCGAGGGTCTTGAGCCAGGGAACGATGCCGTTCGAGAGGCCATTGGTACCCCGGATGAGCGACCCACGGGACCGGATGCGGTGGTAGGCGAGGCCGATGCCACCCGCGTGTTTGGAGAGGCGGGCCACATCGGCGTAGCGGTCATAGATCGAGATCAGGTCGTCGAGGGGTGAGTCCAGCAGGTAGCACGACGACATCTGGGGGTGGGTGGTGCCCGAGTTGAACAGGGTGGGGCTCGAGGGGAGGTACTCGAGTGACGAGATGAGGTCGTAGAAGCGGATGGCCTCGTCGACGGTGGTGGAGAGGCCGCAGGCCACCCGCATGAAGAAGTACTGGGGAGTCTCGACCACATTGCGGTTCTCGGGGTGACGCAGGAGGTAGCGGTCATAGACCGTGCGTAGGCCGAAGAACTCGAACAGCTTGGTGCGATCGTCCTTGATGGCGTCGTCGAGCTTGCGGTGGTTCAGGGCCACGAAGGCCGCCACCTCGTCGCCGATGAGGCCTTCTTCGGCCCCCAGCAGCACCGACTGGCTGAAGCTGTGGACGCCCTGGTTGCGGATCTCCTTGTCGATGAACTGGGCGAGGAGCCGGCCAGCCAGCTTGGAGTAGTTGGGCTCGTCGACGATGAGGGCAGCCGCGGTCCGGATGCTGAGCTCGTCGAGGGCAGTGGTGGTGGCACCGTCGGTGAGACCGGAGATGGTCTTGGTGGCCACCCGCATGGGGTCAACACCGGCCAGACCGGAGGCACAACGCTCGACAGCACGAACGATCTTGTTCAGATCGACGAACTCCAGGTCACCATTGCGCTTGCGGACCCGCATCTGGGTGCCGACGTTGTCGCCCGCTGGCTCGGGACCTCCGACATCGTCGCTCAGGTCGAGATCAGCTCGAGTGTCGTTGGAGTTCGTGAGGTCGATGTCCTCGGTTTGCAGCGCCACAGGGGCCCTCCGGGTTGTGCGCCCCGATGGTCGGACCTCCTTCAACCGAGGAGGTCGTTCCCGCCGGGGTGTGGGCGGGTTTTGTTGTCTGGGGCGCAGAGGGGGGAGGTGAACGCGAGATCCGTCTACCCGCCCCCGCACCGGATCGCGGTGCCCGGAGGAGAACTTGGTCCTTTGGCGTGATCGCGGCTACGACCACAAGACCTAGTGTCACCCTCCGGGGCGAACCCCCAGATGTTGCGGTCCGGCAATTACAGCCGCGTAATTACGAAGGTGTCAAGCCCTACCGTCATGGATTCGTAGCAAGCCCGTAATGGCGCGGAATTTTCTTTCTCGATCACCCTTCAACCCGACGCCGCTACCAGCTCGTAGGCTTCTAGGACGATGATGCACCGCTCTTGGATCTTCTTGTCGTCAGGCCGCGGCCCAGCACGGTGCATACTGTTCCTACTCGTTTGGACCCTCGTGGCGGCCGCCTGCAGTGACTCGGCCGGAACCACCGGCCCCTCCCCCAGCGACATCCAGGTCGACACCGACGAGACCACAACCACCGGTGTCCCCACTACCACCACGACGCCCACCACCATCCTGCCCCGCAACCCCGACGACCCGTCGACGGACTCGATCGCGGGGGTCGAGATCGCGCTCACCCCCGTCGCCGAGATCGAGTCACCCATCGCGTTCGCCAGCCGATCCGGTGACGAGGCCATCTATGTGGCTGGCCGGGCCGGTCGGGTGTGGCGCCTGCGCTATGTCCGCGACGATGACTCCGGCGAGATCGTGGCCATCCGGCCCGACAGCCAGCCGGCGCTCGACATCTCCGAGACCGTCTCGACCCAGGGCGAGGGTGGGCTCCTGGGCATCACGTTCTCACGCGACGGCCGCCACCTGTTCGTGTCCTACACCGACTCCGACTTCACCAGCCGGATCGACGAGTACGACATGGGCAGCACCCGGGCGACGGCTGACAGCCGCCGCGAGATCCTCACCCTCGACCAACCCTTCCTGAACCACAACGGAGGCGACATCCACTTCGGCCCCGACGGCTTCCTGTACGCCTCTTACGGCGATGGCGGCCAGGCCGACGACCCCCTCGAAACCGGCCAGGACCCCACCGATCTGCTGGGCTCGATGCTGCGGGTCGACCCCGAGCTCGACGACGCCGGCGCCTACGGCATCCCCGATGGCAATCCCTTCGACCCAGCCGGTGACCCCGCCGGCGCCGCCGAGGTCTGGCTCTACGGACTGCGCAACCCGTGGCGGTTCTCGTTCGACTCCCACAACGGCGACCTCTGGATCGCCGACGTCGGCCAGAACGAGGTCGAGGAGATCACCCTGCTCCCAGCCGATGGGGGCGGCGGCCGGGGGGCAAACCTGGGCTGGAGCCTCATGGAGGGCGACCAGGAGTCCGCCGGTCCTGCCCCAGCCGACCACACCGGCCCCCTGCTCACCTACACCCACGACGACGGCCGCTGCTCGATCACCGGCGGGTACGTCTACCGGGGCCAAGCCATACCGGAGATGAACGGTGCGTACGTCTACGGCGACTGGTGCACCGGTGAGATCCGGGCCGTTCTTCAGCGGGGCGGCATCGTCCTCGAGGATCGCAGCCTCGACATCGAGGTACCTTCCGGCGACCTGGTGAGCTTCGGCACCGGGCCTCACAACGAGATCTGGGTGGCCGCCATCAACGAGGGTGTCGTCTACCGCATCGACCTCGCCCCCGAAGAACCCGATCCCGAAGGCTGAGCCGGGAAGTCGCCCACTTCTAGGGGGACGACATGGCCCGGGTGACCTCGGCGAACATGGGGCGGGCCACTATCAGCAGTGAGGACACCCCGCACGCGGCCATCACGTACACCCACTGGGCGCCGTAGGCCTCGGCGATCACACCGCCCAGGAGGGCCCCGATGGGCTGGATGCCCCAGGCGATGAACAGGTACGCGGTCATCATTCGACCGAAGATCTGGTCGGGCACCAGGCGCTGCCGGATGGTCGAGCTCACCACGTTCCAGGTGGGGTCGCCGGCTCCGTTGATCAGTGATGCGAGCACGGCGCCCACGGCAACGGTGGTGAAGCCGAGCAGCAACGACGCCACCGAGAAGGCCACCACCGCGATCCTCATGCTGTTGGCGTGGCCCCAGCGAGCCACGAGACGGGCCACGAAGAACGACATCACCAGCGAGGTGACCGCGTCGAGACTCATCAGGGCCCCGAAACCGACGCTGCCGAACCCGAACCGCTCGGTCACGAGGATGACGAGGACCGCGTTGGTGGCCTCACCCATGAAGGCGAACAGAGCCACCGAGAGGGCCAGGGGACGCAGTACGGGGTGTGACCAGACGTAGAGGAGGCCGGTGAGAAGCTGGGACCGGAACGGAGCATCTTCGGTGTCGGTGATCTCGGGCCGGAACGATCCCGGCAGAGCGGCCAGAAGCACCGCTCCGACCCCGACGCCGACGGCAATGGCGAAGAAGGGCAGGCTCCGGTCCAGCTCGAAGAGCAGAGCGCCGAGCGGGGGGCCGATGAACATGTTGTTGACCGTCTGTGAGGCCAGGAGGCGGGAATTGGCCACCTCGAGCTGGTCGCTACGCACGACCGAGCGGACCATGGCCGGCAGCCCACCATCGGTGAACACCTCGCCCACCCCCACCACGAACGCCGCCCCGATGAGCAAGCCCATGCTGGCCTGATCGGCGGCCACGAGGGCGGCCATCACCGCGACCGGCACACCTCTGCCCACCTGAGCAACCACTCCGATGCGGCGACGGTCGAGCCGGTCGAGCAATACGCCAGCGGGGAGACCCACGATCAGAAAGGGCAGGACCCTGAAGGCGGTGACCAGGGCCACCAGCCGGGCGTCGTCGGTGAGGTGGATGGCCAGGAGGGGGAAGGCGGTCAGGCTGATGCCGTCGCCGATGTTCGCCACCGTCGTGGCCGACCAGAGCAGCCAGAACCTCCGGCCGAGGCCGCTTCCCAACATGGCGGGCAGACTAGGCCAACCAACAGCCCGGGAGTCACCGGATTGTGGCGCCTGAGTGGCTGCCGGGCACGATGGTGGGGTGACCGGTTCCGAACCCCTCGACGTCGCCATCATCGGCGCCGGCCCCGCGGGCTCAGCGGCCGCCATCCGGGCCGCCCGAGCCGGGTTGAAGGTGGCTGTCTTCGAAAAGGGCCCCCACGGCCGCGACAAGGTCTGTGGCGACGGCCTCACCCCGCGGGCGGTGGCCGCGCTCAACGAACTGAAGATCGACCTCGAGGACGCTCATCACATCGCCGGGCTACGGATGATCGCCGGGAAGGTCCGGCGTGAGCTGCCCTGGCCGGCCAGCGAACGCTTCCCCGGTCATGGTGCGGTCTGGCCCCGTCGCCTGCTCGACGCCCGCCTGGCCGACGAAGCCACCACCGCGGGAGCCGAAATCCACTGGGAGAGCGAAGCCGTCCCCACCTTCGACGGTGATCGGGTCTCCGGGGTCGAGAGCGGGGGCCGTCGATGGTCGGCCGACCTGACCATCGTGGCCACCGGTGCCCCCGGCCAGGTGGCGCGCATGGTGGGGGCCGACCGGGTGGCCGACGAGCCGTTCGGGCTGGCCATCCGCACCTACGCCGAGTCACCCCGCCACGCCGATGCCCACATCGAGGCGTGCCTGACCCTACGCGACGACCACGGAACCCCGGTGCCCGGCTACGGCTGGATGTTCCCGTGCGGCGACGGCACCGTGAACATCGGGGTCGGGGCCCTCTCGACCATGAAGGGCTTCAGGAAGCTCAACCTGAACAACCTGCTCGAGGGCTACCGCCGCCTCGTCGACGACGAGTGGCAGCTCGGCCCCTATCGGGAACGGCCGCGGGCGTGGCGGCTACCCATGTCGGCCCAGAAGCGGCACGGCGACGGGTGGACGGCCGTCGGCGACGCAGCCGGATTGATCAACCCCATGAACGGCGAGGGCATCGACTACGGCCTCGAGTCGGGGATGCTCGCCGTCGACTGCCACCTCCAGAATCCGGCCACCGCGACCGCCGACTATGACCGGCTGGTAGGGGAACGGTTCGACGGGTTCCTGCGCACGGGGCGCCGCTTCAGCTTCCTGGTCGGTCACCCGTGGATTCTGCGGCCCGGCCTACGGCTGGCGGTGGGCACCCAGACCATCGCCGACATCACCCTCCAGGTGATGGGCAACCTCGTCGACTCCGATACGCCGGGCGCGGCCGGTCGGGTCCTTCGCACCGCCGACCGGGTCTTGGCGGCCGCTGATCCAGTGCTGCGCCGCACTCGAGCCTGACCAGCCGACCACGACCGGTTCCGCGGTACGGGTTGGCGAATAGTCGTTCCGGTGGAGACTGGCCTATGTCGCTTCCAGAACCACCAGCACCTGGCCGTTGTCGACCTGGTCATCCACCGCGCAACGGACCTCGGTGACCACTCCGTCGCCGGGGGCGACGATGGTGTGTTCCATCTTCATCGCTTCCATGATCAGGAGGGTCTGACCGGTGGTGACCTCAGCCCCCACCTCGACCTCGACCACGAGGATCTTGCCGGGCATGGGTGCGGCCTGGCCGCCGGCGACATCGCCTCCACCGGTGTCGGGGAAGGGTGAGAGCTCGGTGAGCTCGACCGCTCCGGCGCCGATGTTGACGTGCCAGGTCGAGCCCCAGCCGGAAACCGCTGAGGTGGAGCGCAGGCCGTCGATGTCCACGGTGATGGCGAACGGGCCCGAGGTGTCCACCCCCAGGGTGCGGGCGGCCATGGGCGGCCCTGGCTCGGTGTCGCCGACCCGGATCCGAGCCTGCATCGATCCGTCGCGCTGAGCGGCGTAGAGGACGGCGACCTCGGGCTGGTCGTCTCCCCGGGAGAAGCGGATCTCCTCGTCGGGCATCGACGAGTTGCGGTAGGCCGCCGGCATGAACGCCAGAGTGCCCGCTGACTGACGGTTCAGGTGCTGTCGGAACAGAGTGGCTGCCACCGCGGCCTGGGCGACCTGCTCGTCGGTGGGCTCGAAGCGGGTGGCCGGAGAAACCCGGTCGATGAAGTCGGTGGTGGTGTCGCCGGCCAGGAAGGCTTCGTGGCGCAGGGTGGACACCAGGAAGTCGCGGTTGGTGGTCACCCCGGCGACGACTGCCTTCTCGAGCACTAGGGCCAAACGCAGCGCGGCCTCACGACGGGTGGGGGCGTGGACAATGACCTTCGCCAGCATCGGATCGAAGTCGACACCGACGGTCGAACCGCTGACCACACCCGAGTCGAGGCGGGCCGATGGGGACGACGGCAGCTCGAACGAGGCGAGCAAGCCGGTGGCCGGGAGGAAGTCGTTGGCTGGGTCCTCAGCGTAGAGGCGAGCCTCGATCGCGTGGCCGCTGATGGCAAGATCGTCCTGGCCGAAACCGAGCGGTTCACCCATGGCCACCCGAAGCTGTTGACGCACGAGGTCGAGGCCGGTGACCTCTTCGGTGACGGGGTGCTCGACCTGGAGCCGGGTGTTGACCTCGAGGAAGAAGAACCCGGCGTCGTCACCCCAATCACCCGACGGGCCCTCATCGAGGAGGAACTCGACGGTTCCGGCCGAGTAGTAGCCCAGGGCCGCACCGGCCGCGACGGCTGCGTCACCCATCCGCTGGCGGACCGCCTCGGTGAGGACCGGGCTGGGCGCCTCTTCGATGATCTTCTGGTGCCGGCGCTGGATGCTGCACTCGCGCTCGAAGCAGTGGATGAGGTTGCCATGCTGGTCACCCAGGATCTGGATCTCGACATGGCGGGGTGAGCCGAGGTATTTCTCGATGAAGACGGTGTCGTCGCCGAAGGCACCGGCGGCCTCGCGCTGGGCCCCGGCGATGGCGGCAGTGAGCTCAGCGGCCGATGCAACGATGCGCATGCCCTTGCCACCACCCCCGGCCGCGGCCTTGATGAGCACGGGATAGCCAATGGTGTCGGCCTCGGCTGTCACATCGGTGACGTCGGTGATCTCGACCGAGGCCAGGGTGGGCACACCGGCCTCGATCATCATCTTCTTGGCCTCGAGCTTGTCGCCCATGGCGGCGACAGCGTCGGGAGGAGGGCCGACCCAGATCAGGCCGGCGGCCTCGCACGCCCGAGCGAAGTCGGCGTTCTCGGACAGGAAGCCATAGCCCGGATGGATGGCGTCGGCGCCCGTGCGGGCCGCAGCGGCCAGCACCTTGTCGACGTCGAGGTAGGACTCAGCCGGCGAACGGCCGTAGAGGGCAACGGCCTGGTCGGCCTCGGCCACGAAGGGTGCGTCAGCATCACCGTCGGCGTAGACGGCAACCGTCTCGATGCCCATGTCGCGGGCGCTGCGGAAGACCCGGCGGGCGATCTCGCCCCGATTGGCGACCAGCAGTCGTGTGATCTGGCTGGCTCCGCCAGAACTGGCCTCGTTATCGGAAGACACCGAAACCCTCCCCTCCCTTGACTGTGTTGTTGTGGCAGACCGACAGCGACATCCCGACCACATCGCGGGTGTCGCGGGGATCGATGATCCCGTCGTCACCCGCCCGGCCCGTGGCGTAGAGGGCCAGAGACTTGAGCTCGTGGTAGTGCTCGACCGTCTCGGTGATCAGGCGGTCGGTGTCCTCGTCGAACTCCTCGCCCTTGCGGGCGGCCTGCCCTCGGCGCACCAGCGACATCACGCCGGCGATCTGTTTGGGGCCCATGATGGCGATCTTGGCGGTAGGCCACAGATAGGTGAACCGGGTGTTGAAGGCCCGGCCCGACATTCCGTAGTTGCCGGCCCCGTAGCTGCTGCCAATGATCACGCTGATGTGGGGAACCATCGAGTTCGACACCGCATTGATCATGCGGCTGCCGTTCTTGACGATGCCCCCGTGCTCGAAGTCCTTGCCCACCATGTAGCCGGTGATGTTGTGGAGGAACAGGAGGGGGATGTTCTGCTGGTTGCACAGCTGGATGAACTGGGCCGCCTTGTTCGAGCTCTCGGAGAACAAGGGGCCGTTGTTGCCGAGGATGCCCACCGGGTAGCCGTGGATGTGGGCCCAACCACAGATGAGGGTGGTGCCGTAGCGGGCCTTGAACTCCTCGAATTCGGAGCCGTCGACGGTGCGGGCGATGACCTCACGGATGTCGACGGCCAGGGTGATGTCGCGGGGCATGACGCCCAACATCTCGTTGGGGTCGAACAGGGGGGCGTCACCGGGGCCGGTAGGGCCGTAACCCTGCTTGGAGTGGTCGAGGTGGGCCACGACCTCTCGGCAGATACGCAGGCCGTCGAGCTCGTCTTCGGCCAGGTAGTCGGCCAGGCCGCTGACCTCGGCGTGCATCTGGGCTCCGCCGAGGGTCTCGTCGTCGGAGATCTCACCGGTGGCCATCTGCACCAGGGGCGGGCCGCCCAGGAACACCTTCGAGCGTTCCTTGATGAAGATGTTGTAGTCGGACATACCGGGCTGGTAGGCGCCGCCGGCGGTGGAGGAGCCGAACACCAGGGCGATCGACGGGATGCCCATCTTGGAGAGCTCGGTGACGTCGTAGAACAGCCGCCCCGACTCGCCGAAGTGGTCGCGCTGCTCACGCATCTGGCGCTCGGGGTCGGAGTCGCCCCGGAGGTCACCGCCCGCCGACTCGACGAACTGGACGTAGGGAATCCGGTTGTCGCGGGCGATCTCGATGGCCCTCATGATCTTCTTGCCGGCGAAGGTGGTCATGGCCCCGCCGAGCACGGTGGGGTCATTGCCCTCGATCATGCACTCCTTGCCCGAAACCACCCCGATACCCATGACCAGGCCGGCCCCGACGTTGTAGTCCGAGCAGTAGCCGGCCAGGGGGCTGATCTCGTAGAAGGGAGAGTCGGGGTCGAGAAGGGCGGTGATGCGTTCACGGACCGGGAGCTTGCCGCGGCTGCGCAGCCGGTCCATGGCCCGGGGACCACCGCCCCCAGCCGCTTCGGCCTGGAGCTCGTCGATGACGGCGAGCTGTTCGGCCATGTCGTCGGCGTTCCTGCGGAACTGCTCGCCGCCGGTGTCGAGGGTCGATCTGAGAACTGCCACCGCGGCAGACTAGAGGGTGAACGAGCGGAGCGAGAGATGCCGGGGTGAACGTTGGCGTCGCGCTGGCATGATCGCCCGGGGGGTCTCCATCGGTACCGATCGTCTCGAGCTCCGCCCACCCATCGACGAACCGATGGACGAGGACGGGGGTTGGTGGCGGACGGCCGCGGCAGCACCCCCACACCAGATGGCGGCCACCACCACCAGGATGGCGACACCGAAGGGATAGAAGTAGTCGGCGGTGTCCACCAGCGCCCGATCGAGCTCCCTCAGGGCGGGTGACTTGATGCCGAGGCCACCCCCGTCGTGGACATTCCCGTCGCGGATCGAGATCGGCCCGTTCGCAGCCTCGTAGTCACCGATCAGGTTCCGGATGGCGAGTGCCCCGGCGGTGGCCCGCACCCACAGGAACGTGCTGACACCGATGACCACCCAACCCGGAGCAGTCGCCCAATCGAGCTCGACGGAGCCGAAGTCGCGGTCATGAGTCCAGTGTGCGCTGTCGACCGGCGTGGCCAACACCCGACACTGGTCGGAATGGTCCGAGCGGGATGAGTGTCACAGCCCGTCCGTAGTCTTTCCCTATGGCTACTGGCGGGTGGTTGGCGGAACTGGAAGATGGTTTGGCGGCGGTCGATCTCGACGTCTGCTCATCCAGCCAGCTCACCGATCACGCCCGCGGAGCCGCCCAGGGAAAGCGGCTGCTCGAAGGCTTCCTGACCCGGGTAGCCGCCGCCGCTCACCAACACGCCGACGATGATCCCGGCGCGCCCGCCCCCGAAGACGTCACCCGGGGCGGCCGGAAGGGCAGTTCGAAGAAGTCGGCGCAGAAGACCACTCGCCGGGCCCGAGCCCTTCGCCTCCTCCCCCTCACGGCCGAGACCTTCGCCGCCGGCCAGATCCGGCCCGAATGCGTCGATCACCTCGTCAAAACCCTCAACGGCCAGAACCATGAGTCACGGTTGAGGGTCACCGCCACCGATCCGGTGATCGCCAAAGCCGCCGTCGGGGTCGAGTTGGGCGAGTTCTGCCGCTGGCTCCGCACCCATATCGAGAGGCTCGACCGAAAGGCGGGTCTCGGCAAGCTCGAACGACAGCGGACCAACACCGGGCTCCGGTTCAGCAGCCGGGCCGACGGTACCTTCTGGCTCTCGGGCGAGTACGACCCCGAACGGGGCGAGCAGATCCGGCACCGGGTCCGACAGGTGGCCCGCCAACTGGCCGAGCTCCGGGGCCTACCCATGTCCGATGCACTCCAGGCCGAAGCGCTGTGGCTCATCGTCACCCGCGACGGCACCACCGACCAGCCGGCGCGGCCCGGCGTCGGCTACCTCACTGATCTCTCCACCCTGCGCGAAGGCAGCCACCCGGGGACCGTGGCCGAAACCTGGACCGGCAACGACATCCCCGCCGAGACGATCGAGCGGGCCCGATGCGACGCAGACCTCTATGCCGTTGTCTTCGACGACGACCACATGTCGGTGTCGGTCGGCCACACCCACCGCCGGGCCACCCTGAGCCAGCGGTTGGCGCTGCGAAGCCTCTACCCCGACTGCCCACTGTCGGGCGAGCCGTTCGAGTGGTGCGAGGTCCACCATGTGACTCGGTGGCCCGACGGCCCCACCGACCTCGAGAACCTGCTCCCGGTGTCCACCCAGTGGCATCACCGGCTCCACGAGGGTGGGTGGACGCTCAAGCTGGCTTCCGACCGCACCATCAAGCTCTTCCGGCCCGACGGCAGCCACGACCGCACGATCCCGCCTCCAGAACCCATCCATCGGCGACCGCGCGACGGGCCCTGACCCCATCCCGCGGGCGGGGCCCGCCCACTTGCCCCACGTCTAGGAATAGGGCTGAGCGGTGGCGGTCCAAGTCGCATCCCTTCGCGGGGCGGGTCATCCCCGCGCCGCTCGATGGGCACGACCACCCCGGGCTCGGGGTACCCGTCCAGATGTCTGGCCGCGGGGAACGGGGCTATCCCCACGGTGTAGCCGTCCACTTCGTAGCTGGCCACCCACGAATGGCCCCGCCCGACCTGTAGGAGGTGGCGCGGCATCCATATGGCCAACGCGCCGCGCAATGAGCTGGCCGATGAGTCTGGTCTTGGTCGCGGCCCTGGCCGTTGGCTGCGGCTCGCCGGACGCGACACCAGCATCTGAGGGGACTGCCGCTCCCCCGTCCCCGGCTCCTGTGTCGTGCGACATCTCCGCCAGGCTCACGAGGGCCCGACAGCGGCGGTGACACCCGACACTCGCCGGGCTGAGATCGCCGAGTTGGCCAGGAGGGTCGCGCCCGAACAGCCTTTCGGTGGCTTCGGCGACGCGGTGGCCTCCAGGGCCGAGGCCGCCCTGCTGATCCAGGAGATCGAAGGCCCCGACCCGGGCGCGGGCCTCGTGATCGAGGAACCGAACGTCGGCATCGGGTAATGAGCTTGGTCACTTGGGCGGCGGTTCCGCGGAACCGTGGGTAACCGTCCACCTACGCTCACCCCCATGGCTACCTCCTACGAGTCGTTGTCCATCCCGGTTGGGGGCGCGGCCGTCACCGACCCGGAGTCAGCTTCCGCCGTCGAACGCATCTCGACACCAACCCTTCTGCTGTGGGCACCGCGGGGCATCCTCGACCAGTCACTCGGGCTCTACACCGAAGAACAGATCGACCAGGCAACGGCCCGCATCTACTCCTGGTCGCCGACGAGGTGGCCGCGCCGGTGACCACCCTGCCAATCCTCGGCGGCGGGGGTCTGTGAGATGCCACCCAGGATGTTCAGCTGAGGGGTCTCGCGCATGCTGCGCTTCATCTCGGCGAAACCGGGGAAGGCGGCGAGCGTCTTCACGGCTTCCCAGAGGGGCAGGGCGTCCTCGGGCTCAGGGATCCGAGAGATGACCGGCCCGAAGAACGACAACCCGTCGGGGGGCTCGAAGGTGATGATGGGCGTACCGACGTCGCGGCCGGTGCGCGAGAGAGCCAGCTCGGTCTCCGCGTCGAGGAGCTCGTCCCACGAGGTGTCGTCGAGCGCGGCTGCGTACTGGGGGTCGACGCCGGCAGCCTCGAGGACCTCGGTGGCGTGCTCGGTGGTGCTGAGGTGGGCGCGCATGCCCGACCCCTTGGGCTGGTCCCAGTAGCTCTCGCCGTAGGCCTTGACAATGGCATCGAGGGGTTCGCGGCCGAGGTCTTCGCGGATGGCAGCCGCCACCCGCAGCATGCGTAGTCCCGCGGTGTGACCGTGCTCGTAGCCGGGCGGGAACTCGGTGTCGTAGTCCTTGTCCTTGTTGAGCAGGCGCAGCGAGATGAACCGCCAGTCGACCTTGTAGTCGCTCTGGGCCGCCACCTGCTCGACCCACCGCGATGTGATCCAGGCAAAGGGACAGATCGGATCCCAGAAGAACTCGAGATCGTAGGCAGCGTCGGAAGCCGGAGGAACCGTAGGGGTCGTCATAGTGGGGACAACAGTAGTCAGGGCCCGTCTGTTCCCCCGACGAGGGGGGCGACATCAAGGTCGAGGATCTGCTGGGTGTGTCGACTGGCCATGGCCACGAACATGATGTCGCCCCGGTCGGTCTGCTCGACCATCTGGCTGGCGATCACCGCCATGATGTAGCCGCTGGTTGCGCCCACCCGGTAGCCAAGATCGATGGTGTCATGGTCGACGGTCACCCCCCGCCGGACAAGACCTTCGGTGTACCGGTTGACCAGGGTCTGCTCGTGGGAGCGGCGGTCATCGGCCAACAGACCGGCACCCACGAAGTAGGCGACATCGGCAGGACCGGAACCGAGACGGGCGGTCTGCCAGTCGACGACGGTGAGCGGGGGAGCCCCCTCGCCGACACCGAACAACATGTTGTCGAGCCGGAAGTCGTGGTGGGCCAGGCAGAGGGGAACGCTCTGGGCAGCTTCCCAGAGCGGAGGAAGGTGCTCGCCGATCCACCGACCCACCCCGATCTGGTCATCGGTCAGTTGGTCGGCGTAGCGCTCCACGAAACCGCCGAACAGGGCTCGGTACAGTTCGAACCACTGGACAGCGGCGTCGGCACTGGGTAGCTCGAGCCAGCTCAGCTCAGCCAGCTCGGTGGAGCGGGCCCATGTCGAGGCGTGCAGGCCAGCCGCGGCGTCGACCGCCAGCTCGGCCTGAGCCAGATCGCACCCCCCGAGTTGGTCGCCCTGCTCCGCCGGACGGATGTCTTCCATCAGGAGCAGGAAACGGTTGGTGGCCAGGTCCTCTTCGATCCGGAAGACGTGGGGTGTGGGTATGTCGACCTCGGCCTGGAGGTCGCGGTAGAAGCCGACCTCGCGAACATAGGTCTCGGTGGCCTCGGCCGCGGCCAGGCTGACTTCGCTGGTCGACGGGAACTTGCCGACCACCGAGCCCGGCAGGTCGGGCCGATCCTCGGACCAGGTGAGAGTGAAGCGCACATTCTCACCGACCTGCCCGGTGCCGATCGACTTGGCTTCGACGGCCGCGACACTGGCCCCGTCGGCCACCCCGGCCTCGGCCAGGGCAGAAGTCAGCCAGGTGGCGTCGATGGAATCGAGATCGGTCACCGGGTCGGTCATGGTTGCCATCATGCCCCCGCGCTGACCCTCAGTCGACAGGGGCGCGCGGTACGCCACATACCACCCGGGCCAGCAGGCCCATCACGAATGAGGCACGATGAACGCCAGTTCGCGATCCAAGGGAGAATCACCAGTGCTGTCGGGATACCGGGTCCTCGATCTCACCGACGACCGAGGTCATCTGGCCGGACACCTACTTGCCCAGTTGGGGGCCGACGTGGTCCTGGTCGAGCCGCCGGGCGGGCACCGCACCCGCCACCGGGGGCCCTTCATCGGCGACGTGGCCGATCCCGAGCGTTCACTCGAGTTCCATTCATTCAATCGGGGCAAGCGGTCGGTGGTGCTCGACGGACCCAATCAACTGGCCCAGCTGGCGGCCGGAGCCGACGCGGTGATTTCGTGCGGAGCGATCGACGTCGACCTCGGCCAGCTCCGCGCCGCCCACCCCCACCTGGTGACGGCCTCGATCAGTGCCTTCGGCGAGACCGGACCCAAAGCCGGCTGGGCGGCCACCGACCTGACCATCGCCGCATCCAGCGGCACCATGTCGATCACCGGCGACACCGACCGGCCCCCGGTCCGCATCGGTGTGCCCCAGACCTGGCACAACGCAGCCGCCGACGTGGCCGGCGCCGTGCTCATGGCCCTTCACGAACGGCGTCGATCGGGCAAGGGTCAACACATCGATGCATCGGCTCAGCAGTCCTTCGCCGACTGCACCCAGTTCCAGATGATGAACGCCCTGGTGGGGGGCGAGATCCCCAACCGACTGCCCGGCGCCATCCAGCTGGGTGACTTCCTCATTCCCTGGGTGTACGAGTGCGCCGACGGTCATGTGACGGTCACCTTCCTGTTCGGGCCGATGATCGGGCCGTTCACGACCAGGATGATGGGCTGGATCCACGAAGAGGGCTTCTGTGGTGAGGAGCTGAGCGACAAGAACTGGATCGATTTCGGCATGGACGTGTTCGAGGGACGCGAGTCGATCGATACGTTCAACGATGCCATCCACTCCCTCACCGCGTTCGTGAAGACCAAGACCAAGGACGAGCTGCTCGAACGGGGCCTGGCCGAGAACCTTCTCATCGCCCCCATCACCACCACCGCTGATGTGATGGCCCTGCCCCAGTTGAGCGAGCGCGACTACTGGCAGCCGGTCGACCTTCCCGGTGGGGTGAACGCCCGCTTCCCGGGCTCGATCACCAAGACCAGCGGCCCCGCCCTTCCCAGCCTGGCCCCGGCCCCCACCCTCGGAGCCCACACGATCGAGGTTCGCGAGGACGCCCGGCGGCCGGTCGTCGGGACCCAGGACGAGTCGCCCGAGCGGCCCCTCGACGACGTGAAGATCCTCGACTTCATGTGGGCCATGGCCGGCCCGGGCACGACCCGCACCATGGCCGACTTCGGCGCCACGGTCGTGAAGATCGAGAGCGAGTCCAAGCCCGACGTCCTGCGAGGCGTGAACCCGTTCATCGGCGAAGAGGGGGGCCAGGAGAACGCCCTCCAGTTCCACTCCCTCAACGCCGGCAAGATGGACCTCACCCTCGACCTCACCACGCCCGAGGCCCGCGATGTCGTGTTCGATCTCGTGAAGTGGTGCGACGTCCTGACCGAGTCGTTCTCACCCAAGGCCATGGCCAACTGGGGTTTCGCCTACGAGGACCTCCGCAAGGTCAACCCCGACCTGGTCATGTTCTCCAGCTGCCTGATGGGCCAGACCGGACCGATGCGGATGTACGCCGGATTCGGCACCATGGCCGCCGCCATCGCCGGCTTCTACCCCATCACCGGCTGGCCCGACCGCATCCCCGCGGGACCCTTCACCGCCTACACCGACTACATCTCGCCCCGCCTGTCAGTGGCCGTGATCATGGCCGCCCTGGAACACCGCGACCGAACCGGCGAGGGCCAGCACCTCGACTTCGCCCAGATCGAAGCAGCCCTCCACTTCCTGGCACCCGCCCTGCTCGATGAGGAGATCAACGGTCGGACCGCGCACCGCCACGGCAACGCCGACCCCCACCTGACCCCGCACGGCGTCTACCCGTCGGCCGGTGAGGACCGCTGGGTCGCCGTCGCCTGTGAGACCGACCAGGAGTGGGCTGCTCTGGCCGCGATCGTGGGGCTCGAGGAGGTGGCGGCCCTGCCCGTTGCCGAGCGGCGGGTGCGGTCCCACGAGATCGATGCCGCCATCTCGGCCTGGACGTCCGACCACGATCCCCACCAGGCCCAGGACATCCTCCAGGCTGCAAACGTGCCGAGCCATATGGTCAACAACGCGGCCGATGTCGTGGTCGACCCCCAGATGAAGGCCCGCGACCACTACCTGTCGGTCCCCCACCCAATCCACGGCAACACCTGGGTCGAGAACCACAATTTCGTCATGTCGCGCACTCCCGGCCGAGTCGACTGGGGAGGCCCCATGTTCGGTCAGCACAATATGGAGGTGCTCGAGGGCATCCTCGGCTATGACGGCGACCGCATCGCCGAGCTGGTCATCGCCGGCGCGATCAGCTGATTCTGATCCCGCCGGCGCGCCGGTCACCCCAGCAGCCGAGGATGAGGCGGATCGCGTCACCCGTGAGGCAATCGGCCTCATCCTGGCGCTTGGTCCGGTGCGATCGCAGGGGAGGGCCGGATACTCGCCGGCAGACCGGCCAGGGTCGTGTCGGGCGATTCGACGACGGCCCCTGGTGTCGAGCCGGAGGAGCAGCCGGCCGACACCAAGGCCGTGAGCAGGGCGACGCCAACCAGTCGTCGTGCAGTCGTGAGTCGACCGCGCTCAGCCATTGTCGGTTCTTCGGCATCTGGGTCGTGCGACTGGAGCCATTCGGCCCATTCCTTGTCGTACCCTCGATGTTGTGGCCTCCTCCCTCCGTCTTCTGCCGCCCGGGCTGCTGCTGGTGGGAGTCCTGGTGGTCGCCGCCTGTTCGGGTCCACTCGAGGACGGGTCCACGCCTCAGAACGCAGCAACCGAACCGACGAACCCGGACACCACGGTCGCCCTCGCCCAGCCGGCGACCACCACGACGACCACACCACCCCTCTTCGAGGAGGCCCCCAACGGCGCCCCCCTCGCCGCCGAGACCCCCGAAGGTCTGGCCGCCCAGCTCGAATGGGCCCACGGGGTGATCTCGAATCCGACGGCCCCGCCTGAAGAGCTCGACCGCGCGGGCCACCTCCACCAGGTCGCCTACCGGAAGCTGGGCCGCAACCCGGAGTGGGACGATGGGGTGGCCGCCGCCCTCCCCGCCCGGCTCGTTCCCGCCGTGCTGGCCGGCGCTGGTGCCCGCCGCCCGTTCAAGAACCTGCTGAGCGAGCCGCCGGCCAATCTGCCGGCTTGGGAGATCGTCGAGCCGGTCCCAGCCGACGAACTGCTGGCCCACTATCGCGAGGCCGAGACCGTGTTCGGGATCCCGTGGCAGTACCTGGCGGCCATCAACCTGGTCGAGACCGGTATGGGCCGTATCCGGGGGTTGTCCACCGCCGGCGCCCGCGGCCCGATGCAGTTCATCCCTGCCACCTGGGAGCGCTTCGGTGAGGGCGACATCGACGACCCTCGCGACTCGATCATGGCGGCCGCCCGCTACCTGTCCTACGAGGCCGAACGCGAGGGCGGGCCGGTCGAACCGGGGTCGGCCGCCCTGCTCGACGCCCTCTGGCACTACAACAACCACGACAGCTACGTGATCGGGGTCAAGGCCTTCGCCGACCTGATGATCGCCGACGAGCGGGCCTTCTACGGCTACCACCAGTGGGAGATCTACTACTGGTCGACCGAGGGCGACATCTGGCTACCCGTGGGGTGGCGCAGCGAAGAATCAATCCCTGCCGCCGACTGGGTGGCCGCCAACCCTCAGGGGTGAGCCAGTCAGCGGGTGAGCCAGCCGTGGACCTGAGGCTTGCGACCGGCCTTGGGGTCGAGACGGACGTGCACGATGGCCGGGCCCTCGAGCGCGGCCGCGTTGTCGAGGGCGGCCCTCAGATCGGCGGGGTCCTCGACATGGAAGCTGCCGGCCCCGAAGGCCTCGGCGATCTTCTCGTAGCGGGCGGTGGGGAGATACACGCTCGGAGGTGGTGGTCCGTCCTCGGGTAGTTCGGCCACGCCGCCACCGATCCCGTTGTTGTTCAGGATCACCACGATGACGGGAAGCTGATGGCGACAGATCGTCTCCATTTCCATACCACTGAACCCGAAGGCCGAATCGCCCTGAACCGACACGACCCGTTTCCCCGGATTGCAGACCGCGGCGGCCACCGCGAAGCCGAGACCGATGCCCATCGTGCCGTAACTGCCGGCGTCGAGCCGGTGTCGGGGCTCGATGTTGGGCATCTGGGTGCGCCCGATGTCCATGGTGTTGGCGCCCTCACCGACGATGAGATCGTCGGGCTTCAACCAATCGGCGATGTCGCGGAAGGCCCGGTAGTAGTTCATGGGCGCCGACTCGTCGGCCTTCATGCCGGCCACCGCTTCCTCGTTGGCCGCGATCTTCTCGGCGATCGAGGTGCGCCACGCGGTTTCGGCCTCGTAGCGCCAGGGGTCGTCGGCCAGTTCGGCGTTGAGCTGGCCCATGATGGCCTTGCCGTCGCCCACCAGTGCGACCTCGGCCGGCACATTGTGGCCGATCTGTTCGGGGTAGGAGTCGAGCTGGAGCACCTTCACGTTCGGGTTGAACCGGGGCTTGGCGCCGAAGTGCATGATCCAGTTGAGGCGGGCACCCGCCAACAGGATGACGTCGGCCTCCTGGAGCGCATGCGAGCGGGCCGCGCCCACCGACAGGGGATGATCGTCGGGAACCACACCCTTGCCCATCGGTGAGGCGAGGAACGGCACCTGGGTCCGGTCGATGAACTGCCGTACCTCGTCCTCGGCCCGCGACCAGGCCATGCCCTTGCCCACGATGGCGAGAGGCTTCTCGGCCCCCTTCAGGGCGGCGATGGCCTTGCGCACCGAGTCGGGCTCGGCGTGGGTGCGAGGTGGTTCGCCGACGGTCGGTGCGGTGCCAATGGTTTCCTCGTCGACCCGGCCGTCGATGATGTCGGCCGGCATGTCGAGGTACACCGGACCCGGGCGGCCGAACAGCGACGTACGGATGGCCTGCTCGACGTAGTAGGGGATCCGGTCGTGGGATTCGACACGGTGGGCGTACTTGCACCACATCTTGGCCGCCGCCACCTGGTCCTCTTCCTGGAAGGCCCCCATGCCGTTCTGGTCGGTGGGCGACGCCCCACCGATCAGGATCATCGGCCACAGGTTCTCCTTGGCGTTGGCCAACCCGGCGAGGGCATGGATCACCCCCGGGCCCGACACGACGAGGCAGCCCTGGGGTCGACCCGTGAGGTACCCGGCCGCTTGGGCGGCGTATGACGCCGACTGCTCGTTACGCATGCCGATGAAGGTGATTCCCTCCTTCTGCAAGGCGTACGCAACGGGGACCACGGGGAACCCGACGATTCCGAAGACGTACTCGACGCCCTGTTGCTCGAGGTTGCGGGCCAGGATCCTGGCGCCGGAGATCTCGGCCATGGTGACGACTCCCTAGTTGTTGCAGGTCACGGCTGACTCTCGATGACATCACGGTCGTTGGGCACCGGACCGTGCTCGGGGTGCTCGATGGTCTTCACGAAACCCCGCTCGACCAGGTGGGGGTCGTGGAGCAGGTCGGCGGTGTCGAGAACGGGGCCGCCGGGAACTCCCACAGCCGCCAGCTTCTCGGCGATCTCGTACTTCGTGAACCGGCTCGTCCAGCCCGCGATCTCGACAGACAGCTCGGCGGCGTTCTCCATCCGAGCGCGGGCGCGGGCGAATCGGGGATCTTCGGCCAGCTCTGGTCGGTTCATGGCGGCACAGAGGTCGGTGAACATCCGCGGGGTCACGGCCATGATCATGACGAAGTCGTTGGGGCCGCCCCCGGCCGCGGGGTAGAGGTTGCTGGTGGCCATGGCCCCGTTGCCGTTGCGGGGAGCCGCCGCCTCGCCCCAGCCGGGGACCATGGCGATGCGGGTACGCATGTAGTACGTCATGGCCTCCTGCATCGAGACCTCGATGCGTTGGCCTTCGCCGGTGCGCAGCTTCTGTACATAGGCCGCCACTATGGCCAGGGCCAGCTGCACCCCGGTGCCCGAGTCGCCGGTGGTGGGCCCGGGAAGCAGGGGATCACCGTCGGGGTAGCCGGTGGTCGACAGGGCACCGGCGGCGGCCTGGGCGACACCGTCGAAGCACTTGCGGTCGGCGTAGGGCCCGGTGAGACCGAACCCCTTCACCGAGGCGTAGATGATGCCGGGGTTGACTTCGGCCACCGCCTCGTAGTCGATGTCGAGCTTGTCGACCACGCCGGGGCCGTAGTTCTCGACGAACACGTCGAAGGCGGGAACGAGGCGGAGCAGGAGATCGCGACCTTCATCGGTGCGCAGGTCGATGACCACACTGCGCTTGTTGCAGTTCCAGTACATGAAGTAGTCGCGGGGGACGCCGTCCATGCCCCGAGCCGGGTCGCCGCTTCCCGGCGGTTCGATCTTGACGACGTCGGCCCCGAACCAGGCCAGGGCCTGGGTGGCCGACGGGCCGGCCTCGTACTGGGTCAGGTCGAGTATGCGAAGTCCATCGAGCGCCGGCATGAGTTCCCCTCTTCCCCGGGGGGACGCTATTCGACTGTTCGGTCCCGTGCGCTCGGGTCGGGAGGTAGCGTCGCGTCCATGGCTCAGAGGGATAAGCAGGGCGGGCGCACCGCCACCCAGAACCTGTTCGAAGATGCGGCCCAGACCCTCGACACCGACGCCTCGGAGATCGACCAGTTCGCCTCATCGGTGGCGGCCATGACCGAGGGCCCCGACCCCGTGCTCAGCCCCGCGTCCCTACTCAAGGCCTGCGAGCGGTCGGCTGACGGAGCCGGGCTTCTCATGGCGCGGGCGGTGGAGCGGTTGGGCCCCTCGACCAAGCGGGCCACCGACGTGGCCCGACGGATCGAGGCCGCGGTCGATCCCGACCAGCGGGCCCTCATCGACAACCTCGGGACGATCGAGCCTTACCGGGCCTTCGCGGTGACCGACCCTCATCACGACACATCGACGGTCTACCTACAGGGCCGCCGGCCTGGGGGCGAGACGGTCAGCGCTCACTTCTTCTGCGAGACGGGGTTCAGCGGGGCGGCGACCTCCTTCGATCCCGACGCCCCCGCCGACCGAATTCACGAAAAGGCCAGCGCCCACCCTGACGTCCTTCTCGAGGAGCTCTCGCTCCCTGTCGCCCGGGCGTGGCTCGAACACGCCCTGGTCATGCGCGAAGAAGCCTACGACGCTGACCCTGACGACGAAGACGACAAGCTGGCCGCCGAACGGCTGCCGATTGTCGTGCACTACTTCCGTCAATGCCCCACCGGCGGGCTGCTCCCCGAGAGGGAACGGCCGACTACCGACGGTGAGGCAACCGAACTGCTTCGCCAGTTCCTGACGTCGTCGTTCGCGGCCGGTCTCGATGAGGTCGACGGCTTGGCCAAGGTGGTTGTCGATTTCGGGATGGCGGTCAACCGGCGACCCTTGTGGTGGAGTCCCACCACCGTCGAGATCTTCGGCCAGTACGCCCACCTGGTTCTCGGGCCCGGGCAGGCGGAGAGGTTGCGCCCCGTCACCAGGGCCTGGGCTCAGTGGGCCGGCCATCGACTCGAGAAGAGCAGTGAGGCCATCGCCGCCACCGTTGCGGCCGTCGATCATCACCTTCAGCCGGTCGGCGACCAGCCATCAGACGTCCTCGTTCTGCCTGGGGTCGGTCCGACCGGAAGCGACTGGTTCGACGATGACGACGATGAGTTCGAAGCGGCGTGGACGGCCCACGAGGCCAACGTCGCCCTCTTCGTGAGAGCCGGCCTCGAGGAGTACCAGGGGGCACCTGCCCCGGCGGGTATCGCCGAGGTGGCCTCCGCCATCCGCGAAGGGGTCCGTGACCGGATGTGGCCCCACTCGACCCTGGCCGGCTCGAACCCACCAACCGCCGCCGTTCTCGACGACACCACCGACAGCGATGTGGTGCTATGGGCGGTTGCGGCAACTATCGATCCCGACCCCGATCTCGATCAGGTCGGGGAAGAGGAGCTCACCGACGACAGCCATCCGCGGGCCTTGGCGGGGGCTCTCGACCCGGCCGACTGGGCAACCGTCATCGTCGAGGTGGTACGGACCGGGCCGGGCATGTTCTGTGGATCCGAACAGCTCACCGGGATTCTGATGGCCGCCACCGAGGGGGGTGAGGACGATGGCGACCTCATCGAAGCGGCGTTCGAGGGCAACCGGCTCCTGTGGCGGGCGGCCGGCGTCACCGACGCCGGCGACCGGCTCACCGAACTCGGGGTTTGGGCCCTGCCCCGGGCGATCTGTCGGGCCCTGGGCACCGAGTTCGATTGAGTGGGTCTCGAGCCGTCGAGTCACATCTCGTAGTAGCTGCGGCTCAGGTAGTGGCCCGCAGGCACGTTCTCGCGTGCCAAGCGGGCCTGATCGAGGTTCCAACGGCCGTGGGTTCCGCCCATGTCGTGGGCCTCGTTCACGGCCGACACCATTGCCACACCGATCATCGAGTCGCAGCTCACGATCTCGGCCAATTGCTCTTCGGTCCAGTTCGGCCCCCGGGCGGCGAGGGCTACGGGCCGACGTGTCCCCAATGGCCGTGAGATGGGCCTATGAGACTGCGAGCAGAGCGGTGCTGACGATGTGGCCCGCCGAGATGCCGGTGAGCTCGTGAAGGTCGGCGATGGTTCCCGACTCGCCGAAGCGCTCGACCCCCAGGGGGTACTGGCGACAGCCGAGGGCGGTGCCCAGCCAGGCCAAGGTGTGGCTCGATCCGTCGTGCACGCTCACGATGGGCCGATCTCGTTCTTCGATGGGCACGAGACGGTCGAGGTGATTCTCGTCGACCCGGGTCGAGCCATGGCCGACCGCGGCCCTGATGCCGCCCTGCCAGCCCCGATAGATCCGGTCGGCCGAGGTGACCACCACCACACCGGCGTCGACCCCTTCGTCGGCCAGTTGTGCCGCCGCCTCGACTGCCTCGGGCACCATGGCTCCGGTGGCCACCAGGGTGACGGCGCCGTCGCCCTCGCTCGGTGGCTCCAGTAGGCGATAGCCGCCAGCCAGCACGTCGGCCCGGAGCTGCTCGTCGCCCACCCGGTCGACCAGATCGACGAACGGGGCCTGGTCGATGGGACGAGTGGACAGGCGGAGGTAGAGGCTCTCGCCGTCGGGCCGGCCCAGGGCGTCGAGACCGTCGCACAACAGCCAGTCGACCTCGGGGGCGAAGGCCGGCTCGCAGTAGCAGACGCCGGGCAGCTCGAGCCCGACCGAAGGGGTGATCGTGGACTGGTGGGCGCCCCCCTCGGGCGCCAGGGTGACACCGCTGGGCGTACCGGCGACCACGAACCGCGACCCGTTGTAGAGCGAATACACGAAGGCGTCGAGCCCCCGCAGAACGAACGGGTCGTACACCGTGCCCACCGGCAGGAGCATCTCACCGTGGTGCTCGTGGGCCATCCCCAGCTGGCCGAGCAGGAGGAAGAGGTTCATCTCGGAGATGCCCAGCTCGATGTGCTGACCCTCGGGCGAGGGAGCCCACCGGAGCAGGCGCTCGCCGCCGCCGTGGTCGTCGCCATCGTCGGGGGCGAACACACCGCGCTTGTTGATGAACCCGCCGAGGTTGGTCGAGAGCGACACGTCGGGCGAGGTGGTGACGAGCCGGGGCCGTACCTCGTCGATGTCGGCCAGGTTGGTGAGCACCCGGCCGAAGGCTTCCTGGGTCGAGGTCGGGCGGACCAGCGGCATCGGGCCCGACGAGGACGGCACCCCACTGGCCGGCCGGCCTGGAGGCGGCAGGTTGTTGATGTCGCCTCCGACCTCGGCGCAGAGAAGTCCGGCCGCCGAGTCGGCATCGAAGCGGTCCCACTCGGTCTCGTCGGTCAGACCGACGTCGGAACGGAATGTGTCGATCTGATCGGGGGTCAGGAGGGCCGCGTGGTTCAGGGGGTCGCCGGCGAGGGGGAGACCGTGACCCTTGATGGTGTAGGCGAATACGACACTGGGCCGGTCGGTGACCCGATCGCACTCGCGGAACGACTCGACCAGCAGGCCCAGATCGTGACCCCCCAGGTTGAACACGAGATCGGTCAGCGCCCCGTCGTCGAGATCGCCGACCAGGGTCCGCACCGAGGCCGACGCGTCAACCAGGAACTTCTCCCGCACGGCGGGTCCGTCGAGAGCGAACAGAGACTGGTACGCCTCGTTGGGCATGGCGTCGATGTGGGCCCTCAGCTCCGCCCCTCCCGGCCCGGCGAACGCTTCCTGGAGTCGGTGCCCGTACTTGGCTTCGACCACGTGCCAGCCCGCCTCGGCGAAGAACCGCTCGAGCCGTACCGCTTGGATTCCGGGTACCACCCGGTCGAGGCTCTGGCGGTTCAGATCGACGACGAGGGTGACATTGCCGAGCCCTTGGGTGGCGGGATCGGCGATGGCCTCCCACACATTGCCCTCGTCGAGCTCGGCGTCGCCCACGGTGGCGATGAACCGGGCCGGGGGACGTTCACCGAAGTGGGCGTCGACGTAGCGCCGGGTGGCGGCCGAGAACAGGGGTGCCACCGCGCCCAACCCGACCGAGCCGGTGGAGAAGTCGGCGACATCGGGATCCTTGGTGCGCGACGGGTAGGCCTGGAGGCCTCCCCGCTGACGCAGGGTGGTGAGCCATTCGCGGTCGAGCTCACCGGTCAGGTACTTGATGGCGTGGTAGACGGGCGATGCGTGGGGCTTGACCGCCACCTTGTCCTCGCCGCCGATGTGGGCGAACCACAGGGCCGTCATGATCGTGGCCATCGATGCCGACGACGCCTGATGGCCGCCCACCTTCACCTCGGTGTCCCCCCGCCGGTTGGCGTGGTCGACCATCCTCACCGCCAACCACAGAACCCGCCTCTCGATCTGGGCGAGGGTTCCAGTGTCGACCGGCCCTGTAGTCATGTCAGAGCTCGTACCGGTAGACGTTGGTGGACCTCTGTTCGAAGCCGATGCGCTGGTAGAGACGGTTGGCCGCCTCGCGGGAGGGGCGTGACGTCAGATCTACCGATACCGCTCCGGCCTGCCCGGCGAGGTCGAGGGCGTGACGGTTGATGAGATCCCCCACCCCCTTGCCGCGTGCCCGATCGTCGACCACCACATCCTCGATCCAGGCCCGAACCCCGGTGGGGATGCGGAACATGGCCAGGGTCAGTGAGCCGAGAATGGTGTCGCCTTCGAGGGCGAGCAGGAGGGTCGAGGCCTCACTGTCGACGATGGCCTGGAGCTCGTCGCGCCCCGGTGGAGGGTTCGACGATGACAGTTGGGGGATGAGCTCGGCGAAGGCCGAAACCACCTCCTCAGTGATCTCCGGATCCGCGACTATGCGTATGTCGGTCTGAACGTCACCACTGGTCATGGATCGAAGTATGGCCCAGCAGGAGCGACTGGCGGCCGAGGCCGCTACCGTTGCGCGCCGTGAGTCACGTCTCGTGGAGTGGCGAGCCTCGCCTCCGGGAACCGATCCTGATAGCCGCCTTCGAGGGCTGGAACGACGCCGGAGACGCCGCCACCACCGCCGCCCGCTTCCTATCCAGCCGCTGGAACACGCGTCCTTTCGCGGACATCGACCCTGAGGAGTTCTACGACTTCACCGGCCAACGGCCGACGGTCCAGATCCACGAGGGCGACCAACGCGAGTTGATCTGGCCCGAGAACTCGTTCACGGCCGGCCACATCAATGGCACCCAGCGCGACGCCATCGTGTTGGTGGGGGTCGAGCCCCAGCTCAAGTGGCGCACCTTCGGCGACACGATCATGGAGATCATCGACGAGTACGACCCCGGGTTGGTCATCACCCTGGGTGCTCTCATCGCCGAGGTCCCCCACACCCGCCCCGTGCCCGTGGTGGGCACCGGCTACCGGGCCGACGTCGTTGATCGGCTCAGCCTCCAGCCCTCCGAATACGAGGGCCCCACCGGAATCGTGGGCGTGTTCCACAACCAGCTTCGGGAGGCTGACCGGGCATCGGTGTCCTTGTGGGCCACGGTGCCGAGCTATGTGCCCAGCGCCCCGTCGCCCAAGGCCACCCTGGCCCTGGTCAACCGGGTGTGCACCATGCTGGGCACATCAGTTCCCACCACCGACCTCGAGATCGCCTCATCGAGCTATGAACGCCAGGTCACCGATCTCGTTTCCGAGGACGACGACACCGCCACCTACGTCACCGAACTCGAACGCCGGCACGACGAAGACGAAGGCGAGCTCAGTACCGACGACGCCGAGAGCCTCGTCGAAGAGGTCGAGCAGTTCCTGCGCAACCGCCCCGAGGAGTAGATCGGTTCCGCGGAACCGCACCGCCGCCGGTGACGACCGCGGCTTCGACCGTGGGCTAGAAGCGGAGGGGGAGCTGACGGGGTCCGCGGACCTGACCGCCGGCCCAGGTCACCGCATTGGGGTCGGCCAGCTCGAACTCGGGAATCCGCTCCAGCCAGGGGCCGAGGGCGATGAGCATCTCCATGCGGGCAAGGTTCGACCCCGCACACCGGTGGATGCCGACGCCGAAGGCGATGTGGCGGTTCCGCTTACGGCCGATATCGACCTCGTTGGGGTTCTCGAACACCTCGGGGTCACGGTTGGCGCCCGGGAAGTTCATGAGGATCTTCTCCCCCGGCTCGAAGGTCACGCCTCCGTACTCGACCTTCTCGGCCACCTCGCGGGCCATGGTGACCGGCGAGTAGGCGCGGAGGAACTCCTCGATGGCGTTGGGGAGCAGGGACGGGTCCTCGGCCAGCCGGCGGCGATCTTGTGGGTGGGTGGCCAGATGCCACAGGGTCGAACCGATCGCGCTCCAGGTGGTGTCGATGCCCGCGGCCAGGGTCGACGCCCAGGAGATGGGCGATGGCCCGGGGCGGTATCTGCTGGGGGTAGCCGACCCCCCCCGTCCACTTCGCCACAGTCGATGAACCCATCGATCAGCGAGTTGGCGAGATCGCGGGTGAACTGCTCGTGCTTCTCGACCGCTCGGGGGGCGAACGCGGGGAGGATCAGCCGCCGCGACCAGGTGTGAACGGGCGGATCGGCGCTGATCGGAGGCGCATTCACCCCCTGGTAGCTTCCGTCCGAGTCCGGGTTCTTCACCACGATCGGATCAGAGGACGAGAGCTCCGGCACCATACGGGCCATGTTCACGACATCGTCGTACTTGGTGGGCAACCACGACCCACCCCACCGATCGGTGTGCCCAATCGGGCACTGGCTCCTGAGATCATCCCAGACCGGGTAGGGATCCTTCACGTAGTCGGGATCGAAGATGTCGTAGCCACCTTCCCAGTCATCGACGGGCGGCGTGCCGGGCATGGTGTCGGACACGGATCATTCCTCGATGGTGATGGCGAACTCCGGGCAGTTGTCGGCACACAGGCGAGCCTTGTCCTCGAGGTCGGCCGGTACATTGCCGTCCCCTTTGGCCGAGGCGTAGCCGTAGTCATCCACATCGACCAGCTCGGGAGCGAACGTGTAGCAGCGGTTGTGGCCTTCGCACTTCTCGGTATCGAGGATGAACTTCATGAGGGGTCTCCCTTGCAGCGGATGTTGATGCTGGTGCCCAACCCTATGCTCTCAGCCAAGATCCGGGTACCTCCGTGGCCGCAGAGATGCCACCGATACGCTCGAAGGGTGCCCCTCGACCGGCTCACCGCCCAGGACGTGACGTTCCTTCACCTCGAACGTCCCCATCAGCCCATGCACATCGGCTCCCTACTCTTGTTCGACGAGGGTCCGTTCTTCAGCGAAGGCCGGTTCCGCCTCGACGAAGTCCGCACCGCCATCGCCAACCGGCTCCACCTGGCCCCCCGCCTGCGCCGCCACCTGCTCGGGGTTCCCCTCCACCAGGGCCGGCCCGTGTGGGTTGACGACGAGCACTTCGATATCGCCTACCACGTCCGCCTCACCGCGCTCCCCCGCCCCGGCACCCACGATCAGCTGTGTGCCCTGATGGGGCGACTCCAGATGCAGCCCCTGAACCGCGAGCGCCCCCTCTGGGAACTCTGGTTTGTCGAAGGGGTGGCCGACAAGCGCATCGCTGTCGTACAGAAGACCCACCAGGCCCTCGTCGACGACGGCACCCCAATGGACGTCGTGAACCTCCTGCTCGACCTCGATCAGGAGCCCAGCGAGGTCGAGGCCCCGTTCTGGGACCCCGAGCCGGCACCCACCGGTGCTGAGCTACTGACCCGATCGGTGGTCGAGCGGATGACCGTCCCCGGCGAGATCATCCACGGGATGCGCTCGGCTCTGGAGACGCCCCGACAGCTCGTCGAACAGTCGGTGTCAGCGGCTCGGAGCCTCGTCGACTTCGGCCGCAAGGCACCCGGTCTGCCGTGGAACCAACCCCTCAGCAACCGTCGCCGCTACGACCTGGTGAAGGTCGACCTCGAGCGGGTGCGCCGCATCAAGGACCAGGCCGGCACCACCGTGAACGATGTCATCCTCGCCGCGGTCACCAACGCCATGCGCGATCTCCTCATGGCCCGCGAGCAGCCGGTCGACGGGCTGACCCTGCGGGCGCTGGTGCCCTTGTCGGTAGAAGACCCCACCGAACGCATGGCCCTGGGCTCCGCCATCATCATCGAGATCGCCGAGCTCCCGGTGGGCGAACCCGATCCGGCCGAGCAGCTCCAGCAGGTATCGGCCGATTTGGCCCGACTGGCCGACGACAAGAGGGCGGTCGGGGCCGAGACCCTGCTCGAGCTGTCCCAGTACGCGCCCCCCACGATGCTGGCCATGGCCGCCCGGCTCATCGCCCACCAGCGACCCGCCAACGTCACCGTCGTGAACGTGCCGGGCCCCAATGAGCCCCGCTACTGCATGGGTTCCCGCCTCCTCGAGGCCTGGCCCTGGGTCGGACCCACCGACACCACGGGTCCGGTGGTGGCGGTCGTGAGCTACGACGACGTGTTGTGGTTCGGACTCACCGCCGACCGTGACCTCGTGCCCGATCTCCCCTACCTGGCCGAACGCCTCGCCGCCGCCATCGACACCCTCGAACAGTCTGAGGGGTCAGCCCCCTAGCGGGTGGTGATGATGCCGAAGGGGGCCAGGGCGGCCTCAGCGTCGGGGAAGACCAGCCCGAGGGAGGCAATCAGATCGGCCTGGGTGGCGATGCGGTGGGCGTTGGCGGCCACGAAATGTCGGAGGGCGCAGTCGACCAGTTCCAGGTCACCCAGCCCGATGAGTCCGGCGGCCCCCTGGATGTACACACCCCGGTAGTAGGAGTCGAGGTGGGTTTCCCAGAACGTCATGGGTTCGCCGGCCCGACCCGCGGCCACCGAGGGAATGGACCGGCCGCGCACCGACGCGGTGGTCGACTCCCAGCGGGCTTCGGCGTAGGTGGCCAGCCCCTCGTCGATGACCGGCTCGCGGCCCTGGTTGTTGCCCACGAGGGCGTAGAACCACATGTGCCCGATCTCGTGACTGGTGACCCGCCCGATGGTTCCCGGACCCTGCTGGATGTGAGAGGGGAACTCGATGCCGCCGCTCAGACCCGGGGTGATGGCGAGGGTCATGGTGGGGAACGGGTAGGGCCCGAACCGGGAACCGAAGTCGGTGAGCACCGCGGCCGCCTTGTCCAGGTACTGGGCTGGCGAGTCGCTGATGCCGGCATGGACACCAATAGTGACCAGAACAGGGTCGGGAGCAGCCACAATGGCCTCGACCATCTCGAACCGACCTACCGACGCGGCCACATCACGGCCGGCGGGGAGCCGCCACGTGTCGCCGTCGCGCTCACCGGTGGCCAGGACGTCGTAGCCCTCGGGCACCCTCATGGTCAGGGTCCAGTCAGCCACCGTCGAACCGGCCGCCTCGGCGAATCCCGCGGTGGCGGGCTCGGTCATCCACCCCACCCCCGGTTCCCAGGCCAGGAGGGGAACAAAGCTGCCGAGCCGTAGGGCGTCGCCGTCGCGTGAAACCCGGCCCCGGATCGGCCCGGCCACCTCGAGGGTGAAGTCGACGCCGAGCACGACCTCGTCGCCGGCCGCCAACGGCCCGGTCTCGATGAGCAGGGTCGTGGTGTCGGGCTGTGAGGTGACCGCGGGCAACCCGTCGACCGTGACGGCGTCGATGATCATGGCGGTTCCGACAGCGGCCGGGCGGGGAGAGTTCGGCCAGAGGCGGTAGATCACCCGGTCAGTGGGGAGGTCGGGTCGGAAGTGGGTCTCGAGCGACCCGGACACCACACCGGTGAGGGGGTCGATGTCGACATCGACCATATGCACCGGACGGTCAGGATCGGGGGCCGCCTGGGCCGGCACAACCGGGCACGCAGCAGGCTGGGCCGGAGGTACCGGAGCTTCGAGGGGCGGGTAGGGAACGACCGAGGCCCTGGCCCCGGCGGCGGGCACCGTGCCGGTGGTGGTCGATGTCGAGGTCGGGGCCGGTGGCGCCTCGATGGTGGTCGTCACCTCCTGGGGCTCGACCCGAGTCGTCGGGGCCGGTGGGGTCGATCCCGCGGGCGCTGCCCCGGGGTCGGTGATCGAACTACAGGCGCTGGCCAGGAGCCCGACCACCAACCCCCAACCGACCAGTCGCCGGCTCAGGATGGGGACCCACCCTGCCACGGGGGACGCCGGGGGCTGTCGTACTGGACCGCGACATCGTCGCCGGCGATGGCCGCGAAGGCCTGCTCTACCCAGTTCCCGTGATTGGCCAGGCTCTCGGGCAGCTCATCGCGGTGGAACCACCCGACGTCGGACGTCTCGAGCGGGTGGGGCTGGAGCTCACCACCGATGGCATGGCAGTGGAAGACCAGTGAGTAGAGGGGGATCTGGGTGAAGCCCAGCCGCATACCGTCGAGCACCGCCACCAGCTGATGGACCTCACACTCGATACCGGTCTCCTCGAGGACCTCCTTCTCGACCACCTCGGCCGGCGAATAGCCGATGTCGGCCCATCCGGTGGGATACAGCCACACCCCTGAGTCGGCCCGCTGAACCAGCAGGACCTGGCCCTGCTCGTTGCCCACGATTGCGCCCACGGCCACCTTGGGGGTGGCGTAGCCGGCCACGCCGGCACCCACCATCTTCATCCACTCGTCGATGTGGGACTCGTGGTCGATGTCGGAGCCTGCGGCCACCCGGATCTCACCGGCAACGGCCATGACCTCCTCGAACCGCTCCCTCTCGTAGAGGTTGTCGGTGAAACCCATCCCGGTACGGGCAATACCGGCCAGGGCCTCACTCCACCGCAGCAGGTCGCTTCGGGTCGCCGGCTCGCTCATTGCCTTGCCCTCTCGGCCGGGCGGGCCCATTGCTTCGCCCTCTCGGCCGGGCGGGCCCATTGCTTCGCCCTCTCGGCCGGGCGGGCCGGCTCACCGGGTTCGCTCATGTCGTAGAGCGTAGGCTGCTTCCCGGCTCCGACCCCGTACCCTGAATCGCCGTGCTCACCGTATCGGGGCTGGCCAAAGCCCACGGATCCCGTCGCTTGTTCGACGATGTCACCCTCCAACTCTCGCCGGGCCGACGTATCGCGCTCATCGGCGGCAACGGTGTGGGCAAGACCACCCTGCTGGAGATCATCACCGGCCACCAGGACGCCGACTCCGGCGTGATCCATCGATCCAAGGACCTGCGGGTCGGCTACCTCGCCCAGGAGCTGCCGCCAGCCACCGATCGGTCGGTGCTCGACGAAACTCTCGACGGTGCCGCCCACATCACCGGGCTGGCCCACCGCCTCCGCGAGCTCGAGGCTCAGCTCGAGAACCTGACCGACGATGAAGACGGCTCCCGGGCCGAGAAGATCATCAATGAGTACGGCCACGTCCAACACCAGTTCGAACAGGTCAACGGCTACGCCATCGAGGCCGAGGCCCACCGGGTGCTCGCCGGCCTCGCCTTCCCGCCCGAGTGGAACGAGAGGCCCATCCGCGAGCTGTCGGGAGGGTGGCGGATGCGGGTGGCGTTGGCCAAGCTCCTCCTGTCCGAACCCGACGTCCTGATCCTCGACGAACCCACCAACCACCTCGACGTCGACTCGGTCGACTGGCTCGAGAACCATCTGGCCAACTGGTCGGGCTCCCTCCTGTTCGTCAGCCACGACCGCGACTTCATCGACGGCATCGCCAATCGCATCGTCGAGGTCGCTCCCGGTCAGGTCAGCGAGTACGTAGGCACCTTCGTCGAGTACGTGGCCGCCCGCGAGGACCGGCTGGCCCAGCTCGAGGCCCAGGCGGCCCAGCAGCGCCGCAAGATCGAGCACGCCGAGGCCTTCATCGAGCGCTTCCGGTACAAGGCCACCAAGGCCCGACAGGTCCAGTCGCGCATCAAGGCCGTCGAGAAGCTCGACCTGATCGAGGTGCCCACCGCCAAGCAGCTGGCCGCCAAGTTCGAGTTCCCCGAGCCCCAACGCTCCAGTCGAGTGGTGGCCGAGCTCGAGAACGCCACCATGGGTTACGACGGCCAGACCATCCTGGCCAACGTCAACATGGTGGTGGAGCGAGGCCGCAAGATCGCCCTCGTCGGCCCCAACGGCGCAGGCAAGACGACCCTGATTCGCCTCATCACCGGTGAGCTCGAACCCACCGAGGGCAGCGTCACCATCGGGAACAATGTCGACACCTCGTCCTTCGCCCAGGACCAGGCCGAGGACATGGACCCCCTACGCACCGTGTACCAGGAGCTCATCACGGTCGTGCCCAAGAGCTCGTCCCGCAACTGGCGCACCGTTCTGGGGTCGTTCGGGTTCACCGGCGACGCCGCCGACCGCAAGGTCCAGGACCTTTCGGGGGGTGAGCGCACCCGCCTGGCCCTGGCCAAGACGATGGTGGTACCGGTCAACCTCCTGGTCCTCGATGAGCCCACCAACCATCTCGACCTCCCGAGCTGCGACGTCCTCGAAGACGCCCTCCGGGCCTACACCGGCACCGTCCTGCTGGTCACCCACGATCGCCACCTCATCCGCGGTGTCGCCGATGCCATCGTCGAGGTCCGCAACGGGAAGGCCGTCTGGCACGAGGGGGTCCCCGAGAAGGTGATGCACCCGGCCGGTTCGATCGAAGCCGACCGTGGCGCTACCCAGGTCGCGACCACCAAGAAGGCCAACCGAACCAAGAAGCCGTCGTCGGCGTCGAACGAGAAGCGGCCCCCCAACAAGGCTGACCGCAAACAGACCAAGCGGACCGAAGCCGAAGACCGCAACACCAGGCATGTGAACACACGCGATCTGCGTAAGGCCGTGAACTCGGCCGAACGGAAGTGGGAGAAGGCCGAGACCAAGGTGGCCGAGCTCCAGGCCCAGCTCGCCGATCCGGCCGTCTACGGGGACACCGACCAGATGAAGACGCTCATCGCCGAGCACGAGCAGGCCAAGGACGCGGCAGCGAGCCTCATGACCGCGTGGGAAACGGCCAGCGAGAAGCTCGACCGAGCCCAGCGTTAGCCAGGAGCCGTTCAGCCCTCGGGCGGCGCGAACCTGCACGAAGCTGATCGTCCTTGGCGGCGATCTGGGGTTTTCGGTCACCCTGTCGACTCATGGGTGGTGAACCTGAGCAGTGAGGACGTGGCGGAGAGAAGGATCGATCTCGGCCACCATGGGTTTCGTCGCGGCGCGCCAGGCGGGCGTCGAGGGCGAGACGGGCCGACAGGGCCCGGGCGGTCGGTGTCGATGACGGTCAGGAGATCGCAGTCGACCCGCACCACTCGCTCGCCTCGGGCCATGAGATCGCGGAGAGTCAGCCTCGGTGAGGGCATGCCGATGTCGTGGAGCAGGGCGCCAACCACGAGAAGGTCGGGGCGGCCGACCCCCGCGGTGAGCCCACTGGCGTTGGCCGCCGCCTCGCACAGGTGACGGTCGATGGTGAACGTGTGGTGGGCGTTGCGCTGGGGCTTGCACCGGACCGGCGTCGCGGTGCCTGATCGCGGTCCGATCGGCCAGGGCGCGAAGCCACTTGTTGGCCCGGTTCCGGAAGCGCCTACGGGCGGCCTCGGCCAGGACCTCGATGTCGGTTGAGCGCCGATGCACGATCAGGAGGTCGAGATCAGAGCCAGGGCTGAGCTCGCGACGGCCATGACCCCCGACGGCCACCAGTGCCGCCTCGGCCGGTGAGCCCGCATCCGCCCACAGCCCGCCCAACCACTCGTCGATCCGTTGGCTGTACGCCTGGCAGAAGGCCCGGCCCCGCAGGGTCTCGTCGGCCGGCAGACCAGGGGCGATGGTCATGAGGCCAGTGGGGGCGAGCTCAGAGGGCCTCGGGGCCGAGCTCACCCGTTCGGATGCGGGTGACCGGGCCGGCGTCGGCGACCCAGATCTTGCCGTCGCCGATGCGGTCGGTGCGGGCAACACCGGCCACCGCGTCGACGATGCGGTCGGCGTCGGCGTCGGCGCACAGGATCTCGATCCGAGCCTTCGGGACGAAGCCAACTTCGCACTCGACACCCCGGTAGACCTCGGTGTGGCCACCCTGGCGGCCGAAGCCAGTGACTTCGGTGACGGTGGCGCCCCCGACCCCCTCCCCCTCGA
>JAAEMS010000180.1 GCA_024225275.1 Actinomycetes bacterium
GAAGATGTGGGTTTCGATCCCTTCGCCCAGGGCGCCGTTGGCCATGATCAGAGCGGGATAGGCCATGTCGAGCGTGCCCTTGGAGCAGATGAAGCACATCTTGCGGTCGCTCGAGTCGTCGCCGAAATCGGGAACGACGGTGGGGGTTGTCTCGGTGGTGGTCATTGTTGGCTCCTTGATCACACGCAGCCGCGTGGCTTGGGCAGGCCCGCGATGTAGGCCATCTTCTTTGCGGGCTTCTTGGGGAACAGGACGAAGAGCTCCTTGGTGGGGACGCCGCCGACCTTGTTGACCCGGCGGAGCGTGGCGGTCTCGCCCTGGTCCGCGAAGTCCGAGCGCAGGAAATTGATCGCCTTCCAGTGGTCGTCGTTGAGGTCGTCGATCCCGATCAGGGCGGCGAGACCCTTGCCGAGGTCTGCGTTCCATTCGTCGTAGACGGTCATGAAGCCTTCGTCATCGACGGTTACCTCGTGGCCGGCAATGGTTGCCGTGGGCATCTATTCCTCTCCTTGTGCATGAGATTCGGTGGGTGGTTGTGGTGTCGATTTGGTGGTGCCCTCGGGTCCGGTCTCGACCGAGACCGCCCGGAGCGTGCCGAGGGCACGGGCCATCCCCCGACGGACGTCGGGGTCGCGCGCCTGGCGGGCAAGGGACCAGAGGCTGGGCACCTCATCGGTCTCGACGATCACGCGGCGCTGTTGCTGGCGGACCGCATCGATCATGTGACCCAACAGGTCGAGCATCTCGGGTTGGGTGATCTCCTTGACCGTCTCGAGGATGGTGACGACGTTGTCGCCGAGCTGGACGAGGTCGTCCTCGCCGAAGTCGGTGACGATGCGGTCGATCACGCCGGCACCCGCGCCGGCGAAGGCGAAGTAGCCGCGCTCCTCGGCGTCGGCCAGACGATCGGTGAGCAGGGCCAGCGCGTCGGTGCCGAGCGGGGCGACATCGTCGATGAACGAGGCCGCCTGATCGAGTGTCGCCGCCGCTCGTTCGAGCGTGGGTGCGACCTCGACCAGACGACGGATCAGGCGAACGACATCGCCGACGTCGGCGGTTTCGCCCAGCGACTCGAACTCTCGGGTGGCGAGCTCCATTGCTCCCTCACCCACCCGAGAGAGGTCGGCGGTGAGATCCTGGAACATCTCCCGCTGGCGGCGTCGGATGTCGGCCTCGGCGGTGAGCATCGACATCTGCTCGGTGAGCAGGTCGACCTTCGCCTCCAACCGTTCCAACTCGTCGGTGCGGGTGTCGGCGCCAGTCATGACGTCTCCTTGCCCGCCATCGACATCGCCGCGGGAAGGGGGAGTTCGCGGCCGGGGAGCAGGACGTTCCAGTACGTCCACTTGAACATGAGCTTCCCCCAGTGGTTCGCCTCGGTCTCCTTCAGCAGGGAGAACGGTCCGATGCCGGGCAGCGGGTACTTCCCGGGAAGCGGCTCGACGTCGTAGTTGAAGTCGATGAGCAGGCCCTTGCCGTGGCCCGACTCGACGAAACAGTTCGCGTGACCGTCGAACTGGCCGGTCATCGCCGCGCCGCGGATGTGCTGGAGGAAGTTCTCGACAAAGACCTCGACCGCGAAGTGCGCTACGGAGCCTGCCTTCGACGTCGGGATGTTGGATGCGTCGCCGACTGCGAAGATGCTGTCGTGATCGTCGGCGAGGAAGGTGTGCTTGTCGACCCTCACATGGTTGAGCTCATCGCCGAGGCCGGAGCGCTCGACGAAGTCGGCACCCATGTTGACCGGCACGGTGATCAACAGGTCGTAGGGAACCTCGCGCTCGTCGTAGCTCACGAGCGCCTTCCTGTCGCTGTCGACCTCCATCACCATGAAGTCGGGTTCGAGTGCGATCGCGCGCTCTTCGAGCATCGCACCGAGGTGCTTCGCCGCGACAGGCTTGGTGAACGCGCCGTCGAGCGGGGTCACGTAGGTGAGATCGACCTTGTCGCGCATGCCCTTCTCGGTGAAGAACGAGTCAGCGAGGAACATGAACTCGAGGGGCGCCACCGGGCACTTGATGGGCATCTCGATGATGTTCATCACCAGCCGGCCCCCCTCCCAGTCGGCGAGGACCTCGGCGAGCTTCGTCGCGCCTTCGAGCGTGTAGAAGTCGTGGATCGAGATCCCGTACTCGGGGTTGTCCAGCCCTTCGGTCTCGCTGCGGCGGGGGGTCGTGCCGGTAGCGATGATCAGCTGATCGAAGGCCAGCTCGGTGCCGTCGACGAGCTTCACCTTCGACTCCTCGGGCTCCACGAGATCGATCTCGCCCATGACGAGCTGCACGCCCTCGGGGATGAAGGACTTCGTGGGCTTCACGATCTCTTCGGGCTCGTAGGTGCCGAACGGGATGAAGAGGTAGCCGGGCTGGTAGTGGTGGTCGGGGTCGGAGTCGACCACGGTGATCGTCCACTCGTCGTCGCGCAGACGGGGGCGGAGCTTGTTGACGACCATCGTGCCGGCGGTGCCGGCACCGAGTATGAGGAGTCGCTTCACGACGGTGTTCCTTCCGGGAGCGCCGCCGGGCCCGCCAAGGTGGCGAGGCACTGTTGCGTTGACGGATCGGGTGCCCAGAAGCGAGGGTACTCGGGTGAATCGTCCCAGTGCTGTCGAGTCCGATTCGTTTGCCGGGTACCGGTTTCCGCCCGAGGTGATCTTGCTGGCCGTGCGCTGGTACCTCCGCTACGGCCTGTCCTACCGAGATGTTGAGGAACTCATCGCCGAACGAGGCATCGACGTCGATCATGTCACCGTCTACCGGTGGGTGCAGCACTTCACCCCTCTACTCATCGACGCCGCCCGGCCCTGTCGTCACGCGGTCGATGACCACTGGTTCGTCGACGAAACCTACGTCAAAGCCAGCGGGGTCTGGCGCTACGTGCACCGAGCCGTAGACCAACACGGCCAGGTGATCGACGTCTATGTGTCGAAACGACCCAACATCGCCGCCGCCACACACTTCTTCGAAACCGCGTTGACCGGCCACGGGCGACCCTGTCGAGGTCACCACCGATCTGGC
>JAAEMS010000181.1 GCA_024225275.1 Actinomycetes bacterium
ACCGTCGTTCCCGATTTCGGCGACGACTCGAGCGACCGCAAGATGTGCTTCATCTGCTCCAAGGGCACGCTCGACATGGCCTATCCCGCTCTGATCATGGCCAACGGCGCCCTGGGCGAAGGGATCGAAACCCACATCTTCTTCACCTTCTGGGGCCTCGACATGGTCACCAAGAAGACCATGGGGGAGTTGAAGTTCACGATCCTCGGCAACCCGGCCACCCACATGCCGCAGGGCCTGGGCGGCGTCCCGGGCATGACCGGCATGGCGACCAAGATGATGAAGAAGCAGATCGCGGATCTCGACGTACCCGAGGTGCCCGAGTTCCTCGAGATGCTCACCGACATGGGCGCCAACCTCTGGGCCTGCCAGATGTCGGTCGACATGATGGATCTCGAAGAAGAGGACCTCTTCGACGGGGTCATCGACATCATCAACGTGAGCCAGTTCATGGAGCTCTCCGAGGACGCCCAGGTCGTCTTCATCTGAGCGAACGGTCCACCTGTGACGCCCGGAAAGCCTGTCGTCGCAGGTCAGGCGGCGTTTCGGTGTTCGTGTATGAGTCCGTCGCATCGGCTGGTTCGCAGCACCGTGACGGTCGCTGGTCCATCGTTCGGCGAAGGTGTTTGCCACGGTACTCCGCACGGGCGTGCGCAGGATCTTGAAGCCTTCGCTGCGGAAGATCTCGTCGAAGGTGTCGATGAACTGGCTGCCGTGGTCACGAACCAGCGCCCGAGCGCCTTCGAGCCGTTCGCCGTGGGTGATGAATAGGTTGGGGGCGGCTTGGGAGTGCAGGAACTCGGTCCGGGTCACCTCGGAGCGGTTCGGGGAGGGGTCGATGTTGTTGTCGGTGAGGATCTGCCAGACGGTGGTCTTGGCGATCTGGTGTCCGAGGCGGGCGAGTTCGCCCTGGATTCGTCGGTGTCCCCAGGTCGGGTTCTCGGTGGCGAGTCGCACAACCAACTAGCGGAGCTCAGTATTGGTTGGTGGTCGTCCCTTGCGGCGTAGGACGTTCAGTTGGTGGCGTAGCACGATGATCTCGAGGTCTTTGGAGCGTCCGGAACGAACCGCGAGGCGCACCATCGTGTTGAGGAATCGGTAGAGGATACGAAACATGAGGATCCAGGATGGCGGCCATTCGCCCTGGTCAGCACCCACG
>JAAEMS010000182.1 GCA_024225275.1 Actinomycetes bacterium
AAGCGGCGCAAGAGGCCTCCTGAGATATCATCATACGGGAATTTATCCAGCGTCATTTTACTGTCAGTGCCGCGTTTAATATCACCATCATATGGAGTGAGTTTTTCTCTTTTGTACCGGGTGGCGCAACACCGGACAAACTCGTTCGGTGACATTTCCAATAGTCCCGCACGGTGTTCAATGGCGGCTTTCTCTTCAGAAGTGAGTCTAAATTGAATATCTTTTTTCATGGCTGAATTCTCCTCATTTAATTACTTCCAGCAGCGATCAAAAACGCTCAGCATCGCCAAAGCATCGGCTGTTGCCAAGGTCACTCGACATAACGGAAACATCTGCTGACTGTAAGTTTTGAAATATCTTTTGCGGGTGGGTTTGTCCTTGGGAACTCCGGATATCTTACGCATCCAGACGCCCGGTGGAATCTCCTTAAATGGAATGTGCAACGCTGAGAGAATCCCCAGCCATTGCCCGTAATTCCTTCCGAATGTGAACATGCTCTTTACTCCGTTACCCGGCATCGAATGCACCTTCTCTATA
>JAAEMS010000183.1 GCA_024225275.1 Actinomycetes bacterium
GCCGTTGCCAGTCGAGGTGTTCCCGGAGTAGTCCGAGGGTGTTCTGGTCGATGCCGACCTAGCGGATCTGATGGGTCTTGGGATCCTTCTCGCGCACCTCGCCTGACGCGAGCTGGCCCATCGCCGCGCGGATCTCGATGCGGGAGTTGTTGAAGTCGACCGATGTCCACCGCAGGGCACACATCTCGCCTCGTCGTGCGCCGGTGGCGGCCAGCAGTCGGAAGGCGACCAAGTTCTCGGGGTTCCGGCTCCGGCGGGCTCCGTCGAGGAGTTGGCTCACGATCTCGGGAGTGGCGATCTGGCGTCCGACCCGGGGGACCGACGGGGGTGTCGCGAGCTGGATGGGGTTGGTGGCGGTCCAACCCCAGGCCATGGCCTGCTTGTGGGCGGCGCGGAGCAGTGAGTGATAGCGGAGGATGGAGCCGGGGGCCAGGCCTCGGTGGCCGAGCCGGTTGTAGAAGTCGTCGACGGTCTTGACGGTCACCCGGGCCAGCGGTGTCTTGCCGAGGGTCGGGTCGGCCTCGACCCCGCGGACGATGGTGCGGTAGCCCTCGATGGTTCGGGCCTGTCGGCCGCGAGCCTCGAGATGATCTACGTGGGCAGTGAGCAGCTCGCTGACGGTGTGGCGAGTGGTGGGCCCGTGGGTGTCGAACCCGGACGTCAGCTTGGTGAGCAGTCGCTGGGCGTCGCGCCTATCCCCTTGAGCGTGCGCCTGATGTAACGGTGTTCACCGCCTGTGACCAGGGATTCTGTTGGCGCCCTCGGCAGGATTCGAACCTGCGACGCACGGTTTAGGAAAGGTCCCCGGGCCGTCCGGTGGGTTCCGGTCAATCCCGTCTGTCCTGGTCACAGCGTTTTCGCAGGCCAGAGGGTCCGGCCGAGTCCGATCTGTACCGGGGGAAATATGGGACAAAATATGGGACAGAACCGTTTTCGGGAAACCGTGTGTCCCAATCTCGGGCGGCTTTCCGGGAGCTGGTCAGCGCGTCTCGAGCAGGCGATATCGACGTGGAAACGCTGCCGAGTTCGGGTGGTGATTCCGGTGTCAAGGGGCCGGCCGGAGGCCGGAGGTGAGGACACGGAGC
>JAAEMS010000184.1 GCA_024225275.1 Actinomycetes bacterium
AAGCCCGGGGCCATGGCCGCCGCCGGCATCGGGGTCATCCCCGAAGATCGTCACGACTCAGGAGTCGTGCTCGACATGACGGTGGCCGAGAATCTCGTGTTGGTCGACCCTCATGGCGTAGCCACCCGCGGTGTGATCGACACCCACAAACTCGAGACCGTGGCGGCCCGACTCATCGACGAGTTCGACATCCAGTGTGCGGGCCCCGACGCCCCCTTGTGGTCGTTGTCGGGGGGTAACCAGCAGAGAGTGGTCCTGGCCCGCGAGCTCTCCCAGAACCCCAGAGTGCTGGTGGCCGCCCAGCCCACCAGGGGTCTTGACGTCGGGGCCATCGAATACATGACCACCCGCCTTCGATCTGTGGCCTCCGATGGTGTGGCCGTACTCCTGATCTCCAGTGAGCTCGAGGAGATCCTCGACCTCTCCGACCGCATCGCGGTGATGTACCGCGGTCGTATCGCGGGCGAAATGCCCAGCGCCGATGCCGATCTGGAGCAACTCAGCCTGCTCATGGGCGGCACCCTCGCATGAGGGCGCGCGTCGGCGAGTGGATCGGCCTCTATGTGGTCAGCGTCGCCATTGCGGTAGCGCTGTCGGCGGTTCTGGTGGAGACCACCGGAGGTGATTGGCTCGCAGTATTCGACGCTCTCATCGAGGGCAGTCTCACCGGGCCGGGTCGATGGGGTCAGACCCTGGGAGCGGCGGCCCCGATGTTGCTGGTGGCTCTCGGCACGATCGTCTCGGCGCGGGCCGGGCTGGTGAACATCGGCCAGGAGGGTCAGCTACTCATCGGAACCGCCTTCGCCGTCTACTTCGGGTTCCGGATCAGCGGTCCTGGCCCCGTCAACCTTGTCGTCCTCCTGGTCTTCGGTGCCATGGGCGGGGCCCTGTGGGCCGGGTTGGCCGGTGTTCTCCGGTTCCGGCGCGGAGTGCCCGAGGTTCTGTCGACCCTGTTGCTCGTCGCTGTGGCCGGTCATGCGGTGGCCTATGGACTCAAGCACCAGTCACTGCTTCTGGCTCCCGCCGCCAGTCGCGGGAATCGTAACCAGGTGAGCGAACAGCTCGCCCCCGACACCCGCCTGCCGAACCTCGACCTGTTGGGCAACCAGATCCCGTTCGCGGTGTTCCTGGGTGTTGCCCTGGCCTTCCTTCTGGCTTTCGCCTTGACCCGTACCGTTTGGGGATTCCGGGTCCGGATGCTGGGTCATAATCCGCGGGCGGCCCGCCGGGCGGGGGTATCCGAGGCCCAGTACGGCCTGCGGGCCCTGCTGACCAGTGGAGCGTTTGCCGGCTTGGCCGGGGCGGTCATGCTGGCCGGGGGTGGATTCCAGTTCGGCAACTTCCGACTGGTGCCCGGGTTCTCGGGCAGCATCGGCTGGACGGGTTTGCTCGTGGCCCTGGTGGCCCGGGAACGGGCACTGGTTGCCATTGTGGTGGCCGTCGTGTTCGGCGCCTTGCGAACCGGGGCGGGGTTCGTGGGGAGTACTGGGGTCGAGAGCCGGATCGTCGACGTGATCCAGGGCTTGTTGGTGTTGGCCCTGCTGGTCCCACCGGCCGTCATGTTCATTCGCGACCGGCAGCGAGCTCGCGCCGTCACCACGGCGAGGATCTGACATGGACCTCCTCGAGGCCGTCTGGGACATCGCCACCAGCGAATCCACTCACACCAGTGCCGCCCTCTTCGCCGGCCTGCTCCTCTTCGCCGCCTCGGGCGAGTGGATCGCCGAACGGGCCGGCACCATCAACATCTCGGTCGAGGCCATGCTCTTGTCTGGTGCCTTCACCAGCGCAGTGGCCTACGACGCCACCGGTTCGGTGGTGGTCGGGCTGGTTGCCGGTGCCTTGGGCGGGATGATCGTGGCAGGGGTCCAGGCCGAGATGAGCCACCGGCTGGCGGCTGATCAGTTCGTGGTGGGGCTCACCCTCAACATCCTGGTGCTCGGCCTCGCCGGCTTCCTCGATCGTGTGGTCGATCCGAGGACCTCGCTGGCCTCGGTGGTCGACGTCCCCCTGCTGGGTGGCATCCCCTTGTTCGGTCAGGCCCTGTTCGGCCAGCCCTGGCCCTTCTATCTCCTGTATGGGCTCGTCCCGTTCTCATGGTGGCTCATGTTCCGCACTCGCTGGGGACTCGAGGTTCGATCGTCGGGTGAAGATCCTCAGGCCGCCGATGTCTCGGGCATAGACGTGAACCAGCGCCGTCGTCAGACCATCTACTACACCGGCATCACCTCAGGTCTCGGTGGAGGGTTTCTCATCTTCGTACAGATCGGTGACTTCAACGAGGGCATCGTGGGGGGCCGGGGTTTCATTGCCATTGCCGCGGTCATCTTCGGGGGATGGACCCTGAAGGGCACGGTCGCCGGCTCGGTCCTGTTCGCCGGAGCCCTGTCGTTCCGGATCTCCCTCCAGGTGCTGGGTTACGACCAGATCAACAGCGAGTTCCTCCAGGCCTTCCCGTTCCTGGTGACCATCCTCGGGATGGCCATCTTCGCCCGACAGGTGCGCCCCCCGGCCGCCCTCGCCCGCCCCTTCATCAGAGGACTCAAGTAGTAGGCCATTTCGGCTGGGGAACGATGCCGGCCCGGTCCAGTAGCCATCGCCGTGCCGCCGTCGGCCATCGGAAGAACCTATTCTCCGGGCATGACGATCGATCTGGTCATTCGTGACGTCCGCATTCTCGATGGAGAGGGAGGCGCGGCCGTCGAAGGTGATGTGGGGGTTGCCTCTGATCGCATCGTCAGCGTGGGCCCGTCGGGCTCGGCCGGTCAGGGTCGAACCGAGATCGACGGCGCCGGTCGGGTCTTGGCCCCCGGCCTGGTTGATGTCCACAGCCATGACGACGGTGCCCTGCTCCGCCACCCCGACATGGCGTTCAAGCTTGCCCAGGGAGTCACTACCGTGGTCATCGGCAACTGCGGGTTCTCGGCCGCGCCCGCCGAGATCGGGGGGGAAAGCACCCGGTCATTCCTCGGGGTCGACTCCACCTGGACCGATCTCGACGGCTTCGCCGCTGCGGTGGATCAGGCGGCACCCGCAGTCAACGCGGTTGCCCTGGTCGGCCACAACTCGGTTCGCAGCCTGGTCATGGGTGACGATCTGAATGAACCCGACGCGGCCCAGCTCGACGCCATGAAGGCTCATGTGCGCACCGCCATGGCCCAGGGGGCGTGTGGCTTCTCCAGCGGCCTGATCTACCACCCGGGCCGGTCGGCCACGACCGCCGAGGTGGCCGCGCTCGCCGCCGAGGCGGCCCCTTTCGGTGGAATCTACGCCACCCACATGCGCAATGAGGGCGATCACCTGCTCGAGGCCGTCGACGAGGCCCTACTCGTCAGCCGGACGGCCGGGGTGCCTCTCCAGATCTCGCACCACAAGGCGGCCGGTGAGGCCAACTGGGGCAAGATCGTCCGGTCGCTGGCCCGGGTCCATGACGCGGTCGACGCGGGGCAGGACGTGACCCTCGACGTGTATCCCTATGTGGCCGGCAGCGGTCCGATGTGGCAGTACTTCGATGCCGAGAATCCTGACCCTGACTACTCCAAGGTCATCCGGATCGCGAAATGCCCCGACTTCCCTGGGTTCGAGGGCCGCATGGTCGTCGACATCGCCGAGGACGAGAGCCGCAGGCGCAACGAGCCCCTCGAGGCCCACGACATCATCCGCCAGATCCTCGCTGGACCCGGAGCGCGGAACGTCATCTCCATCCAGTTCATCATCGACGAGGCCGACATCGAGACGAACCTGCGTGACCCGCTGGTGATGGTCGGCAGCGACGGCATTGCCGACCTCTCGGGCCAGCCCCATCCTCGTCTGTTCGGCACGTTCCCCCGGGTGCTGGGCCACTACGTCCGGGACCGCGGTGTCCTTCCCCTCGCGGAGGCGGTGCGACGCATGACGTCGATGTCAGCCGATCGGTTCGGCCTGGTCGACCGGGGCCGGATCGTCGAGGGCGGGTACGCCGACCTGGTGCTGTTCGATCCCGAGACCGTCATCGACACCGCCACCTTCGACGACCCCAAGCAGGAGCCCTCCGGTATCGGTCTGGTCGTGGTGAACGGGGCTGTCGCGCTGGAACAGGGCACCCACTCGGGCGTCGGTTCCGGCCGGCTGCTCCGCTACCGGCAGGGCTGAGGACCGGGTGAGAGCGGCCCGAACCTGGATCGACGGTGAACGGCTACTTCCGGTAGGGGTGCTGGCCGGGCTGAATCTGGTTGACGAGTTCGATCGTATTGCGTTCGCCACCCTGACCCCTGAGATTCGCGACGCGTTCGGCACCTCGGATGCAGTGATCAACTCGATCGCCACCCTGTCGGCGCTCGTGATCCTGTTCACGGCGGCTCCCAGCGGCCGCCTCGCTGACCGCTATTCGAGGGTGCGGTTGAGCTTGGCCGCGGCGTTTCTGTGGGGGGTCTGCTCGGCGCTCACCGGGCTGGTGCCCACTCTCGGACTCCTGGTCGTGGTGCGGATCCTGTCGGGGATCGGGCGCAACGCCAACGAGATCATCCACCCCAGCCTCCTGAGCGACCTGTACCCCGAGGGCTTGCACCCTCGCGTCTTCTTCCTGCACCGGCTGGCCAATCCGGTTGCCCAGGCGTCGGGGGTGCTGGCCGGACTTCTGGGTACATGGGTTGGTTGGGAGTGGACCTTCGTGGTCCTGGCCGTACCCACCATCGTGCTGGCCGGTCTGCTGCCCCTGGTGCCAGACCCACCCCGGCGCGGCGTCCAATGCCACCGAAGCGACATGTCGTTGGGTGAGGCGGTGCGTCGGCTGCGTGGCGTACCGAGCCTGCGCCGGTTCTGGGCCACCGCCTTCTTCCTGGCTGCCGCCGCAGTGGGGATCTTCCAGCTCATCTCGGTGTACTTTGAGGAGCAGTACGGCTTCGGCCCGGCCGGTCGGGGTGCCGTCCAGTTCATGGTCGGGCTCGGGTGGGTAGTCGGCATCTTCGTCGGGGCGGGAGCGGCTGAGCGAGTACCCGTTGAACGGGCCAGCATATTGGCCCTCATCTGTGCCGGCGGGTTCGGAGTGACGACGATAGGTTCGTTGGGCATGGCCGCGGCCCCGGCGGTTGGTTTCGCCCTCGTGGCCACGGTGGTCATGGCGTCAGGGAACGGGGTGTGGCAGGCGCCCTATTTCACGGCGGTCGGGCGGATTGCCCCGGCCGGCATGTCGGGGCAGGCCTATGCGTCGACCACCCTCTTTTACGCCTTGGGCGCCCTGTTGTCGGTGCCCCTGTTCTTCCTGGGCGACTGGGCCGGCTATCGGGTGGGGTTTCTGGCGGTGGCCACCTTGTCGGCGGTCGCCGCCGCGCTGGCCCGGTCGGTAGCTCCCCTGGTCGAGGCCGACCTGGCGCTCAGAGCCTGACGATGCCCAGCCGCTGATACACCCCCTCTCTCAGTGAAATTTGCAGGATAGGGGTGATGAAATGCATGTAATCGCGCTTATTTGAAGCAAAACCCGGTCAGATATACTCATATCCGGCGCTTCCCCCGTCCTCTTTCACCCGACGGGAGAACCATGTCTCCGCAAGACCTTGCGCTCGCGCCCCTCATCGCTACCCAACACGGCGCCTTCACCCGCCTCCAGGCCCTCGAAGTCGGATTCTCCGACAATCAGATCAAGCATCGGCTGCGGAGCGGGGTGTGGATCCGGGAGCACGCGGGTGTGTACCGCCACCATCTCGTCGCCCTGACCTGGACGGGCCGCCTGATGATCCCGTGCCTGATCCGTCAGACCATCGCGAGCCATCGGAGCGCGGCGCGTCTTCATGGGCTCGATGGGAGTTGGGGGGAAGCCCCGGAGGTCAGCCGGCCCAATCTCAGCGGGTCGGAGTGGCCTGGTGTCATCGTGCACCGGAGCACTCAGTGGGACCGAATCGATGCCATCGAGATCGACGGCATCCCCGTGACGGGCATAGGGCGCACGCTCATCGACCTGGCGGCAGTGGTGAGACCGCACCAGCTACGCCAGGCCATCGACGACGCCTTTCGCAAGCATCTGATCAACCGGGCTGGTCTCGATGATGTGCTCGACCGGCACGCGCGGCGGGGCCGAGACGGGGCCGGCAGGCTCAGGGATCACCTCGAGAAGCGCCGTGGTGATCAGCCCCTTCCGCTCAGCGACTGGAGCAACCTCGTGGCCGACCTTCTCGAGTCCGGTGGGTTGCCGCGCCCGGTTGCGGAGTTCCGGGTCACGGATGGGTTCGGGTTCGTTGCCTATCTCGACTTGGCGTATCCCGATCAGATGGTGGGCATCGAGCTCGACAGCAAGGCCTGGCATTTCGATGCTCAGGCATTCGAGGCGGATCCCCTCAGGCGAAACCAGCTCGAGAACCTGGGCTGGTCAATTCGCAACTTCACCTGGTCGATGTACGCCAAGCAGCCCGTGATGGTGCAGACGACCGTGGCAGCTGCCCTTCGTCACGCGAGCAAATCTGTGGGATAAGGGTGATGACATCACCCTTATCCCGCAAGTTTCGGAGTTGGGTGGGGGTTAGCCGGCGGCGCCTTCGGCGATGAGGCGGTCGAGACGGAGGTCGGGCTGTTCGGCCTCGACCCGGTCGAGCCAGTACTGGGACTCAAACAATGCGTACTGGGTGCCATCGGACTTGCCCAGGACATCGACACCCTTCATGGCCCTCAAGGTGGGAGCCGACTCCTCGTCGGTGATACGGGCCACCCGATAGCTGGTGGAGGTCAGAACTGCCTCGGCGCCGAACTCGTTGGCCAGCCGATGACTTGCCACCTCGAACTGCATCGGGCCGACTGCCGCCAGTACCGGGGCCTGGTCGCCGAGGTCGCGGTCGCGCAGCACCTGCACCACGCCCTCCTCGTCGAGCTGGTTGATGCCCTTGCGGAACTGCTTGAACCGGCCGATGTCCCTGGGGCGCACCACCGAGAAGTGCTCGGGGGCGAAACTGGGCATGCGGGCGAACTCGACGGGCTCGCCCACGTAGAGGGCATCGCCCACCTTCACCTCGTTGGCGTTGACCAGGCCGACCACATCGCCGGGGAAGGCCTCCTCGATGGTCTCCCGGTCCTGGCCGAATACCTGGTGTGCGTACTTGGTGGCCAGGGGCTTGCCGGTGGGCTGGTGGGTGACGACCATGCCCCGTTCGAATCGGCCGGAGCACACCCGGAAGAAGGCGATGCGGTCGCGGTGGGCCTTGTCCATGTTGGCCTGGACCTTGAACACGAATCCGCTGAAGGGGGCATCGAGAGGCCGGGGTAGGTCATTGATGTCGAGGCGAGGGCGGGGCGGCGGTACCAGCTCGATGACCGAGTCGAGGAGCTTGCGAACCCCGAAGTTGGTGAGCGCCGACCCGAAGAACGTGGGCGTGGTCTCGGCTGCGAGGAACGACTCCACATCGACCTCGGTGCTGTCGGTGTCGAGTAGCTCGACTTCGCCGACGGCCTCGAGCCAGGCATCACCTTCTTCCTCGGCGGCGCGGTCGGGGTCAACCACTTCCTCGCCGGCCTCGGTGGCGCCGTGGGCGGTGCGGGTGAATCGGACGAACTCGCCGTTGCGGCGATCGATCACGCCCCGGAAGTCGCCGGCGATTCCCACGGGCCACGTGACCGGATGGGGAGTGAGGCCGATCTGCTTTTCGACCATGTCGATGAGATCGAGGGCGTCGAGGCCGGGTCGGTCCCACTTGTTGATGAAGCTCAGCAGGGGCAGGTTGCGCTCTCGGCACACCTCGAAGAGCTTCAGGGTCTGGGGCTCGATGCCCTTGGCCGCGTCGAGCACCATCACCGCGGCGTCGGCGGCCCCCAGCACGCGGTATGTGTCTTCGGAGAAGTCGCGGTGACCGGGGGTGTCGAGGAGGTTGACCACACAGTCGCGGTACGGGAACTGGAGCACGGTCGAGGTGATCGAGATACCACGCTTCTGCTCCAGCTCCATCCAGTCGGAGGTGGCCGAGCGACGTTCGCCGCGAGCCTTGACCGAACCGGCCTCGGAGGTGAGGGCCCCTCCATAGAGGAGAAACTTCTCGGTGAGGGTGGTCTTGCCCGCGTCAGGGTGACTGATGATGGCGAAAGTACGGCGGCGTTCAGCCTCAGGGGCGGGGTCAGTCACCCGATCCAGGCAATCGGACCGGGAAGGGTCTCACAACCTCTGATCGTGCCTCGCGGACCCTGTGCCTCCAGTGGGCAACGAGTCGGGTGGGTGGCCCCGACGCCAGGTCGCGCTGGTCCCCGGCCCGGCTAGCGGTCGCGGCGGCGCTTCTTGGCTTGGTCCTCGAGCTTCTTGCGTTGGGCGCGGCTGAGGCTGTCGAGGCCCTCGGAGGCGACCTGGTCGAGGATGGCGTCGATCTCCATCTCCTCGAGCTGGGACTGGATGGGGTTGATCTCGGTGACCGTGGCCGGGCGCTGCCGTCGGCGACGCCGGCGGGGCTGATGGACCGGTCCGGGCTCGCCGCCGGGGAGGGGTAGGCGGGGAATCCACTCGACCGAGTCGGCCAGGCCGAAGGCCCGAGCGGCCAGCAGAGCCACACCCACCACGCTGAGCAGGAAGAAGAGCGAGTGCCACGCCCGATCACCGAGCAGGCCGAGCACGTTCACGCCGACCATGACTACGGCCAGGATCCAGCCCGGGATGCCGAAGAAGAAACGGGCCCCCGGCATGTAGGTGATGAACGAGAGGATGAGGGCCAACGACAGGAGTGAGGCGGTGCCCAGGAACGAGGCCGATCCGGGAATGAAGCTCAGGTCGAGCAGGATGAGGACAAGGGGCGGAACGATCGTCAGGTAGGCGATGAACCGGACCATGCGGTCGCGGCCCAGGGCCCCCTCGAGCTGGTTGCCCATGTACCAGATGATCGCCGCGTCGATGACCGCCCAGAGACTGGGCGGGTTGGGGATCCACCAGGTCACCAGCCGCCACAGCTGGCCGTGGAGCACATGGTCGGTGTCAAAATAGAGATAACGGCTGGTGGGCTGAAGCTCACCCTCGGCGGCGATGAAGAACATGCTCGTTCCGATGACGAGCGCGATCAGGGTGCTCGTGGTGACCGGGACGGAGCCGAGCTGGAACCATGGCTTCTCGCCGGGGGTTGACCAGTCTCGCATCGGATGCCTTTCCTCGACCACGACTGTTGTCGCTGGATGTGCCGGCCCCAGACCCATCGGTTGGGGTGTGTCTGGGGTTTAGGTGGAGGCTGCCGGTCGCAACCCCTGCCTAGAGAGACTAGAACCGCTGGAGCAGATCGAGCGCGAGGGAAGGAACGCCATGGCTGGCTTGTACTACGAAGAGTTCGAAGTGGGGATGACATTCGAGCATCAACCGGGTCGAACCTGCACCGAGACCGACAATCTGCTCTTCACCACGATGAGCATGAATCCCCAGCCCCTCCACCTCGACGCCGAGTTCGCCAGGGACTCCCAGTTCGGGCAGATCCTGGTGAACAGCATGTGGACGTTCGCCACTCTCATCGGCCTGTCCGTGGGCGATACGACACTTGGAACCACGATCGGCAATCTGGGGTTCGACGAGGCCCGCTTCCCCAACCCGGTGTTCATCGGTGACACATTGTTCGCCGCCACCGAGGTCATTGGGATGCGGGAGTCGAGCAGCAAACGCGACCGGGGCATCGTGACCTTCACCCACACCGGGACCAACCAGAGGGGCGAAGTCGTGGCCACCGCGGTGCGCAACGGCATGATGCTCAAGCGGCCGGTCTCATGAGCCGGATCCGCCGCAGCACCCACTTCGTACCGGGTGCGAACGAGAAGATGCTCACCAAGTCGTTGGCCACCGAGGCCGACTCGCTCATCCTCGACCTCGAAGATGCGGTCACCCCCGACAACAAGGACTCGGCGCGGGTCACCGTGGCCGAGTGGTTGGCCGACGTCGACTTCGGTCGGCAGGAGAGGGTGGTGCGTATGAACCCCCTCGATTCGCCTTGGGGTCGCGCCGACCTCGACGGGACCATGACCAACCCCCCTGACGCCTATCTCGTTCCGAAAGTGCAGGGCCCGCAGGATGTGGTCGAGATCGATCGCATCATCACCGAGCTCGAGGCTCAACACGGTCACGAGGCCGGCTCGGTCAAGCTCCTCGTGCTCGGCACCGAAACCCCCCAGGGCCTGCTCACCATCGGCGACATCCCCACTGCAGCCGATCGTGTAGATGCCCTGACGTGGGGGGCCGAGGATCTGTCGGCCGCCATCGGGGCCCGCCGCAACCGCGACGACAACGGCCAGCTGCTCGAGGTCTTCCGCTACGCCCGGGTCATGTGCCTGGTGTCGGCTACCGCGGCCCGGGTGCAGCCCCTCGACACCGTGTTCGTCGATATCGGCAATCTCGACGGTCTGCGGGCCGACTGTGATGAGGGAGCGGCCATGGGGTACACGGGGAAGATCAGCATCCACCCCAACCAGATCCCCGTCATCAACGAGGCCTTCACGCCCAACCTCACCGAGGTCGCCGACGCCCGTGAACTGCTCGAAGCCTTCGAGGAGAACCAGAAGGCGGGCCGGATGGCCTTCGCGTTCCGAGGCGAGATGGTTGATGTGCCCCACCTCGAGCGGGCCCGTCGGGTGTTGGCGGTGGCCGACCAGATCGCGGCGGCGGGCGAATAGCGCCCGGCTTTCGGGCCACATGTCACGTCCCTGACCTTGCAGGACCCCCGGGGCATGGCCCTACCCTGCACGTCATGTCGAGCACTGCTGACACGGCCCCCGAAGGGGTGGTCACCTATCCCGGCGCTCGGCGTCCCGACCGGAGCTACCGCATCGACGCGGCCGGAATCGGTGTCGCCGCCCACGAGTGGGGCAACGAGCTCGACCCGCCCCTCCTGCTGGCCCACGGTGGCTTCGATTTCGCCGGCACCTTCGACGCCTTCGCCCCCCTCCTGGCCGACGCCGGGTGGAGGGTGATCGCTTGGGACCAGCGGGGCCATGGCGACAGCAACCATGCCGCCCTGTACAGCTGGGAGTCCGATCTGCGCGACGCGCTGGCGGTGCTCGACACCATCACCCCGCGGCCGGTCCCGGTGGTCGGGCACAGCAAGGGTGGAGGGATGATGATGCAGCTGGCCGACGCCTGCGCCCATCGCTTCAGTCATCTCGTCAACCTCGACGGCCTGCCCTCGAAGCGACCTCAGCCCGACGTCCCCGACCGAGAGCGCACCCGCCTCCTGGCCGGCGAGCTGGGTGGGTGGCTCGATCACCGCCGCCGCATCCCCGAGCTGGTTCGCAAGCCGGGAACCATCGACGAGCTGGCCGCCCGCCGAGGCCGGATGAACCCCCGCCTCGACATCGACTGGCTCCGCTATCTGGTTCCCATCGGTGCTCAGCAGGACGAGGACGGCTGGCGTTGGAAGATCGACCCGGCCATGAAGTTCGGAGGCTTCGGACCCTTCCGGCCCGAGTGGTCGCTGTACCGCATGCCTGGCCTCGGTATGCCCTTCCTGGGTGTCCTCGGGCTCGAGCTCGAGGAGATGGGTTGGGGTACCCAGCCCGAGGACATCACCCCCTACCTGCCCCGCGGCTCCCGTCTCGAGGTCATGGAAGGCACCGGCCACTTCGTGCACATCGAGCAAGCCGAGCTGGTGGCCGGCTGGATCCTGGAGTTCATCTCGTGACCGCCGCCGTTGGGTCTCAACCGCCGCCCGTGCTGCTCACCCACGGTCGAGTTCAGCTCGCTCTTCACCAACTCGGGGACAGAGAAGGCTCCCCCCTCCTGCTGTTGCACGGCCTGGGCGAGCGGTCGCCCCGCGAGGTTCCCGAGCGGGTCTCGGAATGGTCGGGCCCGATCTGGCACCTCGACTTCACCGGCCACGGTGGCTCGACCGTGCCCACCGGTGGGGGCTACACGGCCGAGGTTCTCATGGGTGACGCGGACACCGCCCTTACCCACCTGGGCCCGAGCACGATTCTGGGTCGCGGTCTGGGCGGGTACATCGCCCTTCTCATTGCCGGCGCCCGACCTGACCTGGTGAGGGGGGCCATCATCGCCGACGGCCCCGGGTTGGCCGGGGGTGGTATCGAGCCAGGCTCGGTCGTGGTGCACCGATTCGTCAGTGCCCTACGGGAGACCCCTGATCCGTACGCCCTGGTCGAGTTGGCCCGCGACATCCGCCCCCCCGACTACGCCACCAGCTTCGCTCGACAGGCCCTCCAGTACGGGCCCATCGATCCGCCGGTCACCGTGGCCTCGGTGCATCGGCCTCCGTGGGTCACCGCGGTGGCGGCGGAGTTCGGAGTGTGGGAGGCCTCACTGGAGGACGCTCTGGCCCACTACGCCGAAGCGACCGTCGCCGCCCACTGAGCATCACATCCAGGGCTTGTCGCTGGACTCCACCACGGCCAAGGTGTGATCGCGCAGGGCCCGGGCCGTCTCGAGTTCGATGTGGGGAAGGCGCACGGCACCGCTGGCCGTGGCGAGGACGACGGTGGCCAGGCCCCGCCTCCTGTCGAACCGGCCCCGAGTGGTCGCGGCCGTCTGGACCTTTCGGAGTTGGACCAGTGTGGTTCGGCGCAGGAACGGACCCTGAGCCACCTCGACCACCGAAGGGCTCAAACCCCACCGGAACGACCGCCACCCCAAGACCTGGCTGACCCCAATCAAGACTGCGCTGGTGACCACCAGGGCCGTCCACCACCCGGGCCCTCCGAGGATGAGGCCCGCGGTGAGGGCCGCGGCGCTGCCGGCGCCGACGAAGCCCAGGGTCCGTTGGATCACTGCCCGGGGTAGGCGACGGTCGAGGTCTGTGGGCCGGACTGCCTCGGGTAGGTGGAGGTCGAGGAGGGCGGTGAGCTCAGCCGGACGGGTGCCGGGCAGACGCACACCACCGGTCACAGCCTCACCTGTCGGACCGGCGTGCACCTGGTCGATGGCAACACTGCTCAGCTCCAGCCGTCGCTGGATGGGGTTCGCCGACCACCGGATGCGCTGGATGCGGGCCAGGGGGGCGATGCGCTCCCGGCGTTCGATCAACCCCGAGGTGGTGCGCAAGCCCCGCGCGGTCAGCCTCAGTTCGAGGTCGTGGTAGCGGAGGTGCACCCCGAGGATCGACAACCCGATCACCGCGCCGAGGGTCAGCACTACCACCAGGAACACGGTGCTGGTTCCGGGCAGGTTGTCCTGCACCGCTCGGCCGACGTCCTCGGGATCGACGAAGTCATCGAGGGATGAGCTCAAGGCCACCAGGGAACCGACCGCGGCCCCGAGGAAACGGAACGGGCTCCGGGTCAGCGCAACCACCGTCAGGTCTCGAGGGGTACGGCGGAGCAGTACCGGGCCTTCGTCAGCCGGATCGGGGTCGTCGGCGATCTCGGGCTGGGATCGATCGGCGCTTCCGAGCACCACCAGCCGGAGCTGTTGAGCGGTCTCCCGGGGTACCGCGTCGAGGACGATCTCGTCGTCGGCGGAGCCCGCGGTGTCGACCGCCACCCGAACCACATCGAGCATACGGTGGGTCAGCTGCTGGTCGACCGACACGCCCTGGATGCGGCTGATGGGTACGGCGATCCGACGTTGGCTGATCACCCCCTGTTCGGCGACCAACTCGTCGCGCTCGACCCGGTAGGTGAAGCGCAGCCACGACAGAATGCTGGCCACGGCGGTGATGAGGAGGCCAATGGCGAGAAGGGTCAGGGCCGCCCGTCCGCCCGATCGGAGCAGGGCCAAGGCCAGGACGAGTCCGAACTGGCGGAGGGCTGATCGCAGCCGGCTTCCGAACCCCAACAACATGGCGATGGGAGCCATCCGGCGTGGTTGCTCCAGAGCCCGGAGGGCGGCCTCGCGCCCGGTATCGGCCGAAGGCGGTGGTGGGTCGGCCTCGGTCATCGCTCGGTGGTCTGGGCCCGATCGGTGACTAGCTCGCGCAGCTGCTGGGCTCGTTCGTGGGGGAGACCCTCGAGACTGAGGTTCGCCTGTTGCCCACCGGCGGTGTACACCTCGAGACGGGCCAGACCGAAGTGACGATCGAGGGGTCCGGTATTGACCGCTGCGTGCTGGACGCGGTTGAAGGGGACGGTGGTGACCTTGCGGCGAATGATGCCCCGCCTGATCGACACATCGTGCTCGCGCACCAGCCAGCCTCTGCGCCGGTGACCGGCGATGATGGCCCTGGCACCGCCGATCCCCACGGCCAGAGCCAGGGCCAGCGCGGCGATGGCCCACCCGACCGAGGTCGCGACCGCGACTACGACGGCCAGACCGATGCCCAAGAGGGCCACTGATGCTCCGAACAAGCCCAGCTCGAGCTGAAGCTGTCTGGGGTCGACGGGTTGGAAGCTGTCGGTGTCGAGCTGGGGAAGGCCGTGAGGGTCGAGTATCGGATTGGTGAAGACGGGCGCGTCGAGGCGCTCGAGGGGCGAGGGCGCAGTGGCCTCGGGCTCGGACGGGGTGGTCACGGTTGGCCGCTCAGTCCTCGTGGTCGGCTGCTGGTCCGTCGCCGAGATCATCGAGGCGGGCCACGATGCGTTCGACCTCGGTTCGGGCCGACCCGATGCGGGTCCGGCACAGCTCGACCAGATCGGCGGCCCGAGCCACCCGCGACGCCAGTAGGTCGACGTCGACATCGTCGGTCTCGAGCTCGTCGAGGATCGTCTCGAGCTCGCTCAGGGCTTCGGCGTAACCAATCGAGTTGGTGCTCGGGGAATCACTGTCGGCCATGGGTCTCCGTTTCGGGGTCGGTGGGGTCAGGGTCGGGGTGTTCGGTGACGACGGCTCTCACCGCACCACCCGATCCGGTGACGGTCAGTTCGGTATCGAGTGCGGCGTCGGCGGGTCCACGGACGAGGGAGCCGTTGGCATCGGTGACGATCGACCAGCCCCGCTCCATGAGCCGCGAGGGATCGAGCAGGCGGCGGCGGGACTCGAGGGTCTCGATCAGGCGGGTGGCCTGGTCGATCAAGCGGCCCGGGCGCCGGCTGAGCGCATCGACGGTTGCGGCCAGCTCGTGTTCGGCCCGGTCGGGTACGGCTGTGGCTAGCCGACAGATGGCCCCAGCCTGGCGGTCGACCTCGCGGTCGGCGTGGTGAATCTGCCGGTCCCCGTTGCGGCGCACATGCTCGCCGGCCCGGTCGACCCCGTGTTCGGCGCCGGTCAGGGTGGTGTCGGCACGAATCCTGACCGAGTGCCAGGTCTGTTCCACCGCCGTGCGCCATTGGGTGACCGCGTCGACCAGGGCGGCGGCGCACGCAGTTGGCGTCTTGTGGGCGGTATGGGCCACCACGTCGGCGATCGACTGGTCGGTCTCGTGACCGATGCCGGTGATGACCGGCCGGTCGAGCCCGGCGATGGTACGGACCACCTGCTCGTCGTCGAACGCGGCCAGATCGGTGCGGGCCCCGCCCCCTCGGACCAAGGCCACAACGGGTGCGCACCGGGCCGCGGCTATCAGGGCGCGAGCCAGCCCGGCCGGTGCGTCGACTCCCTGAACCGCGGTGTCGACCAGGATGATCCGGAACCCGTACCCCGACTGGTCGAGCTGGTCGAGGAAGTCGGCGCTGGCCGCACTGCCATCACTGGTGACCACCGCCAGCTCGAGCGGAACCGACGGAAGGGTCAGGGCGCGGTTGCGGCCCAGCAGGCCCTCGGCGCCGAGGGCGGTCAGGAGGGCTTCACGGTCCTCAGCCAGCCGGCCCAGGGTCCAGGTGGGGTCGACCATCGACATGACGAGCTGGAATCGGCCCTGGCCGTCCCAGATCCGCACCCGGCCGCGGATGCGAAGCTCGATGCCGTCGGTCATGCGCACCGAGCCCGACTCCTTCAGCACCGCGTTGACCACGAACTTGTCGCGGGCAAAAAGGGCGACCGGCAAGGTGGCGCGGGGGCGACCGTCTTCATCGTCGGCATCCACCAGGTCGAAGTAGACATGGCCGGCGCGGCTGCGGTTCAGGTTTCGGATCTCACCCTGCACCCAGACCTCGTCGGGGAAGTAGCCCTCGAGGAGCTCGTTCACCGTGGCGATCAGCTCGCCCACACCCCAGGTCGTACTGGTCATCACTGGGTGACGGTATCCGTCGATCGGGGGGTGTTGGTCACTACGCTCCAGCTCACCGGTACGGCCCGGCGGAGGTGAGACACTTTGCAGGATGGGGACGTGCCGACCACGTCGGTTGGCGGTCGGTCTCGGTTGCGTGTCGTCGACGAGGAGTCGGTCGGCCGAGAGATTTCCATTGCCGAGGCCGTGGTACTCCAGGCCGGCGACGGAATCGCCGTCACCCGCGCGCCCAGCAACGACGATGAGCCCACCCTCGTCTTCGTCAACGATGCCCTGTGCCGGCTGATCCGTTTCGAGCGGGCCGAGCTCCTGGGCCGGACCCCGGGCCTCTTCGTCGGGGACCCTACCGACACCGCCGATCTCGACGAGGTGGCCAGCCAGGTCGAACAGGGCGATACCGCTCGCTTCGAGCTCTCTCTTCACCGTCGCGACGGTTCACCCGTATGGGTCGAAGCCACTTGCTTCGCCGCCCGCGGCGCCGACGATCAGCCCCCCGCGTACGTGGCCATCTACCGCGAGCTCGACCCCGGCGGCCTCGATGAGCAGCGCTACCGGACCCTGGTCGAGAACACCACTGATCTCATCGCGGTTCTCGACGGCGACCTGACCATTCGTTACATCAACCCTGGGGCTGGTGCTCTGCTGGGCCGCGAGACCACTGAGGTGGTCGGCCGTTCGGCGGCCGAGTTGGTGCGCGCCGACCGCCGGCCCGAGCTCGAGTCCTGGCTCGAGGGAGTGTTGGGGTCGGGGCAACCGGCCGCTCCCCGCGAGCTCGAGGTCGTCGCCGAGGGCATCGACGACCGGGTGTTCGAGTTCGGCGCTATCGACCGGCTCGACGATCCGTCGGTCGGGGGGCTCGTCCTCTCCGCCCGCGACGTCACCGACCGGATCGAGGCCCGCGACCAGCTGCGTAGCAGTGAGCGTCGGTTCCGAGCCCTCGTGCAGCACTCGGCGGACTCCACCGTTGTTCTCGACCCTGACGGTCGGGTCCGCTACGCCAGCCCTGCGGCCGAACGCATCCTCGGTCTACCGGCGGGCGACGACCTCAGCGATGACCTGCTCGGGGCGGTAGACCCCATCGATCTCGAACAGGCCCAGACCTTCATACGTCGTGCCCTGTCCGAGCCCGGGCTCAGCGGGCCGGTCGAGCTGACCCTGTCCAGCGAGGCCGGTGGTCGAACCGTCGAGCTGGTGGCCAACAACCTCCTACACGATGCCGATATCGGGGGTGTCGTGCTCAATGGTCGCGATGTCACTAGCCGGCGTCGGGCTCAGACCCTCATGCGCGACCAGGCTGTGATGCTCGAGGAGGTCGCCCGCGGACTTCCCCTCGAGGTGACCCTCGAACGCATCGCCTCCCGTATCGAACGCAGTGTGGTGGGGTCGCATTGCCTGGTGGGCGTGGCCGACGGCGAGCATCTCCGACTCGCCTCTCGTCCGGGCCTGCCGGCCGAGATCATCGAAGTGCTCGAGTCACCCACGGGCCCCCTGGGTAGTGTCGACATACTGCTCGAGGGCCAAGACTCCCTGACCGGGCTGATCGACTCCGACCCCGCGTGGTCCTCGATCGCCGGGCCGCTGGCCGACACGGGGCTCATTGCTCGCTGGATCATGCCCCTACGGTCGCCTGGTTCGGCCAACGTGCTGGGTGCCCTGGTGGTGTTCCACCCCCAGAGGGCTCGCCCTCACCCCACCGAGCGCCAGCTCTTCCGTCAGTCCACCCAGCTGGCCGCCCTGGCTATCGAACGTCACCGCTTCGAGGCCGCCCTCGAACATCAAGCCCTGCACGACGAGCTCACCGACTTGCCCAACCGCACCCTGGTCATGGATCGCATCGAACAGGGCGTGGCCCGCCTCGACCGGCGCGAAACCGGCATGGCGGTCCTGTTCGTCGACCTCGATCGGTTCAAGGTCATCAACGACAGCCGGGGTCATGCCGAGGGAGACCGCCTCCTGCGCGAGGTCGCCGCTCGCCTCCAGCGCCCCCTACGTTCGGGCGACACCGTTGGCCGGCTCGGCGGCGACGAGTTCGTCATGATCTGTGATGAGATCCTCGACGAGGGCGACGCGGTCACGGTGGCCGAACGGCTGGCCAGTGAGCTGGCGGCGCCGGTCGATCTCGACGGGGCTGTCGTCCACGTATCGGCCAGCATCGGTATCGCCCTGGCCTGGTCGTCGGACACATCGGCCGAGACGCTCATCGCCAACGCCGACCTCGCCATGTACCGGGCCAAGGAGGAGGGCCGCGACCGCTACGCCCTGTTCGAAGAGGACCTCCACCGCAACATGGTGACTCGCCACGAGCTCGAGGCCGCCCTCCATGTGGCCCTCGCCCAAGACGAGCTGATCCTCCACTACCAGCCCCAGATCCGTCTCCGCGACGGGCGGATCACCGCGGTCGAGGCACTGGTGCGTTGGGAGCGGCCCGGACACGGCATGCTCCCGCCGGGCCAGTTCATCCAGGTGGCCGAAGAAACGGGGCTCATCGTCCCCCTCGGCAATTGGGTCATCGATCAGTCCTTGCGCGACGCCGCGGCATGGCCGGTCCCGCCCACCGGTGAGGCCATCGCCATGACGATCAATCTCTCGGCCCGACAGTTGGCCTCCTCGGGGCTGATCGACAACGTGGTGGCGGCACTCGACCGCCACCAGGTACCACCGTCGCGGGTCGTGTTCGAGGTCACCGAGAGCGCTCTGGTCGACGACATGGACACCGCGGTCACCACTCTCAATCGGCTCAAGGATCTCGGGGTCCGGATCGCAATCGACGACTTCGGGACCGGCCACGCCACGTTCGACTATCTGCGCCGGTTCTCCATGGCTGACAGTCTCAAGGTCGATCGTTCGTTCGTCGAGGGTCTCGACGGGTCCGCGGTCCAGGACCGGGCCATCGTGTCGGCCTCACTCGTGCTGGCCGACTCGCTAGGTCTGAAGTCGGTGGCCGAAGGGGTGGAGACCCCCGAGCAGCTCGAGGTCCTGCGGACCCTCGGGTGCGACATGGCCCAGGGCTACCTGTTCAGCCGTCCGGTACCGCTCGACGAAGCCGTGGCCCTCACCGATCAGGCCGCCCACTGGATCTGACACCTGGCCCCTGGCAGGATCCTTGGCCGCCGGGTCAGTGTGTACCTGGCGGTCCTGTTCTGTCAGAGGGTGAGCTGGTCCTGCTGGCTGCGGACCAGGGTCTGGTAGAGCTCGGCGTAGAGGCCGTTGGCCGCCATCAGGTCGGCGTGCTGGCCCTGCTCGACCAGCCTGCCGTCGTCGAGAACCAGGATGGCATCGGCGTCGCGGATGGTCGAGAGGCGGTGGGCGATGACCAGGGCGGTCCGCCCCTCGAGGGCATCGGCCAGGGCTTCCTGGATCAGATGCTCGTTCTCGGAGTCGAGCTGGCTGGTGGCCTCGTCGAGGATCACGATGGCAGGATCCTTGAGCAGCATGCGGGCGATGGCCAGCCTCTGCTTCTCGCCCCCCGATAGGCGGTAGCCCCGCTCGCCCACCACGGTGTCGTATCCGTCGGGGAGTCCGGCGATGACATCATGGATGCGTGCCGCCCGGGCTGCCTCCTCGATCTCAGCCGTGGTCGCCGAGGGGCGAGCGAAACGCAGGTTGTCGCCCACCGATTCGTGGAACAGGTGGGGATCCTGGTTGACCACGCCGATGGCCTCGCGCAGCGACCCGGTGGTGAGATCGCGGACATCGTGGCCATCGATGCGGACGGCACCTTCGGAGACGTCGTAGAGACGGTTGACCAGGGTTGTGAACGTGGTCTTACCCGCCCCTGATGGTCCGACCAGAGCGATGGTCTGGCCCGGCTCGATGGTGAGGTCGAGTCCGTCGAGAACCACCCGACCGGCCGAAGGGTCGACCGGGGCCTGGTGTTCGAGCGACGCCACCGCGGTCTGGTCGAGGCCCGGATAGGCGAACACCACCTGCTCGAACTCGATGTGACCGCGGGGATCGACCAGGTCCACGGCGCCGGGCCGTTCGGCCAGTGGATCGGGAGCGTCGAGAACCTCGAACACCCGCTCGAACGACACGAGTGCCGTCATCACGTCTACCCGGGCGTTGGTGAGCCCGGTGAGGGGCTGATAGATACGCCCGACCAGCAGGCCCATGGCCCCGAGATCACCGATGGAGATCGTCCCGTTGATGACGAAGTGGCCGCCCAGCCCGTAGATCAGGGCGGTACCGATGGTGCCCACCAGGCCGAGGGAGATGAAGAACACCCGACTGTGCATCGCCGACCGAATCCCGATGTCGCGCACCTGCGCGGCCCGGGCGGCGAACTCGTCGCGCTCCTCGTCGTGGCGGCCGAAGAGCTTCACCAGAAGGGCGCCTGAGATATTGAACCGCTCGGTCATGGTGGTGTTCATCGCCGCGTTGAGGTTCATCCCCTCGCGGGTGAGCTCCTGGAGGCGGGTGCCGACCCGACGGGTGGGCAGGATGAAAGCGGGCAGCACGAGCAGGGCGAGCAGGGTCAGGCGCCACTCGAGCAAGGCCATGGCCACCAGAGTTGTGACCAGGGTGATCACGTTCGACACGACCGAACCGAGGGTGCCGGTGAGGGCCCGCTGGGCACCGATGACGTCATTGTTCAACCGGCTGATGAGGGCGCCGGTCTGGGTGCGAAGGAAGAAGGACAGGGGCATGCGCTGGACGTGGTCGAACAAGGCGGCTCGGAGGTCGTAGATGACTCCTTCGCCAATCTGGGAGGACCACCAACGCTCGAGCAGGTTCAGGACCGCCTCGATCAGGGCCACCACCACCATCAGCAGGGCAAGGGTTGTTACCAGGCCGCGGTCCGTGTTGGGAAGAGCGTTGTCGAGCAGTTCCCGGAAGATCAGCGCCGGAACGATGCTGGCCAGCGCGGTGAAGGCGATGATGGCCACGAAGGCCAGGATCTTCCAGCGGTAGGGGCGGGCGAAGCCCCACACCCGACGGGCGACCTCCCGTCGGATCGACGCCCCTTGGACCGC
>JAAEMS010000185.1 GCA_024225275.1 Actinomycetes bacterium
CAAGATGGGCTCGGCCTGGGACGTGGCCCACGCGGCCCTGTTCCTCCACAGCACCGAGGCCCGCTTCATCACCGGCATCTCCCTCCCCGTCGATGGCGGCCAGGGCCTGACCGGCTGATCACTTCCGGCGGTCCGCCCCAGGCGGCGACAACCCAGCCAGGGCCTGACCGGCTGAGGGACTCGAGGGCCGAGGGTGTCAGAATGGGGTCATGACGATCATCCATGGCAGCCCACTTCCTGATGTCGAGATCCCTGTCGTTCCGATAACGACGTTCGTGCTCCGCCACGCCGAGCGGGCACCAGATCGACCCGCTCTCATCGACGGTCCCACCGGGCGCACCATCACCTTCGCCGAGCTCTCCGATCTGGTCCATCGGCTGGCCGGCGGCCTGGCCGCCAAAGGGTTCGGTCCCGGGTCGACCCTGGCCCTGATGGCGCCCAACATCCCCGAGTACGCGGTCGTCTTCCATGGTGTCGCGGTGGTCGGCGGTGTCGTGACCACCGTGAACCCGACCTATGGAGCCGAGGAGGTTCGGTTCCAGCTCGACGACGCCGGCGCCTCGATCGTAGTGACCGTACCGATGTTCGCTGAGGTCGCCCGCGAGGCCATGGAAGGCACTGACGCCACCGAGCTGTACATCATCGGCGAGGCCGCTGGGGTCGGGGCTCCCATCGCCGACCTCTTCGGTGAGCCGCTCGAGCAGGTCGAGCTCGACCCACTGACCGCCACCGTCGTACTCCCCTACTCATCGGGCACCACCGGCCTACCCAAGGGCGTGATGCTCACCCACCACAACCTGGTGGCGAACCTGGCCCAGTCCGAACCGATCATGCCCTACGACGACGGCGAGGTCGCTCTGGCCGTGCTGCCCTTCTTTCACATCTATGGCATGCAGGTCCTGATGAACGGGTTGCTGGCCTCGGGCTGCACCGTCATCACCATGCCCCGCTTCGACCTCGAAGAGGGCCTGAAGCTCATCCAGGACCGGGGGGTCAGCCGGTTCTTCGCCGTGCCCCCGATCGTGCTGGGCCTGGCCAAGCACCCCCTGGTCGACCAGTACGACCTGTCGAGTCTCCGCCAGGTGTTCTCGGGGGCAGCACCGCTGGGCGGCGACGTCGCCGAGGAAGCGGCCGAACGTATTGGCTGTGAGGTCGTCCAGGGCTACGGCATGACCGAGCTGTCGCCTGTCTCCCATGCCACCCGGCCGGGTGACTACAAGTCAGGGTCGTGCGGCATCACCGTTCCCAATACCGAGTGCCGCATCGTGAGCGAGGACGGGGAGGATCAGCCCGTCGGCGGCGAGGGAGAGCTCTGGGTGCGGGGACCTCAGGTCATGCCTGGCTACCTCAACAACCCCGAAGCCACCGCTGAGACCATCGATGCCGACGGCTGGCTCCACACCGGCGATGTGGCCGTCGTCGACGAGGACGGCCACGTCTTCATCGTCGATCGGCTCAAAGAGCTCATCAAGTACAAGGGGTTCCAGGTCCCCCCGGCCGAGCTCGAAGCGCTGATCGTCACCCACCCGGCCGTGGCCGATGCCGCCGTCATCGGTATCCCCGACGACGAGGCCGGCGAACTCCCCAAGGCGTTCGTGGTGCTCAAACCGGGCGAGTCGGCGACAGTCGCCGACATCCAGGAGTTCGTGGGCCAGCACGTAGCCAGCTACAAGCAGGTGCGGCTCGTCGACTTCGTGGATGAGATCCCCAAGTCGGCATCGGGCAAGATCCTGCGCCGCTTCCTGCGCGACGGCGGGTAGGAGCCGGGGCAGGGCAGTAGGGAATTCGGCTCGGCCCCGGCTGAGCGCCTCAAGAGGCTCCCGGGCCGCGCCGATGGCCAGTCATGGCTATGTGGCGGCACCAGCTTCGGGTTCCTGGGGTCGCTCTCCTGGTCACCCTGCTGGCCTTCGGAGGTGCCCGCGCCGCTGGATCAGCGGCCATCGCCAATGCCCCGCCGAGCCCGGAAACCCTCTCGGTCACCGGCTTCGGGTGGGGCCACAACCGCGGCCTGAGCCAGTGGGGCTCGCTGGGCTACGCCGTCGACCACGGCTGGACCTACAGCCAGATCCTCGACCACTACTACTCGAACACCGATGCGGGCACGTCCGACGCCGAAACGATCCGGGTCCGCCTGACCGAGTGGGACGACATCGGTGTCACCGTCTCCCACCCCGATGGCATCACCGTGGATGGCACCGAGATCGCTGCTCTGGCTGTGCGGGTCACGCCAACCGGCTCCGGCTACCAGATCGAGACGGCACCGAACTGCAGTGGTGCGTGGACCGTGGCGGCAACGTCGGCCCGCCCGGTCACCCTGGATCCGGGCGATACCGAGCCGCTGGTGACCTGCTCGGCCGGCGGTACCCTCCGCTGGTATCGGGGTCGCGTCGTGGTGACCAGGGGGACCGACAACGAGGTCCGCACGGTCAACCATGTTGGCGTCGACGACTACCTCCGCGGTGTGGTGCCCCGCGAGTCACCCGCGAGCTGGGGCGACCAGGGCGAAGGCGCCGGCATGCACGCCCTGCGGGCCCAGTCGGTGGCGGCCCGCTCCTACGCCCTCTCCGAACACCGCTACTCCTACGCCGAGACCTGCGACACCACCTCGTGCCAGGTCTACGGCGGCCATGCCTACCAGTTCCCCGATCAGGCCCGCGCCGAGTTGGAACACCCCAACACCGACCAGGCGGTCGCCGACACCAGCGGCGAGATACGTGTGGACACCGAGTCGGGCATGAGCGCCCGGACCGAGTTCTCGGCCTCGACCGGTGGGGCCACCCTCGATGCCGACTTCCCCGCCGTGGTCGACGCGGGAGACCACACCGGGAGCAACCCGGTGCACCAATGGACCCACCAGATCCGCACCACCTCGATCGAGGCCGCGTGGCCCGAGATCGGCGACTTCACCGGCGCCCATGTGACCGAACGCACCGGGGTCGGCCACTCGGGCGGTCCGGCGGTCACCATCAGGATCGAGGGCTCCGCGGGCCGGCTGGATGTGTCGGCGGCATCGTTCCGGTCACGCCTCCGCCACCACGGCGCCTGCACCGACCCTGAGGTCAGCACCGGCTGTATCAAGTCGGTCTATGTGTTCCTGGGTGCCGAGTCCGAGCACATCGACGACACCCCGCCCGGTGGTCTCACCGTGGGAGACCGTGGCACCGTCATCGTGGTTCCGGCCCCCGTCGACGAGAGCGCACCGGTCGAACCCCCGCCGGCCGAGGCCGCTCCCCCCAGGGCAGACACCAAGCCCTCGATCCGCAGCGTCGCCGATCGGCGAACCGTGCCGGCCGGTGTCTCGAACGGGGGTGACGGCTGGGTGTGGTTGGCCACCGCCGACGGAGACGTGATCGAGATCAATGGCGCCCCCGACCACGGCGATGTCGCGGGTCTACCCCTGAACGCCCCAATGATCGACATCGCGGCCCGCGCCGACGGCACCGGCTTCTGGCTGGTGGCCGCCGACGGTGGTGTCTTCAGCTTCGGAACCTGCCGTTTTCACGGATCGACGGGTGGCAGGGCCGTTTCAGCGCCGGTGGTGGGGATGGCCTCGACCCCGAGCGGCAAGGGTTACTGGTTGGTGAGTGCCGACGGTGAGGTCTACCCGTTCGGCGATGCTGACCACCACGGTTCCATGGCCGGGGTCCCTCTGAACAAGCCGATGATCGGCATGGTCTCGTCGCCCTCGGGACAGGGCTATCTGACCTTTGCCTCCGATGGCGGGGTGTTCGCGTTCGGCGACGCCGCGTTCAAGGGGTCGACCGGTGGTGCCAGGCTGGACAGCCCGGCCGTCGACGTACGGGCCCACCCCGATGGGCGCGGCTACTGGATCGTCACCGAGAAGGGCAGCGTCCATGCCTTCGCGGTCGATGACCTGGGCGACCTCAGCACCAAGAGGCTCACCACGCCAGTGGTCGGATTCGCGGTGACCCCGGACGGGGCCGGCTACCAGATCCTCCAGGCCGACGGCGACCTGTGGTCCTTCGGCTCAGCCCGCTGACCCGGTTCTCTGACCCCTACTGGCGACGGGGGTACGCCACCGCGAGCAGCAAGGGCCCGAGGCTCATGACCGCCACCATGACCCACCAGGTCAGGATGAACCGGTCGAGACGGTCGTGGCCCACCGCATCGCCGATGATGGCCGCCCCCACCGCCACGCCCAGCGCTCCACCGAGGAATCGCAGAGTGTTGTAGGCGGCGTTGGCGGCGCCCAGCGCGGTCTCGGCCACATCGCGCAATGCAGCGGAGTTGGCCGGGCCCATGAACAGTCCCATGCCCAACCCGATCATGGCGGTTCCCGGTAGGAAGTCGACGACGTAGCGGCCGTCGGGACCGAGCCGCCAAGCCATCCAGGCGGTACCGATGCTGGGCAGGATCGAGCCGACGATGAGGAGGCCGCGGTAGCCGCGCCGGTCGGCGAATCGGCCGGCGAAGAGGGTGACGATGACCGCGGAGAAGGATCGCACCCGTAGCAGCGCGAAATCGAGCAGGGGTTCGTCATGGGTGAGGGACTGGCGCACGAAGAGCAGGGCTGAGCTCACCGTGGCCGCGCTCAGCGCCACGATCAGGGGATTGGTCCAGCCCCAGGCCCGGCCCTGGACGATCACCAGGGTGAGGCCACCCACCGCCACGGTGCCCGAGAACGTGCCGAGGAGATCGAGCGGTGCGGGCTTGGCGGCTGGAGCCCCTTCGGGCAGTGTCCCCACGCCTGCGAACCAGGCGACAGCAGCGATCGGGACCACGGCGACGAAGACGAGTCGCCACGAGGAGACCTGGAGGAGGAGTGCCGCGATGGTAGGAGCGGCCGCCGCTCCCAGAATCCCCATCGACGACCAGGTCGACACCACCGTGGCGTGCCGCGACAGGGGGAACAGGGGCAGGACCGCGGCCAGGGAGGCCGGCAGCACCAAGGCCACCCCGACCGCCTGGAGGACCCGGGCGGCGATGACGAGCCCAATGATCGGCGCGACCCCGGAGAGCAGAGCCCCGAAGCCGAAGACCACCAGCCCGGCCAGGAAGACCCGGCGACGGCCCAACCGGTCAGCCAGCCGTCCGCCCAGGAGCATGAGAGTGACCTGGGTGACATTGAAGCCGGACACCACCCACGAGATGGTGGCCAGGCTGGCGTCGGGAAAGGCATCCTCGAGGACGGGAATGGCGATACTGGTGGCGGTGCCCACGAAGCTGGTGAGCAGCATCGCGGCGGCCGCCACGACCAGGGCCTGGTGGGCGTGCCGCTCGTGGGCGGCATCGAGCTCGGAAGCCCTGGTGGGGGCGGGGTCTGAAG
>JAAEMS010000186.1 GCA_024225275.1 Actinomycetes bacterium
GGTGGGCCGAGCGCCTGGGACCTTCCCTCAAGGCGCACCAGGCCTCGCCGAGGGGTGGTGACGTCGAGACCGTCCTCGAGGGCGACCGGGTCCGAATCCGTGGCGCCACCGTCGAGGGCCTCACCGGCGTGCTCAACCGCTGACCCCCACCCCACCCCCCCCCCCCGGGGGGTGCCCAAAAAACCCCACCCCCCCGGGAAAAAGTCGCGGGGGGGGGGGGGGCGGGGGGGGGGGGCGGGGCGGTACGGTCCGGGCCGTGGAGTTCACCCTCGAAGCGGAACTGGAAGCCCTGAGTGCCGAAGCCACAGAGGTGGCCAGAGCCGCGGTGGCCGACCTCGATGTCCGCGAGGACTCATGGCTGGTGGGCAACTCGGCCGAGTTCTCCCAGGAGCTGGGACGCCGGGGGTGGCTGGGCATGACGTGGCCCACCGAGTACGGAGGCGGAGGCCGCACCCCCATGGAGCGGTTCGTGGTGGTCGAGGCGCTCATCGGCAACGGGGCACCCTTGGCCAGCAGCTGGTTCGCTGACCGCCAGATCGGCCCCAGCCTGTTCCAGTTCGGCTCCGACGAACAGCGACGGAAGTACCTGCCCGGCATCCTCGATGGCACGGCCATGTGGTGTATCGGGATGAGTGAACCCGACGCCGGCTCCGACGTGGCGAGCGTGCGCACGAAGGCGGTGCGCGAGGGTGATGGGTGGATCGTCGACGGCCAGAAGATCTGGACCAGCGGGGCGGCCGAGGGTGACTACTGCTACCTGGTGGCCCGGACCGATCCCGACGCCGCGCCCCACCAGGGCCTCAGCGAGTTCGTGGTGCCCCTCGACTCTCCCGGCCTGACCGTCGAACCCATCGTCGACCTCACCGGCAACCGCCACTTCTGCGAGGTCTTCTTCGAGGGCGTGCGAGTCCCCCACGAGAACCTGGTGGGTCAGCTCAACGGCAGCTTCGGCCAGATCATGCGCCAGATGGAACACGAGCGGGGTGGTATCGACCGCCTGGTTTCGAACCGGGCCCTCTACGACGACGCACTCACTCTGGCCGACACGTCCGACCCGACCATCCGCCAGGCCATCGCCCATTGCGAGTCGATCTACAAGATCGGGCGCCACATGGTCATGCAGGAGGTGCTCGGTCAGGCCCCGAAGGGCTGGTCGGCCATCACCAAGACCCTCTGCACCGAGTTCGAGATCGAGGTGGCCCAGTTCTGCGCCCGGGTCGCCGGCCCCGACGCCATGCTCTGGAATCGGGTGTCGCGGAACATCTGCTACGCCCCCGGCTACACGATCATGGGCGGCACCACCCAGATCCTGCGCAACATCATCGGCGAGCGCATCCTGGCCCTGCCCCGCGAGCCGCGCCCCTGAGGTGGGCACTCACCGAGGCGAACGGGTCCGCCGTGAGGCGGGGAAGGCAACGCCCCTGAGGTGGGCACTCGAAGAGGCGAACGGGTTCGCCGTGAGGCGGCCAAAGCAACACCCCTGACGCGGGAAGGGCACCCACCGAAGCGGGTGCCCTTGCCGGGAACAGGACCGGTAGAGGTCGGTCCTGAATGCGCCGTGTGGGGTGATTACCCCTGGTAGATCTCGGGATAGATGGTGCCGCCCTCGCCTCGGGCCTTGATGTACCAGACCTGGCCTTCCCCTTCGAAGACGACCTTGGCCCAGCGGCCGACCTTGAAGTAGATCCGGCCTTCGAAGCCTTCGGCGGCCACGAACTCCTGAACCCGCATGACGTTGCCCTCGAGGAGGAACTTCACGGCTCCTACTCCGGGCTGCTCGACCCACAGGTCAGCTGGAGCGGAGACGGGCTCGACGAGCCACACCTCGGTCCGGGTGGTGCCCGACTCGTCGATGTAGGCCTTGGCGTGCCACTCGTAGCCGTCGTTGGTGAACCAGAGATGGACCTTTTGTCCCTCGACCCGCTCGAAGATCACGTCGTAGTGCTCGTGGGCCCAGTAGTCGGCCTTCCAGAGGACGTCACCCTCCCGCTTGACCAGGATCCAGGCAACACCGTCACCGACGGGGATCTCGACCTGTTCGACAACGGGGGCCGGGGGCTCTTCCTTGGGCTCGGGCTCTTCCTTCGGCTCTTCCTTGGGCTCGGGCTCTTCCTTCGGCTCCTCCTCGGGCTCGGGCTCGGGCTCGGGCTCGGGGATCGGAGCACTCTCGACGACGATCTTCTCGCCGTCGTCGAAGATCTCGAAGACGAACTTCCCGGATGGGCCCTGGACCTCGATGCGGATGACCTCTCCGTCTTCGAGCTCGAGGACCTCCCATCCTGCGGTCAGGTTCTTGGAGACGACGGCGTACTGGCCCTCTTGCTCCTGGACCTTGATGGTCCCGGCCTCTCCGAGCTCGACGGTGTGTCGTTCGGGGACCTCCACCTCGAAGGCCCAGGTCGGCTCCTCGACGACGTTGCCGCCATACCAGGGGGTGACCTCGGTCTTGGAGCCGGGTAGTAGTGACGAGGGCCGACCCTCGTCGGCCACCGAGGCGACCTCGGTGGTGTCGGCGCCGCTGGGCCCGTTGGTGGACGCCCATGCCACCCCGCAGAGGGCGGGGACGGCGAGCCAGGCGACAGCCGCCATGCGCATGCGCCGCTGGCGGGCCGCGTTCATGCGGGGCTTGAGCGACGACAGGATCGCGTCGAGCTGTTGTTCATCGGGGGAGATCGGGTTCATGAGGAAACCTCCGGGGTTGGTGCTAGCCGGGTGCGGAGTGAGGAGCGGGCCCGCGACAGGTGGAATCGGAAAGCGCCGGGCGAGATGCCCATGGCGGCGGCGCCGGTCTCGGTGTCGAGATCGTCGCCGTAGTAGTGCTCGACGGCTCGGCGCTGTTGAGGCGACAGGTCCGACAGCAGTTCGTCGAAACCTTCCTCGCCCGGAGCTCCGGGATCGTCGTCGGTCATGGCCAAGACGGGTGGGGCGATGCGGGGCAGGAGATCCTGCTGCCGCTTCCCGTGCCGGTGTGAGTCGACCGCCAGATTGACGGCGACCCTCCTCACCCAGGCCGCGGGCTCCCGGTAGTGGGAGATCCGCCACCATCGGGCGTAGGCCCGGACGAACGCCTCCTGGGCACAGTCGGCGGCCACTTCGCGGCTGTAGCCATTGCCGATCAATCCGTTGACGGTGCCGGTGTAGGCGGCCTTGAAGAAGGTGTCGAAATCACCTCCCTGGCCCGTTTCGGTTGATGTGTGGTTCGGCTCCATGAGCCGCTGGTCTGTCACAGGTCGTCTCCCCGTCTTGGGCGGGTGCTGACGCCCTCCCTCCGATGCCTCTCACGTCCGGACGACCCGGATTGTTTGGCCTTCGGAGAAAATATGTGTCGGCCGATACCGCCCCTGGTTTCCTCGCCCCTTCCATCGGCACGAAGGACGCACGACCTTGACGTGGCGAATTCCTTCGGACTTCCATGGCCCCGTTGTGACATTCGTCGCATCCTCATCTAGCGTGACCGATTGCCCCGCTCCGGGTCATGCCCGATGCGGTGGTCACCCCCGATACAAGGAGTATGGAAGAGATGAACAAGCGCACCTGGTTGCGTCTGCTCGCAGCGCTCATGGCGTTCGCAATGCTGACCGCAGCCTGTTCGAGTGACGGTGACGACAGCGACACCGTGGCTTCCGACGACGGAGA
>JAAEMS010000187.1 GCA_024225275.1 Actinomycetes bacterium
AGCCGACTGCCGGCTGGCCGGTCGGGGGGCCTCGGGAAACCTGGTGAGCTTCTACTTCGGGCACAAGCATCAGACTCTCGACTTCCGGACCTTCCAGGACCATGTTGCCCCCGACTCCACCTCGAACCTGTTGTTCAAGGGTGCCGTCGACGACTACAGCCGCTCGGTGTACACCGGTCTGATCCGGGTCCGTCCGGGGGCCACCGGAACCAACGCCTTCCAGACCAACCGCAACATCCAGCTGTCCGACGACGCCTGGGCCCAATCGGTACCCAACCTCGAGATCGAGAACAATGACGTGAAGTGCAGCCATGCTTCCACCGTCGGGCCCGTCGACGAGGACCAGGTCTTCTACCTCCAGAGCCGGGGGGTGCCGCCCACCGTCGCCGAGCGCCTGGTGGTGGGTGGCTTCTTCAACGAGGTCATCAGCCAGCTGCCGATCACCGCGGTGGCCGACGCGATGCGGGCCGAGGTTGGCCGTCGACTCGAGGCTCCAGCGCGGGCCGGAGCCCGGTCGTGAGTACCGCGGACGTCACCGAGATCCGGGTGGGTGCAGTGGCCGACTTCCCGGTCGACGAGGCCACCAAGGTCGATGTGGGTGGCTGCCTGGTGGCCGTTGTCCGGATCGGCGATGACTTCTACGCCCTGGACGACACGTGCAGCCACGCCGACGTCTCTCTGTCCGAGGGCATGGTCGAGGCCGACGACTTGACCCTCGAGTGTTGGCGCCACGGCGCCCAGTTCCGGCTCACCGACGGTGAGGCCGTCACCCTTCCGGCCACCCGGCCGGTTCCCGTCTACGACATTCGGGTCGACGGCGACGATGTCGTCGTGACCATCACCCAGGAGGGTGGCTCATGAGCACCTTGTCCATCGCCGGGCTCGAGGCCGAGGTAGCCGGCACGGCCATTCTGAGGGGCATCGACCTCCAGGTGGCCAGCGGCGAAGTCCATGCCGTCATGGGTCCCAACGGCTCGGGCAAGTCGACGCTGTCCCATGTCCTGATGGGTCGGCCGGGCTACACGGTCACCGGCGGTTCGGTCCATCTCGACGAGACTGACCTTCTCGCCCTCGAACCGTGGGAGCGGGCCAATGCCGGCCTGTTCCTGGCCCTCCAGTACCCCACCGAGGTGCCGGGGGTGGCCCTACGGGACATGCTCGAGGAGTCGGCTCGGGCCGGTGGTCGCGACGTGGCAGCCGTGCTCGAAAGGATGCAGGTCGAGGCCTTGCGCATCGGGTTCGACGAGAGGTTCCTCGATCGGCCTCTCAACGTCGACCTGTCCGGCGGCGAGAAGAAGCGCAACGAGACACTCCAACTGGCAGTGCTCGAACCCAGGATCGCCATCCTCGACGAGCTCGACTCGGGCCTCGATGTCGACGCGCTCCGGGCGGTCAGCCGTCGGGTCGAGGCTGCCACCGAAGAGTCGGGTCTCGGCGTTCTCGCCATCACCCACTACACCCGTCTGCTCGAGGAACTGCGCCCCGATCGGGTGCACATCCTGGTCAAGGGTCGGATCGTCGAGAGCGGTGGCCCCGAATTGGCGGCCGAGCTCGAGGAGACCGGCTACGCCCGTTTCACCGAAGACGAGCCCAAACCGGCCTCGGAGGCCGCCGCCGACCCGTTCGCCGACCCCTTTGCGTAAGACGCCGCTAGGCGTGGGGCAGGCGGTTCAGTAGATCCACGAAGCTCTCAGGCGGAGCGAACTCGATCTGTTCCTCGCCGATGCGGCAGGGCAGTTCGGTCCACGACTGATGCACCTCGCCGTCCAGTCCGGGACGGATCCACCACAGGACCGGGCTGATGGCCCCGAGGCCCGAGCCGTGCACCTGGTCGGCGGCGACGGTGATGGTGTGGACGGCATCGACCACAGAGCGGTCGCGCACCGGATGCACGAGCACGGTGTGGCGGTTGGGGACGGCCAGCAGGAGCCCGTTCTCGGGGTTGGAGTCGACGAACTGGTCGGCCCAGAGAGCATGGGTGGCAGTGAAGAAGCTGCTGCCGGTGAGGGCGATCAGGGCCGCTCCGTTCTCGCCGGGCAGCTCCTGGATGATCGGCCGGTCCTGAGCCCTGACGTTGGCCAGGGCGATCTGGAACAGCTCAGCTTCGGGCACTCCCCACGGCAGGGCGTCGGAGGGGGCCACCGAGCGCACGACCTCGGGGAGATCGACCATGAGGGTGATGTCGAGCCCGGGGGCCACCGGTCGGCTCACCAGGGCACTGGGCTCACCGACACCCCAGGGCAGGAGCCGGGCCTTGAGCAGGGGCTGGATGCTGTCGAACCGGGCCAACAGTTCCTTGGTGTCGGCGTTCTCGCTGTCGAGCAGGGTGTCGAGCCAGGTGTGGACGACGCGGGCCCAGGAATCTCGGGGCTCGTCGACACAGTGATGGGTCAGGCTCACCAGGCCCAGCTCCCGGCCGTCCGCCAGCATGATCAGGTCATCGCGGTAGGTCCCTCGCAGGTTCCGGGCTCCGAGATCGGTAGTGATCAGGTCGATCAGCTTGTCGTACTCGGGGCGGGACAGGCCCGCCGCCCACGGAGGGGCAGGGCGGTGGCGGAGAGGCGAGATTCTGGCCATGAGTGCCCCGTCGGCACTCCCTCGCCGGAATGGAGTGGTTGACCGGAAGCTCCCCCCGGATCTCCGTGAATTTGGGCGAGTTGGGTGCGCCCAACGAACCCAACTCACCCAATTTGGAGTGGGAGTCGGGTGGTGGACCGCCGACGGCTCTTGGAGTGGGAGTCGGGGCCTACTCGGACCGGTGGGAGGCGCCCGACTCATCGAGGAGGTGATGAGTCTCGTTGAGTGATTCGATGACCCGGTGATGGCCCACATGGCGGATCCGGTGGACCGATGTATGGGCCGGCCGGAAGAACATGTCCATCTCGATGGTGAGCAGCTCCGCCAGGAAGGCGTTGATGACCCCCCCATGGCAGGCCACGACGACTGTCTGGTCGGGATGGCGGGCCAAGACGGCGTCGAGAGCCAGACCGGTTCGGTTGCGGAACTCGGCGCTGGACTCACTCATGGGGTAGGCGTCCCACTTGCGCAGGCGCACGAAGCGGTCGCGAACCCCCTCGAGGATGTGGTCGCCCAGGATGTCGGTGGCCGGCCGGTCGTCGGGGAGGTCGCGGAAGATCTCGATTTCGGCCAGTTCCTTCATGACCATCGGCTCGAGGTCATGGTGCTTGCCGATGGCCCGGCCCGTGTCGTGGGCCCGGCTGAGGTGGCTGCTGTAGACGGCGGCAATGGGCTCGCGGTGGAGGAACTGGCCCACCAGTTCGGCCTGGTGACGACCCCGTTCGGACAGGGGCGGGTCGATCCATGCCGCCGTAGGGGAGTTCTCTTCGGGCCACTCCTGCTCGCCGTGGCGCACGAGGATCAGGTGGCCGCGTTCGGGGTGGTCACTGAGAAAGGCTCGGTCCTGGGGCGACTTGGGCCGCTCGCGGGGCTCGCCGGTGTCGGGGTCGGCCACAGCGGGGTCAGCCTTCGCCGTTGGCTGATGCGCCAGCCACGGCCTCTTCGAGGGCTTGGGTGAGGGTGTTCCAGCTGAGGGTGGCGCACTTGATGCGCACTGGGAACTTCACCACACCGCGCAGGGCTTCGAGATCCCCCAGCTTCACGTCGGGCACTTCTTCGGGCTCACTCGCTTCGTCGTCGAGTGAGTGCTCGTGGAGCGACATCATGGCCTTGAAGGCCTTGATGATGTCGTCGACCTCGTCGAGGGTCTTGTCCTTGACCGTCGACGACATCATGGAGGCCGAGCTCTGGCTGATTGAACAACCCTGGCCGCCGATGGCTATGTCGGTGACCACTCCGTCCTCGACGTCGAGGTACACGACGATCTCATCGCCGCAGAGAGGATTGAACCCCTCGGCCCGGACCGCGGGCGGGGTCTCGAGCTCACCCCGGTTACGTGGGCTGCGGTAATGGTCGAGGATGATCTCGCGGTAGAGATCCTCCAGGCCGGCCATGGTGGGTGCTCCTGGTGCTCGAGGGTCAGAATGTGAAGAAGTCGGCCGCTTCGGCGAGGCCGTCGATCAGCTGATCGATATCGGCTTCGTCGTTGTATACGTACACCGAAGCGCGGGCGGTTGCACCGATACCCAGGACTTTCATGAGGGGCTTGGCGCAATGATGCCCGGCCCGCACGGCCACCCCGTGCTGGTCGAGGACCTGGGAGATGTCGTGGGGGTGGACCTCGCCCAGGGCGAAGCTGAACACGCCACCCCGTTCGGACGGCTCGGACGGGCCGTGCACGGTGATCTCGTCGCCGAAGCGACTCTCGAGCGCCCGCAGTGCGTACGCGGTGAGCTCGATCTCGTGGCGCCGGACATTGCCCATGCCGAGACGCTCGAGGTACTCGACGGCGGCACCCAACCCGACGATCTCGGCAATAGGGGGCGTGCCGGCTTCGAACTTGGCCGGGAGGGGAGCGGTGGTGAACCCCTCGGTGGTGACGTTCTCGATCATCGAGCCACCGCCCAGGAACGGGGGCATGGCGTCGAGCAGATCGCGGCGACCCCAGAGCACGCCCACCCCGGTGGGCCCCAGCATCTTGTGGCCGCTGAAGGCCACGAAATCGGCGCCCGAGGCGGCAACGTCGGTGGCCAGGTGGGGCACTGACTGACAGGCGTCGATCACGGCGAGGGCACCGGCATCGTGGGCGGCAGCGACCATCTGGTCGACCGGGGTCAGGGCGCCGGTGACGTTCGACATGGCGGTGACGGCCAGCAGCTTGGCGCCATCGAGCAGGATGGGGAGGTGGCTGAGATCGAGATGGCCGTCGTCGCCCACCGGGAGCCACCGGATCTCGAAGCCCTTCTCGGCGGCGAGGATCTGCCAGGGCACGATGTTCGAGTGATGCTCGAGGTGGCTGAGTACGACCGCATCGCCCGGGCCCAGGTTGGTTCCACCCCAGGAGCGGGCGACGAGATTGAGGGCCTCGGTGGCGTTCTTGGTGAAGATGACCTCTTCGGCCTCGGGTGCCTTGATGAACCGGGCCACTTGCCGACGGGCCGACTCCATGGCCTCGCTGGCCTCGGCGGCCAGGGTGTGGGCCCCCCGGTGGACGTTGGCGTTGGTCTCGGAGTAATAGCGCTCCATGGCGTCGATGACGCACCGGGGCTTCTGGGACGTGGCGGCCGAGTCGAGGTAGACGAGCCGGGTGTCGTTGACCCGTCGGGCCAGGATGGGGAAGTCGGCCCTGATGGCGGCGACATCGAGGGTGGGAGCTGAGTCGGTCATTGCCATGCGTCGTATCCCTCTGCTTCGAGCCGGAGTGCGAGCTCGGGGCCGCCCTCGTCGACGACCCGGCCGTCGATCAGGATATGGACCCGGTCGGGCTGGAGATAGTCAAGGAGGCGCTGGTAGTGGGTGATGGCCAGCACGCCGAGGTCGGGACGGTCGACGCGAACCTCTTGTACCCCGCTGGCCACGACCTTGAGTGCATCGATGTCGAGGCCCGAGTCGGTCTCGTCGAGGACGGCGAACTCGGGTTCGAGCACCGCCATCTGGAGGATCTCGTTGCGCTTCTTCTCGCCGCCGGAGAACCCCTCGTTGAGGTAGCGGTCGGCGAAGGCGGGGTCCATGTCGAGCCGCTCCATCCACTCCATGATCGAGAGGCGGAGCTCGAGGACCGACAGGTCGATGCCCTTGCGGGCCGACAGGGCCTGGCGAAGGAAGTTGATGACCGAGACGCCGGCGATCTCCTGGGGGTACTGGAAGGCCAGGAACATGCCGGCCTTACCCCGCACGTCGACATCCCAAGCGGTGATGTCGTCGCCCTTGAAATGGATGCGGCCCTGGGTGACCTCGTATTCGGAGGAGCCCATGAGGACATTGGCGAGGGTGCTCTTGCCTGATCCGTTGGGGCCCATCAGGGCATGCACCTCGCCGGCACCAACCGTGAGGTTCACCCCCTTGAGGATCTCGGTTCCGTCGACGGTGACATGGAGATCTTCGACCTGGAAGAGGGGGGCGGTCATGGAGGCCATCCTAATTACACTATCGGGATAGGAGAAAACCTCTCCCGCCGAAACTCACACCCAGTCGAACGGGTGGTCTGTTGCGCGGCCGATGTTGGCGCTCACCATCCTCGGTCGACCCACTCCTGGATATTGGGCCGTTCGCGGCCGATCGTGGTGTCGAGTCCGTGTCCGGGCATGACCATTGTCTCGGGGGCCAGGGGCGAGAACATGAGCTCGTCGATCGACTTGATGATGGTGTCGAAACTCCCGCCGTCGAAGCTGGTGTTGCCGGGGCCACCGGGGAACAGGGTGTCACCCGAGAACAGGATCGGAGCCTCTTCGAGCAGGAAGCTCATCGAGCCTGGCGTGTGCCCGGGGTTGTGGATGGTGCGGAGGTTGAGTCGGCCGACCGAGATGACGGTGTCGTGCTCGATGATGTAGTCGTAGCTGGGCAGCATCGAGGCGTCTTGGGCGGTGACGCCCACCTCGATGCCGGCGTCGCGCACCGCGGGGATGGCCTGGATGTGGTCCCAGTGCCCGTGGGTCTCGAGGACGGTGCGCACGTCGAGCATGCGACACAACTCGAGGAGCCGTTCGTGTTCGTTGGCCGCGTCGATCAGGACCGCGTCGCCGCTCTCGCGGCAGCGGACCACGAAGACATTGTTCTCGAAGTCGCCCACCACGATCTTGTGTACGTCCACCCGGCTGTCGCGGTAGTGGAGGGTGTTGGACGGGGTGTCACCACTGCTCATTGTCTCGCCCTCTCGGTCTCGCTCGCTCATGGGCACAGTGTGCCCCAGCGGTGGTGAAGGCGGCGATCAGAAGGTGACGCTGACCTTCAGCGCACCTTCTTCGGTGGGCTCGTTGGCCACGTCGAAGGCGTGGCTGATCTGTTCGATGGGGTATACGTGGGACAGGAGGGGCGACACGTCGACCTCGCCGGCGTTGATCCAGTCGAGGGCGGTCTGGAAGGAAACTGCGTCGCCCTCGACCTGGGCGCCGTAGGTGCTCGAGGCCATCAGCTTCTTGCGGAAG
>JAAEMS010000188.1 GCA_024225275.1 Actinomycetes bacterium
TACCGGTACCATTACCGAAGACCAAATCCTCACTGCTGACACCAGCGGCATATCAGATGCAGATGGCCTTGGTGCTTTTTCCTATCAATGGTTGCGTGATGGTGTGGCAATCGGTGGAGCAACAGCGGGTACCTATACGCTGGGTGATGCCGATGTCGGGGCACTCATCTCCGTTGAAGTCAGCTATACTGATGGCAATGGCACCAGTGAGGGGCCTTTGACCTCCGCCCAGACTGCAGCCGTAGTGAATATCAATGATGCACCGGTCGGCATTCCAACCATCACAGGTACGGTCACCGAGGACCAGATCCTGACTGCTGATACCAGTGGTATCTCCGATGCGGATGGCCTTGGTGCATTCTCATATCAGTGGTTGCGTAATGGAGTGGCAATCGGTGGGGCAACAGCAAGCACCTATACCCTGGGTGATGCCGATGTGGGTACACTCATCTCCGTTGAGGTCTCCTATACAGATGGACAAGGAACCGCGGAAGGTCCTTTAACATCAGCACAAACTGCAGCCGTCACAAATATCAATGATGCACCGGTCGGCATTCCAACCATCACCGGTACCGTTACCGA